>NZ_QQNA01000265.1 GCF_003346515.1 Streptomyces corynorhini
GGCCGTGGCCGAAGGAGATGTGCCGGTTGGGCGAGCGGGTGATGTCGAAGTCACCGGCCGCGGGGCCGTGCCGGCGCTCGTCGCGGCCGATGGCGCCGTAGGACACGACGAGGGCGTCGCCGCGCGGGAGCACCCGCTCTCCCACGGGTACGTCCTCGGTGGCGAAGCGGATCAGGAAGTTGGAGTTCGGCGCGGAGTAGCGCAGGGTCTCCTCGACGACGGCGTCCCAGCCGACGGCTCCGGAGCGGACGAGGGCCAGCTGGTCGGGGTGGGCGGAGAGGTTGACGACGGCGTTCACGAGCAGACAGACCGTGGTCTCGTAGCCCGATCCGATCATCAGTTGCAGGGTGCTGACGATCTCCTCGTCGGTGAACGGGTCGTCGCTCTCGCGAGTGGCGACGAGGGTGCTGGTCAGGTCGGATCCGGGGCGGTCGCGGCGGGCGTCGGCCAGCGTGCGCATCACGGCCGTCAGCTCGGCCTGGTTGGCGCCCACCTCGGCGGGGGCCGTCCGAGTGGAGAGGAACGTGTCGAACAGGGCCCGGAACCCGGCCCGCCGCCCGGGGCCGACCCCCATCAGCTCGCTGACGACGGTCATCGGCAGCGGCAGGGCGAAGGCCGCTTTCAGATCGACGGGGCGCCTGTCGTCGGGCAGCGCGTCCAGGAGTTCCCGGGTCAGTTCGGTGATCCGCGCGCGCATGCCCGCCACCCGCCGGGAGTTGAGCGCCTGCTGTACGGGGGCGCGCAGCCGGCGGTGGTCGTCGCCGTCCACCGTGAACATGGACCGGCCGTGGTTCGCCAGCCCGATCAGCGGCCAGTCGGCGGGGATCTCGCCGCGCCGCCAGGCGTGCCAGGCGCCGATGTCCTTGACCAGGCGCGGATCGGTGAGCAGCGCTCTGGCCTCGGCCTGGCGGGTGACGGCCCACGCGGGCACCCCGCCGGGCAGCTCGACCGCGGCCAGCGGCCCGGCGGCGCGCAGCCGGGCGTGCTCGCCCTCGATGTCCCCGACCAGCGGATCGAGGACGAGGCGTCGGGCGGGACACGGCGAACCGGGCGCGGGCGGAAGGGACATGCGCGGTCTCCTGGGCGGTGGCATGGGCACGGGCGGCTGACGATCGGGCGGGCGGACGGGCGGACGGGCGGACGGGGGAAGGCGCGGGCGGACGACGCGGGCAGCGCAAGGCGCGGGCGGCTGACGATCGGGCGAGCCGCGGACGACGCGGGCGGCGGTCAGTTCAGGAGCCGACGGCGGGCCGTCCCGAGTTCGGCGAGCGTCGCGGCCGCGTCCGGGGCTCCGCCCAGCAGGGAGGGGCCCGCGCCGACGAAGCGCCGGCAGACGCCGACGTGGGCCGCGTACGCCCCCTCCAGGGCCGCACGCAGGGCCCGCCCGGCGGCGCTCCCCTCGTCGCGCGCCCGGGGCGTCCGCCCCCAGGCCCGCAGCTGGTCGATCAGCGCGCGGTGATCGGCGGACCAGAGTCCGGAGAACCCGGCCAGCGGCTGGTGCGGGGGCGCCATGGAGGGCCTGACGAGCGCCTCGTAGTCGCTCGCGGGGAAGCCGGAGGCGAGCCGCAGCGCGGCCGTGGACGCCCGCAGGCAGACGGCCGCCTCCCCGGCGCCCCGGTCGGCGGCGGCGGGCTCGGTGGCGTGGACGGCCTGCGCGACCCCGACGGTGGTGGCCTGGATGAGGGCGAAGAAGAGGCGGTGCCCGTGGAGCCAGCGCGCGGGCCCGTCGGCGGCGACCGGCAGCGGGGCCGTGAGCCCCGGCCGCAGGGCTGTCGGCCCCGGCACCGGGGCCGGTGCCGGGGCCGGGGCCGGGGCCGGGGCCGGGGCCGGGGCCGGGGCCGATGGCCCGGTCAAGCCCGCGACCGCGAGCACCTCGTCGAACACGGGTTCGTGAGCGGCTTCGGGGAGACCGGCGCGGACGGCACGCAGGGTCTCCCGGAGGGCCGCCGCGAGGAGCAGGGCCGGCGGGTGGCCGGAGCGGGCGACCCGGAAGTAGGCGTCGTAGGCGGCCTCGCGCCGGTCGGGCAGCGCGTGGGTGGGCGCGTCCGGCGCGGCCTGTCCGGCGTCGGCGGCGGCGCGCAGGCCGTCGAAGCCGGTGGGCAGCCGGTCGGGCGGAGCGAGGACGAGTAACGGGATATGACGTTCCATAGCGGAACGAAAGGTAGCCCACGATCGCTCGGAGTTCGCAGCCATGTCTCTCGGTAACGAAGTTGAGCCGTTCCGCGCCGCCGTCCACGAGGCCGTCGACCGCCTCGTCGGCCACTGGCGGGCCCTGGCGGACGAACGGCTGCCGGTGACGCGGCCGGGCCGCGCTCCCGGCGCGACCGTCGCCGCGCTGCCCGCGCTCCCGCCGGAACAGGGCGAGCCGCTCGACCGGATCCTCCAGGACACCTGGGACACCGTCGTGCCCGGCCTGGTCCACTGGCAGCACCCGGCGTTCCTCGCCTACTACCCGACCGGCAACTCCCCGGCCTCGGTCCTCGCCGAACTGGTGACGGCCGGGCTGGGGGTCCAGGGCATGATGTGGACGACCGGGCCCGCGGCCACCGAACTCGAACAGGTGGTCACCGACTGGCTCGCCCAGGCCCTCGGACTGCCCGGCCACTTCCTCCACACGTCCGGCAACGGCGGGGGCGTGATCCAGGACTCCGCCTCCTCCGCCGTGCTGGTCGCCGTCGTCGCGGCCCTGCACCGGGCCTCGCGGGGACGGTGGCGCGACCTCGGCACCGAGGGCCGCTACCGGCTGTACCGTACGGACCAGGCCAACTCCTGCGTGGCGAAGGCGGCCCGCGTCGCCGGTCTCGGCGAGAGCACCGTCGTCCCCACCCTGCCCGGCACCGCGCGGATGGATCCGCGCGCGCTGCGCGAGCGGCTCGCCGCCGACCGCGCGGCGGGCGGCGTACCGGCGATCGTGGTCGCCACCGTGGGCACCACCGGCACCTGCGCGGTCGACCCGCTGGCGGACATCGGCCGGATCTGCCGCGAGGAGGGCGTGTGGCTGCACGTCGACGCCGCCTACGCGGGCCCGGCCGCCCTGTGCCCGGAGTTCCGGTGGCTCAACGACGGCGTCGGGGCGGCCGACTCCTACGCCGTCAACGCCCACAAGTGGATGCGCACCGGCACCCCGTGCAACGTGATGTGGACCTCCGACCGGCGGTCACTGACCGAGGCCATGAGCGTCTCCCCGCCCTACCTGCGCAACGAGGCCAGCGACACCGGCGCGGTGGTCGACTACCGGGACTGGCAGATCCCGCTGGGCCGGCCCATGCGCGCCCTCAAACTCTGGTACGTCATGCGCGCCCACGGCCTCCAAGGGCTGCGCGAGGCCATCCGCCACGATGTGCGCATGGCCGCGCTCCTGGCGGAACTCGTCGCGGCCGAAGCCGGGTTCCACCTGGTCACCCACCGGCTCGGCCTGGTCGTCTTCCGGCTCGACACCGACCCGCGGACCCGCGAGGTGGCCCGGAGCCTGGCCGGGGACCCGGCCCTCCTCCTCTCGTCCAGCACCGTCGACGGCCGTCCGGTGCTGCGCGCGGCCCTGGGCTCGCCCCTGCTCACCGAGGCCACCGTCCACCGTGTGTGGCGAACGATCCGCCGCCACGCCGCGCCCGGCGGCCCGACGGCGTCAGAGGTCGAGGTCGACGACGACCGGCGCGTGGTCTGACGCGCCCTTGCCCTTGCGCTCCTCACGGTCGACGTAACTGTCCTTGACGGCACCGGCGAACGGCGCGTTGCCGTACACCAGGTCGATGCGCATGCCCCTGTTCTTCGGGAAGCCCAGCTCGCGGTAGTCCCAGTAGGTGTACGGGCGGTCGTACTTGAGAGGACGCGGCACCACGTCGCTCAGCCCCTCCTCGCGCAGCGCGGCGAGCGCGGCCCGCTCGGCGGGGGTGACGTGCGTGGCGCCCTCGAACCGGGACAGGTCCCAGACGTCGTCGTCCGCCGGGGCCACGTTGAAGTCGCCGAGCACGGCGAAGGGCAGCAGGCCCGCCGCGTCCTCGGTGACGGCCGCGCGCAGCGCCTCGAACCAGGCGAGCTTGTAGCCGTAGTGGTCGTGGCCCACCTCGCGGCCGTTGGGCACGTAGACCGACCAGAGGCGGACCGGGCCGCAGGTCGCCGAGACCGCCCGCGGCTCGGCCACCCCCTCGTACTCCGGGCCGCCGGGCAGGCCCTTGACGACGTCGGTCAGACCGATCCGGGAGACCAGCGCCACCCCGTTCCACCGGCCGGTGGCGTGGACCGCCGACTCGTATCCCAGCTCGCGCAGCCGCTCGGCCGGGAACTGCGCCTCGGCGCACTTCGTCTCCTGGACGCACAGCACATCCGTGCCGGTGCTCTCCAGCCAGGCCAGCAGCCGGGGCAGCCGGGCGGTGATCGAATTGACGTTCCACGTGGCGATGCGCATGAGCACAGCCTATCGGCGGGGTACGACAGCGCCCCCTCCGGCGATCACAGGTCGACGGATTCGCCCGGGGCCAGCCGACCGTGCCCGGCGCCGCAGAGCGCACCGATCTGCCGGTCGTAGAGGGGCCGCGCCAGGTCGGTGAGCAGGGCGTCGTGGATGTCGAAGGAACGGCGCGGCTTGACCTCGCGCACGTAGTCGATCACCTCGGAGAGCTTGCTCCACGGTGCCTGGACGGGCAGCATCAGCGTGTCGACCGGATGGTCGGGTACGGTCAGCGCGTCGCCCGGGTGGAAGACGGAACCGTCCACGAGATAGCCGACATTGGTGACTCTCGGCAGGTCCGGGTGGATGACGGCGTGCATCCGGCCGTAGACCCTGACGTCGAATCCAGCCGCGGTGAAGGTGTCGCCCTCCCCCACCGTGTGGACCCGGCCGGGGAACGCGGCGGAGACCTGTTCGGCGACGCTGCGCAGCGTCCAGAGCCGGGCGGCGGGGCCGGCTTCGAGCGCGGCCCGCAGCCGCCCCTCGTCGAAGTGGTCGGGGTGCTCGTGGGTGACGAGGACGGCGTCCGCGCCCGCGGTCGCGTCCTCCTCGGTGAAGGCGCCGGGGTCGATGACGAGCGTGCGCCCGTCCTTCTCCAGCCGTACGCAGGCGTGGGTCCTCTTGGTGAGCCTCACCGCGCTCGCCGCCTCTCTCGTCGCCGTGCCCCCCCTCGTGCACCGTCGTGGTAGCGGTCACCCACCATCCTGCTACGCCTCGGGCGTCGTTTCCTCCCGGATGACGGCCCCGGCCACCCGGAACGCCGTGTTCGCCGCCGGAACGCCGCAGTAGACGGCGGTCTGGATCAGCACTTCCCTGATCTCGGCCGGGGTCAGCCCGTTGCGCAGCGCGGCCCTGGTGTGGAAGGCCAGCTCCTCCAGATGGCCGCCCGCGATCAGCGCGGTCAGCGTCACCGCGCTGCGGGTACGGCGGTCCAGGCCGTCCCTGGTCCAGACCTCGCCCCAGGCGTAGCGGGTGATCAGCTCCTGGAAGTCGCCGGAGAAGCCGTCGGCGGCGGCCGTGGCCCGGTCCACGTGGGCGTCCCCGAGGACCTCCCTGCGCACCCGCATCCCCGCCTCGTACGGGTCCGCGCGGCCGTTGGAGACGGCGCGGGGCTGTTCCGCGGGGGCGATCTCGGCGACGGGGCCTGCCGGTGCGGAGACGAAGGGCTGCGTCATCCGGTCGGGCATCACCGTCAGCCCGGTCGCCGTGTCGGAGGGGTTGAACCAGGCGGTGGAGAAATGGCGGACGAACAGGTCGGTGACGGCCGCGGGCTGCTCCACGGGCGCGAGGTGGGAGGCGCCGGGCACCAGCGCCAGCCGCGCGTCCGGGATCCCTGCGACCAGGGTCCGCGCCTCGGCCGGTCCTGTGACCTGGTCCTCGGCGCCGACCAGCACGAGGGTCGGTACGGAGATACGGCCCAGCTCCGCCCGGATGTCGAAGGCCGCGAGCGCCTCGCAGGCGGCGATGTAGCAGCCGGGGTCGGTCGTGCGGACCATCTGGACGGCCCACTCGACGATGGCCGGCTGCGCGGCGGCGAACCCGGGGGTGAACCAGCGCTCGGGCGCGGTACGGGCCATCGGGTCGAGCCCGTTGGCCCGTACGATCACCCCGCGCTGACGGAACTCGTCGGCGGTACCGAAGCGGGGCGAGGCGGCCACCAGCGCGAGCGAGGCGATCCGGTCGGGCCGGCGCAGCGCCAGCTCGGCGCCGATGGCCCCGGCGATGGAGCAGCCCACGTACCCGAAGCGCTGTACGCCGAGACCGTCGAGGGTGGCGAGCAGCCGCTCGGCCAGTTCGGGGACGCTGGTGGCGGGATGCGCGGGCGCGCCGCCGTGACCGGGCAGATCGAAGCGGAGCACCCGCCACTGGCGGGCCAGCTCGGGCACCTGGCGATCCCACATGTGCCATGTGGTGCCCAGCGAGGGACCCAGGATCAGTACAGGAGCGCCTTCTGGCCCGTCAAAACGGTATTGGAGGGTCTTCGGTGGTGTCTCGCTCACCTGGCAGACCCTCTCATGCCTCACGGGACCTCACATGGCCGGTCCCGGTCTAGACGCCGCCACCGAGTCGTTCCGTGACCCTCACCAGGGCGGCCTTCGCCTTCGTCTCCTGGTTCCAGAGACGCGCATCGCGCGCACGGGGCCGCGGTGGTGGCATCCCCACCGCTCGGCATCAGGTCCCCGTTCTCCCTCGGGGTACCAGGGGTTGACGGGGCCGGGGCCGGGGCCGGGCGGCTCGTCCGGGGCGCCCCGGACGAGCCGACGCGCTCTCAGGTCAGGGTGCGGCAGAGCAGAGCGGCGGGACCCGCCGAGCTGCCCAGGCGGCCGGTGAAGGCGATTCCGGCCGCGTACTCACCGTCGGCACACTGGCCTTTGTAGTCTCGTTCGGCGAAGTCGCCCCCGGCCGCGTCGGCGGGGCGGTTGTCGGACCGGTCGAACCACACGGTCCGCGCGCCCGTTCCGAGCGAGGCGCGGGCCGGGGCGCAGAGGGCCGCCGCCGTGCGACCGCCGCGATGCCCGTAGCCGATGAGGAACTGGCCCGCGGGGCACTGGAGTTTGGTGTAGCCCGAGGCCCAGTCACCGCCCTGCGGTACGTGGCGCTCGTCGGTGACGACGGTGTGGGCGCCGTCCGCGGCGCGCAGAGCGCCCGCCGTGACATCGGTGCACAGCCCCCGGCCGGAGGTGTGGCCGAGGCCGATCAGGCGCAGCCCGTCGGGGCAGACGGCCTTGGAGGCTCCGGGCGCCCAGTCGCCGGTGGCCCGGGTCAGCAGCGACTGGACGTGGTCGCCGTGATCGGTGGTGAGCAGCCGCCGGACGGGGGTCGCGGGGACGGGTCCTGGGACCGGCTGCCCGGACATGAGGCGGCTCCAGCCCGCACCGCGCCAGTCGCCCTGGTCGAGCAGACCGGACCGGCGCCCGTCCGGGGCGTAGCTGAGCAGGGCCCAGTCGTCGTGGCCCTCCCAGCCGACCAGGGGCCAGTAGGCGAAGTCGGCGTCGTGGTCGGCGAAGTAGTCGGTGATGTTGCCGAACCAGGTTCGGGCGGCCGTCCCCGTCTCGTGGGCGCCTGCGCCGAACTCGCTGATCCACACGGGGGCGGTGAAGTGTTTGCCGCTCTCCTCGGCGACGAAGAACGCCTCGTCGCGGAGTGTCCGGTACAGCTCGTCGCGGGTGAGGTCCTGGTAGCGGGCGTCGTGGGTCTCGCCGATGCCGGTGGCGCCGCTGTGGCGGGAACCCGTGTAGCCGTAGAAGTGGGCGGAGTAGACCAGCTTGTCCGAGGCCACCAGGGTGTGGGACAGCGTGCGTACCGGCTTGAGTTGCGGGCGGCCGTGCGGCAGACCGTCGACGGGCAGGCCGGTCCAGTTGATCCCCTCGATGACGATGAGGAGGTCGGGGTCGGCCTCGGTGAGGATGCGGTCGGCGGCGATCTGGGAGGCGGCGTACCAGTCGTGGTCGTCGCCCAGGCCCCAGTTGGGGTCGTCCAGTATGTCCCGGCGCACCTCGTTGTAGAGGTCGGCCCCCACGACCCGGGGGTCGGCGGCGTAGCGGCGGGCCATGAACACCCAGTCGTCCGCCCAGCGCTGGGTCGACCGGCCGCTGTTCCAGCGCTCGTTGCCGTCGATGCCGCAGCACCAACGGGAGCTGTTGGTGTGGTTGTTGAGGATGACCGCGAAGTCCGCTCCGGTCAGCGCGGCCACCACGCTGTCGAAGACCTGGAGCGGGGTGCTGCCGCGCAGCCGCGGGTTGGCCGCCACGGCGGCGTCCGGCACCGGAGCGGTGCTGTGGATCATCTCGTTGGAGAACGAGAGCCGGATGCTGTTGACGCCGAGCGCGCGGAAGTCGGCCATCAGGTCGGGCAGTGCGGCGCGGTCCAGGCCGAGCGGAATGCCGTGGGAGTTCTGCCCGGCGTGGTGGTTGGCGGGGTCGCCGGTGCTGCCGCTGCCGGTCCACGACCCCTGGGCGCCGTCCCAGTTGGCCGACTTCAGCCGGAAGCGTGAGCCATGGGCGTCGACGATGTACCGGCCGCGGGTCGACAGGGGAGGTTGCCAGGCGGTGTCCGCGGCCGGTACATCGTCGAC
>NZ_QQNA01000266.1 GCF_003346515.1 Streptomyces corynorhini
CATGAGGGCGGGTGTCATGAGGAGGGGGACACCGGTTGCCGGTGCCCCCCTCGTCCGCCGGCTGATCAGTCCTGGCGTGCGGCGATCAGGTGCTGGGCGTGTTCCTGGAGGGAACGGACGCCCACCTCGCCGTGTTTGAGGGCGTCGATGCCCTGGACGGCGGCGGCGAGCGCCTGCACCGTCGTCAGGCACGGGACGCCGCGCGCCACGGCCGCGGTGCGGATGTCGTAGCCGTCGAGCCGGCCGCCGGTGCCGTACGGCGTGTTGACGATGAGGTCGACGCCGCCCTCGTGGATCAGCTGGACGATGGTCTTCTCGCCGTCGGGGCCCTGGCCCTCGAACTGCTTGCGCACGACGGTGGCCTTGATGCCGTTGCGCTTGAGGACCTCGGCGGTGCCGGAGGTGGCGAGCAGCTCGAAACCGTGGGCGACCAGCTCGCGCGCCGGGAAGATCATCGAGCGCTTGTCGCGGTTGGCGACGGAGATGAAGGCGCGGCCCTTGGTGGGCAGCGGCCCGTACGCCCCGGCCTGCGACTTGGCGTACGCGGTGCCGAAGGCGGAGTCGATGCCCATGACCTCGCCGGTGGAGCGCATCTCCGGGCCGAGGACGGTGTCCACGCCGCGACCGTGGATGTCGCGGAAGCGCGACCACGGCATCACGGCCTCCTTGACGGAGATCGGCGCGTCGAGCGGCAGCGTGCCGCCGTCGCCGTGGGCGGGCAGCAGGCCCTCGGCGCGCAGTCCGGCGACGGTGGCGCCGAGCGAGATGCGGGCGGCGGCCTTGGCGAGCGGTACGGCGGTCGCCTTCGAGGTGAAGGGGACCGTACGGGAGGCGCGCGGGTTGGCCTCCAGGACGTAGAGGATGTCACCGGCCAGGGCGAACTGGATGTTGATCAGTCCGCGTACGCCGACGCCGCGCGCGATGGCCTCGGTGGAGGCGCGCAGCCGCTTGATGTCGTGTCCGCCGAGCGTGATGGGCGGCAGGGCGCACGCCGAGTCGCCGGAGTGGATGCCGGCCTCCTCGATGTGCTCCATGACGCCGCCGAGGTACAGCTCGGTGCCGTCGTAGAGGGCGTCCACGTCGATCTCGATGGCGTCGTCGAGGAACCGGTCCACCAGGACGGGCCGGGAGGGGCTGATCTCGGTGGACTCCGCGATGTACGAGGAGAGCCGTGTCTCGTCGTACACGATCTCCATGCCGCGTCCGCCGAGGACGTAGGAGGGCCGGACGAGGACCGGGTAGCCGATCTCGTCCGCGATGGCCTTGGCCTCGCCGAAGGTGGTGGCGGTGCCGTGCTTGGGCGCGGGCAGTCCGGCCTCGGCGAGGACCCGGCCGAAGGCGCCCCGGTCCTCGGCGGCGTGGATGGCCTCGGGGGGTGTGCCGACCACGGGGACACCGTTGTCCTTGAGCGCCTGCGCGAGGCCCAGCGGGGTCTGGCCGCCGAGCTGGACGATGACGCCCGCGACCGGCCCGGCCAGCGTCTCGGCGTGCACGATCTCCAGGACGTCCTCCAGGGTGAGCGGCTCGAAGTAGAGCCGGTCGGAGGTGTCGTAGTCGGTGGAGACGGTCTCCGGGTTGCAGTTGACCATCACGGTCTCGTAGCCCGCCTCGCTCAGCGCGAAGGAGGCGTGGACGCAGGAGTAGTCGAACTCGATGCCCTGGCCGATCCGGTTGGGGCCGGAGCCGAGGATGATCACGGCGGGCCTCTCGCGCGGCGCGACCTCGCTCTCCTCGTCGTACGAGGAGTAGAAGTACGGGGTCCTGGCGGCGAACTCGGCGGCGCAGGTGTCCACCGTCTTGTAGACGGGACGGATGCCGAGCGCGTGCCTGACCTCCCGGACGACGTCCTCGCGCAGCCCGCGGATCCCGGCGATCTGGGCGTCGGAGAAGCCGTGGCGCTTGGCCTCGGCGAGCAGCTCGGGGTCGAGCTTCGGGGCGGCGGCCAGCTCGTCCGCGTACTCCTTGATCAGGAAGAGCTGGTCGACGAACCAGGGGTCGATCTTCGTGGCCTCGAAGACCTCCTCGGGGGTGGCTCCGGCGTGGATCGCCCGCATGACCGTGTTGATCCGGCCGTCCGTGGGGACCTCGGCGGTCTCCAGCAGCGCGGCCGGGTCCCCCGGGGCCCCGGAGAAGTCGAACTGGCTGCCGGCCTTCTCCAGGGAGCGCAGCGCCTTCTGGAGCGCCTCGGTGAAGTTGCGGCCGATGGCCATGGCCTCGCCGACCGACTTCATGGTGGTGGTGAGGCTGGCGTCGGCGGCCGGGAACTTCTCGAAGGCGAAGCGCGGCACCTTGACGACGACGTAGTCGAGGGTGGGCTCGAAGGACGCCGGGGTCTTCTCGGTGATGTCGTTGGGGATCTCGTCCAGCGTGTAGCCGATGGCGAGCCGGGCGGCGATCTTGGCGATCGGGAAGCCGGTGGCCTTGGAGGCGAGCGCGGAGGAGCGCGAGACGCGCGGGTTCATCTCGATGACGATGACCCGGCCGTCGTCGGGGTCGATCGCGAACTGGATGTTGCAGCCGCCGGTGTCCACGCCGACCTCGCGGATGACGGCGATGCCGACGTCCCGCAGGATCTGGTACTCGCGGTCGGTGAGCGTCATCGCGGGGGCGACGGTGATGGAGTCGCCGGTGTGCACGCCCATCGGGTCGAAGTTCTCGATGGAGCAGACGACCACGACGTTGTCGTGCTTGTCGCGCATCAGCTCCAGCTCGTACTCCTTCCAGCCGAGGATGGACTCCTCCAGGAGCACCTCGGTGGTCGGGGAGAGCATCAGGCCCTGTCCGGCGATCCGGCGCAGGTCCTCCTCGTTGTGCGCGAAGCCGGAGCCGGCGCCGCCCATGGTGAAGGAGGGGCGGACGACGACGGGGTAGCCGCCGAGGGTCTCGACCCCGCCGATGACGTCGTCCATGGTGTGGCAGATGACCGAGCGCGCGGACTCGCCGTGCCCGATCTTCTCCTTGACGGCGCTGACGACGTTCTTGAAGAGGTCGCGGTCCTCGCCCTTGTTGATCGCCTCGACGTTGGCGCCGATCAGCTCGACGCCGTACTTGTCGAGGGTGCCCGCGTCGTGCAGCGAGATCGCGGTGTTGAGCGCGGTCTGGCCGCCGAGGGTGGGCAGCAGCGCGTCGGGGCGCTCCTTGGCGATGATCTTCTCGACGAACTCGGGGGTGATCGGCTCGACGTAGGTGGCGTCGGCGATCTCCGGGTCCGTCATGATCGTGGCGGGGTTGGAGTTGACCAGGATGACGCGCAGGCCCTCGGACTTGAGGACGCGGCACGCCTGGGTACCGGAGTAGTCGAACTCAGCGGCCTGGCCGATGACGATCGGTCCTGAACCGATGACCAGGACGGACTGGATATCGGAGCGCTTAGGCACGCTGGCCCTCCATGAGCTGTACGAAGCGGTCGAACAGGTACGCGGCGTCGTGCGGACCCGCGGCTGCCTCGGGGTGGTACTGGACGCTGAAGACCGGCCGGTCGAGCAGCCTGAGCCCCTCGACCACGTTGTCGTTGAGACAGACGTGGGAGACCTCGGCGCGGCCGTAGGGGGTGTCGGAGACCCGGTCGAGGGGCGCGTCGACGGCGAAGCCGTGGTTGTGCGCGGTGACCTCGACCTTGCCCGTGGTGCGGTCCTGGACGGGCTGGTTGATGCCGCGGTGGCCGTACTTCAGCTTGTACGTGCCGAAGCCGAGCGCGCGGCCGAGGAGCTGGTTGCCGAAGCAGATCCCGAAGAGCGGGGTGCCGCGCTCCAGGACGCCCTTGACGACGGTGAGGTCGGCGGTGGCCGGGTCGCCGGGGCCGTTGGAGAGGAAGACGCCGTCGGGCGCGGTGGCGTACACCTCGTCCAGGGTGGCGGTGGCGGGCAGGACGTGCACCTCGATGCCGCGCTCGGCCATCCGGTGCGGGGTCATGCCCTTGATGCCGAGGTCGAGGGCGGCGACGGTGAAGCGCTTCCCGCCGATGGCGGGGACGGTGTACGCCTCGGTGGCGGAGACCTCGGCGGAGAGGTCGGCGCCGGTCATCTGGGGCGCCCGCTGGACGCGGGCGAGCAGCGTCGCCTCGTCCGCCAGGGACGGGCCGGAGAAGATCCCGACGCGCATCGCGCCGCGCTCGCGCAGATGGCGGGTGAGGGCGCGGGTGTCGACGCCGCTGATGCCGACGACGCCCTGGGCGGTCAGCTCGTCGTCGAGGGAGCGGCGCGAGCGCCAGTTGGACGGGGTGCGCGCGGGGTCGCGTACGACATAGCCGGAGACCCAGATGCGCCGCGACTCGGCGTCCTCGTCGTTGACTCCGGTGTTGCCGATGTGCGGGGCGGTCATCACGACGACCTGCCGGTGGTAGGACGGGTCGGTCAGGGTCTCCTGGTAGCCGGTCATGCCGGTGGAGAACACCGCCTCTCCGAAGGTCTCCCCCACGGCCCCGTAGGCGCGGCCGCGGAAGCTGCGGCCGTCCTCCAGGACGAGTACGGCGGGAGACGCCTTGTCTCGGGCGGTGTCGCGGCCGGTTGCACGGGGCGAGGTGGTCATCGTGCGGGGCCTTCCGTGGTGATCAAGTGGTTCATGGAGTTGATGGCCTCGACCCAGGCGGCGTGTTCGGCCGACCGCTCGGAGCGGAAGCCGGAGTCGATCAGCGTGTCGCCGAGCTGCCAGGTGACGACCAGCAGACCGCCCTCGGCGAGCACCTTCCCGGCGATGCCCTTGTCGAGCCTGGCCTCGCGCAGCCGGTCCGCGGGGATGAAGAAGTCGTTCGCGCCGGGCCGTACGACGTCCAGGCCGGCGTCGGTGAGTGTCAGCTCGACGCGGCTGCGGGAGCCGAGGCCGTGGGCGACGATCCGGTCCAGCCACTGCCCTGCGGTCGTGGAGCCGTGGTAGCGGCCCTCCGTACGGAGGCGGGCCTCGCCCGGGTCCTCCGGGGCGGTGGGCGGCGCGGGCAGGTCGGACTGGAGGCTGCCGCGCCATTTCCAGCCCTGGCGCATCAGCCAGTACACGAGCGCGATGAAGAGCAGCAGACCGACGACCCAGCCGATGCGGGCGGCCCAGTCGGTCACGTCCGCCGATTTCCGCTCGGCGGCCAGGGGCAGGAGGAGCTTCGCACTGGTCACGCTTGTCATGCCTGTCACGCCAGATTCCCGTCGACGACCGTGGCGCGGCCCCGGAGGAAGGTGTGGGTCACGCGTCCCGGCAGCTCGCGGCCCTCGTAGGGGGTGTTGCGGCTGCGGGAGGCGAAGCCCGCGGGGTCCACCGCTCCACGGTATGCCGGATCGACCAGGGTCAGGTTGGCGGGCTCGCCTGCCGAGACGGGACGGCCGTGGCCTTCGAGCCGGCCGATGCGCGCCGGACGCAGCGACATCCGGTCGGCGACCCCGGCCCAGTCGAGCAGCCCGGTCTCCACCATCGTCTCCTGGACCACCGACAGGGCGGTCTCCAGCCCCACCATGCCCATGGCGGCGGCGGCCCACTCGCAGTCCTTGTCCTCGTGCGGGTGGGGGGCGTGGTCGGTGGCGACGCAGTCGATCGTGCCGTCCGCGAGGGCGGCGCGCAGGGCGAGGACGTCAGCCTCGGTGCGCAGCGGCGGGTTCACCTTGTAGACGGGGTTGTACGACCGTACGAGTTCGTCCGTGAGCAGCAGGTGGTGCGGGGTGACCTCGGCGGTGACGTTCCACCCCTTGGACTTGGCCCAGCGCACCAGCTCGACCGAGCCGGCGGTGGAGAGGTGGCAGATGTGCACCCGGGAGCCGACGTGCGCGGCGAGCAGGACGTCGCGCGCGATGATCGACTCCTCGGCCACGGCGGGCCAGCCGCCGAGCCCGAGTTCGGCGGAGACGACGCCCTCGTTCATCTGGGCGCCCTCGGTGAGCCGGGGCTCCTGGGCGTGCTGGGCGATGACGCCGTCGAACGCCTTGACGTACTCCAGCGCCCTGCGCATGATCACCGCGTCGTCCACGCACTTGCCGTCGTCGGAGAAGACCCGGACGCCCGCGGCGGAGTCGTGCATGGCGCCGAGTTCGGCGAGGTGCTTGCCCTCCAGGCCGACGGTGACGGCGCCGACCGGCTGCACGTCGCAGTAGCCGGACTCGCGGCCCAGCCGCCAGACCTGCTCGACGACCCCGGCGGTGTCCGCGACGGGGAAGGTGTTGGCCATGGCGTGGACGGCGGTGAAGCCGCCCACGGCGGCGGCCTTGGTGCCGGTCAGCACGGTCTCGGAGTCCTCGCGGCCCGGCTCGCGCAGATGGGTGTGGAGGTCGACAAGACCGGGCAGCAGGATCTGGCCCACGGCCTCGACGACGGTGGCGCCGGCGGCGTCCAGCCCGCTGCCGACGGCCTCGATGGTCTCGCCGTCGATCAGGACGTCCCGTACCTCGCCGCCGAGGATCCGCGCGCCCCTGACAAGAGTCTTGCTCATGATTACTTGGTCTCCTCGGTGCGGGCTTCGGTGCGGGACGTGGTGACGGCGGGCTCGTTGCCGCCGAGCAGCAGATAGAGCACGGCCATCCGGATCGAGACTCCGTTGGCGACCTGCTCGACGGCGGTGCAGCGGTCGGAGTCCGCGACCTC
This sequence comes from Streptomyces corynorhini, assembly GCF_003346515.1. Classification (GTDB taxonomy): domain Bacteria; phylum Actinomycetota; class Actinomycetes; order Streptomycetales; family Streptomycetaceae; genus Streptomyces; species Streptomyces corynorhini. The sequence goes on from NZ_QQNA01000266.1 coordinate 6,556, forward strand.
CGCGGTGATCTCCATGCCGCGGTTCATCGGTCCGGGGTGCATGACGACCGAGGTGCCGGGCATCCGCCGCATCCGGTCGCCGTCCAGGCCGTAGCGGCGCGCGTACTCGCGCTCGGTGGGGAAGAACGCGGCGTTCATCCGTTCGCGCTGGACGCGCAGCATCATCACGGCGTCGGACGCGGGCAGCACCCGGTCCAGGTCGTACGAGACCTCGCACGGCCAGTGCTCGACGCCGATCGGTACGAGGGTGGGCGGGGCGACCAGCGTCACCCGGGCGCCGAGCGTGTGCAGCAGCAGGACGTTGGAGCGGGCGACCCGGCTGTGCAGTACGTCGCCGACGATCGTGACGCGCCGCCCTTCGAGGTCGCGGCCGAGGCCCGCGTCGGCGCCGACCAGTCGGCGGCGCAGGGTGAAGGCGTCCAGCAGGGCCTGGGTGGGGTGTTCGTGGGTGCCGTCGCCCGCGTTGACGACGGCTCCTTCGATCCAGCCGGAGGTGGCGAGCCGGTAGGGGGCGCCCGAGGCGGGGTGGCGGATGACGACCGCGTCGGCGCCCATGGCCTCCAGCGTCAGCGCGGTGTCCTTGAGGGACTCTCCCTTGGAGACGGACGAGCCCTTCGCCGAGAAATTGATCACATCGGCCGACAGCCGCTTGGCGGCGGCCTCGAAGGAGATCCGGGTCCGGGTCGAGTCCTCGAAGAAGAGGTTCACGACGGTGCGGCCGCGCAGGGTGGGCAGCTTCTTGATGGGCCGGTCGGCGACCCGGGCCATCTCCTCGGCGGTGTCGAGGATCAGTACGGCCTCCTCGCGGCTGAGGTCGCCTGCGGAGATGAGATGGCCGGGCGTGCGGGGGCTTGCCCCTGGAAGACGCAGCATCTGGAGAGCGCTCCGGTTGTCTGGGGTGTGCGGGCGTGCGAAGACGCGCACCCGTCCGTGGGCAGGACGGCGCGCGGACGCGTCCGTACGGGACGGAGGCGTGCGGGGACGGTGGGCGCGCGCTACTGCTCGCCGGGGCCGGCGGGCGGCTTGAGGCCGAGCAGCACGGTGTCCCGGCCGTCCTCCTCGGCGAGCTGGACGCGCACCGTCTCCCGCAGCGACGTCGGGAGGTTCTTGCCGACGTAGTCCGCGCGGATCGGCAGCTCGCGGTGGCCCCGGTCGACGAGGACGGCCAGCTGGACGGCCCGGGGGCGCCCGATGTCGCCGAGGGCGTCGAGCGCGGCACGGATGGTGCGGCCGGAGAAGAGGACGTCGTCCACGAGGACGACGAGGCGTCCGTCGACGCCGTCGCCCGGGATGTCGGTGCGGGCCAGCGCGCGGGCGGGCCGCAGCCGCAGGTCGTCGCGGTACATCGTGATGTCGAGCGAGCCGACGGGCACGGAGCGGCCGGTGATCTCGGCGAGCTTTTCGGCCAGTCGCCGGGCCAGGAAGACGCCCCGGGTCGGAATGCCGAGGAGCGTCACGTCGTCGGCGCCCTTGGCGCGTTCGACGATCTCGTGGGCGATACGGGTCAGCACCCGGGCGATGTCGGGGGCTTCCAGGACGGCGCGGGCGCCGCTCTCACTGGTGGGGCTGGTGTCCATACGAAACGGACCTCCTTCTCCGCCTCACGGGACGGATCTTAAAGGACGTCGAAATTACGCCACCCAGGCTAGCAGGGCGTCCGTGCGCCACCCGGGCCCACCCCCGCCCGGAACCCCGCAGCGCCCCCACCGCGACCCGGTCGTGGCGCGGTACGGAGCGCGGTACGGAGCCGGTG
>NZ_QQNA01000267.1 GCF_003346515.1 Streptomyces corynorhini
CTATCTCGCCTACCACGACGAGGAGTGTGGGCGCCCGGTCCACGGCGACGACGCCCTCTTCGCGAGGCTCTGCCTGCAGGCGTTCCAGTCCGGGCTGTCCTGGATCACGATCCTGCGCCGCCGCCACGGGATCCGTGCCGCCTTCTCCTCCTTCGCGCTCGCGTCCGTCCCCGCGCTCACCGCCCAGGGCCTCGCGGGCCCCCCGCCGCCCCCGGCGTCCGCGTCCGCCGCGGACCTCCGAGCCGTCATGACCGCCCAGACCCCGCGCCGCCGCGGTCGCCCCGCGCGCAAGGACGCCGACGAGGGCCCCGGTGCCCAGCAGAAGATCCTGGAGTCGGCCCGCAAGGAATTCGCCGAGCGCGGCTACGACAAGACCTCCGTCCGGGGCATCGCCAGGGCCGCGGGCGTCGATCCCGCGCTCGTGCACCACTACTTCGGTACCAAGGACGAGGTTTTCGCCTCGGCCATCGAGATCTCCTTCGAGCCCGCCCTGATGGTCGACGAGGTGCTGGCGGGCGACCGCGGAGAGATCGGCGAGCAGCTCGCCCGTCACTTCCTCGGCGTCTGGGAGAACCCGGTGACCAGGGCCCCGCTGCTGGCGGTCATCCGCTCCGCGCTGACCCACGAGGCCGCGGCGACGGCGCTGCGGACCTTCGTCCTGCGCAGGCTCCTGTCCCGCCTCGCCAAGGAGCTGGACGTACCGAACCCGCAGTTCCGCGCCGAGCTGGCCGCCTCCCACATGATCGGGACGGCGTTCCTCCGGTACGTGATCAAAGCGGAACCGCTGGCGTCCGTGGACCCCGAGGAGATCATCGCCATGGTCGCGCCCACCCTCCAGCGCTATCTGACCGAGAGCTGAAACGCGCATCCCGCATTCCGGACAGCGTGTCCAGATCTTGGAGCCGAGGCGTACGCTCGTAAAGAGTCTTTTCTGCCGAAGGATCTGTTGAAGGAGCGAACGGCGATGCCCGAGCTGAGGTCCCGCACTGTCACCCACGGCCGCAATATGGCGGGCGCACGCGCCCTTATGCGAGCGTCGGGCGTAGCGAGCGCGGACATCGGCAAGCCGATCGTCGCGGTGGCCAACTCCTTCACCGAGTTCGTGCCCGGCCACACCCACCTCGCGCCGGTCGGCCGGATCGTCTCCGACGCGATCAAGGCCGCGGGCGCCGTGCCGCGCGAGTTCAACACGATCGCCGTGGACGACGGCATCGCGATGGGCCACGGCGGCATGCTCTACTCCCTGCCGTCGCGCGACCTGATCGCCGACTCCGTCGAGTACATGGTCGAGGCGCACTGCGCGGACGCGCTGATCTGCATCTCCAACTGCGACAAGATCACCCCGGGCATGCTGATGGCCGCGCTGCGCCTCAACATCCCCACGGTCTTCGTCTCGGGCGGGCCGATGGAGGCGGGCAAGGCCACCCTCGTGGACGGCACGGTCCGAAAACTCGACCTGGTCAACGCGATCTCGGACGCGGTCGACGAGTCGATCTCGGACGAGGACATCCTCCGCATCGAGGAGAATGCCTGTCCGACCTGCGGTTCCTGTTCCGGGATGTTCACCGCCAACTCGATGAACTGCCTGACCGAGGCCATGGGCCTGTCCCTCCCCGGCAATGGTTCGGTGCTCGCCACCCACACCTCCCGCAAGGCGCTGTACGAGAATGCGGGCCGGACGGTCGTCGAGATCACCAAGCGCCACTACGAGCAGGACGACGCGTCGGTCCTGCCGCGCAACATCGCCACCCGGGCCGCCTTCGAGAACGCCATGGCGCTCGACATCGCCATGGGCGGCTCCACGAACACCATCCTCCACCTGCTCGCCGCCGCCCAGGAGGCCGAGCTGGACTACGATCTCGCCGACATCGACGCCGTCTCGCGCCGGGTGCCCTGCCTGGCCAAGGTCGCGCCGAACGTCGCCCCCGGCGGCACGTACTACATGGAGGACATCCACCGGGCCGGCGGCATCCCCGCCATCCTCGGTGAGCTGTACCGGGGCGGCCTGCTCAACGAGGACGTGCACACCGTCCACTCGCCGAGCATCAAGGACTGGCTGGAGACCTGGGACGTGCGCGGCGGCTCGCCCTCCGCGGAGGCCGTCGAGCTGTGGCACGCGGCCCCCGGCTGTGTGCGCTCCGCCGAGGCGTTCTCGCAGTCCGAGCGGTGGGACACGCTCGACACCGACGCGGCCGGCGGCTGCGTCCGCGATGTCGCCCACGCCTACTCGAAGGACGGCGGTCTGGCGGTCCTCAAGGGCAACCTCGCCGTGGACGGCTGCGTGGTGAAGACCGCGGGTGTCGACGAGTCCATCTGGACCTTCGAGGGCCCCGCCGTCGTCTGCGAGTCGCAGGAGGACGCCGTCGAGAAGATCCTCCGCAAGGAGATCACCGAGGGCGACGTCATCGTCATCCGCTACGAGGGCCCGCGCGGCGGTCCCGGTATGCAGGAGATGCTCTACCCGACCTCGTACCTGAAGGGCCGGGGCCTCGGAAAGTCCTGCGCGCTGGTCACGGACGGCCGCTTCTCCGGCGGTACGTCGGGCCTGTCGATCGGGCACGCCTCGCCGGAGGCGGCCTCGGGCGGCACCATCGCGCTGGTCCACGACGGCGACCGGATCAGGATCGACATCCCGAACCGCTCGATCGAGTTGCTGGTCGCGGACGAGGAACTCGCGGCGCGCCGCGAGGCGTTGAACGGCGTGTACGCCCCCGCCGCCCGCGACCGCAAGGTCTCGGTGGCGCTGCGGGCGTACGCGGCGATGGCGACGAGCGCGGACAAGGGCGCGGTCCGGGACGTTTCGCTGCTCGGCTGAGAGCGGCTGAAGCGGGGACGCGGGTGGGCCCCCGGCGTACGGGAATCGCGTACGCCGGGGGCCCGCCCGCGTACGGGGCCACCGCCACCGCCACCGCCATGACCACCGCCATCGGTGACGCGGGAGCTACCAGCCGGCCGGATCGCGGCCGTCGACGGCGAAGACAGACCCGTCGGGCGCGCTCGCGAACACCGTGTCCGCCAGGGCGACCGGCGCGGCCAGGCTGGGGATCAGCGTGTCGGAGCCCGTCGCCATCCGGGGCTTCGTCTGCCCCAGCAGCTTCCCGCGCGTGCCGTCCACGGCGAGCAGCCGTCCGTCCCCGGCGCTCAGATAGACCCGGCCCCCGGCGGCCGTGGGGCGCGAGGCGCGGGTGACGGTCGTCTCCAGGCGCCAGCGCACGCCTGCGGCCTTCCCCGCGCGGGTGTCCACGGCGAGCAGCGAACCCGTGTACGCCATGACGTAGACCGTGTCGCCGTCCACGGTGGCCTGCGCCTGCTCCACCGGCACGCCCAGCGGCACGCGGCGCACGGCGCGGGTCGTCGTGTCGACGCGCACCACGGCGTCCACGCGGTCGTCGAGGCCGCGGGAGAGCAGGAAGAGCGCGTCCGAGGTGGCACCGGCCGGGGTGAGCGAGCCCGTCAGCCGCTTCTCCCAGCGCGGTCGGCCGGTGGCCGGGTCGACGGAGCTGATCCTGGTCGCCGTACCGTCGGCCGACGGGGTCGCGGCGAACAGCGGACCTTCGGAGCTGCCGTCCGCAGAGTCGTTTCCGTTGGCGCTTTTCGTGCTGTTGGTCCCGTTGGCGCCGTCGCTTCGGGAGCCGTCCGAGCCGTCCGAGCCGTCCGAGCCGTCCGAGCCGCCGCCCACGGCCGCCGTCCAGACTGTGCCGGTCCCGCCGTGCCGCCGCTCCCAGCGCTCGGCCCCGGTCGCGCTGTCCAGCGCGCGCACGGTCCCGTCGTACGAGACGAGCAGCACCGAACCCGCCGTGTAGCGGACGTTCGCGTACGCGGCGACGCCGACCGCCCAGCGCTCGGCGCCCGACGCCGGGTCGAGCGCCCTCAGCCGGGATCCGGCGGGCTCGACGACCAGCAGCAGCCCGCCGGAGAACACGGGCGGGGCGCTGTCCTCGGACACCTCGTCGCCGGATGCCGCGCCCTTCGGCGCCCGTGCGGTCGGCACGCTCCAGCGGATCTCGCCGTCGTCCGGGTCGAGCCGGGCCGCGGTGACCCCGGGAGCGGCGCAGTACACCCCGGCGCCGCCGCCCGTACCGCCACCCGCAGCACTGCCCGTACCGCCGGTCGAGCAGACCGGCAGCCCCGCGCGCAGCTTCGTACGCCAGGGCTGGAACACCCGGCCCGGCTGCGATCGGCCCGCGCCGGCCCGCGCGGGGGCGGACGGCGCGGTGCCGTCGCCCGTGCCCCGTACCACCACCACACCGGCCGCCCCGAGCACGGCCAGCGCGGCCACCACCGCGGCCACCGTCCACCGGCGCCGCCGCTTCCGGTCCCCGGCTGCCGGGGACCGGACGGTTCCCGGCAGCCGGGTCCGCAGCCGGGTGGCGGCAGGGGAGTGGGTGGTGGCGACGGGCGCCGGGGCCAGGGACTCGTCGGCGCCGGGGCGGCGCTGCGCGGGCACGAGCGGACTCGTCCCCTCGCGCCGGGCCCGGCCGGCGGCAGCGGCGCCCCACTCCCGCGCCGCCTCCGCGCCGTCCAGATCTCCCGGCCGCAGTGCGGCCATCAGCTCGTCCGGCGTCGGCCGGTTCGCCGGGTCCTTCTCCAGACAGCGGGTGATCAGCGGTACGAGCCCCTCGGGCACCCCGGTCAGATCCGGCTCGTCGTGCACCACCTGGTACGCGACGATGTACGGGCTGTCCGAGTCGAAGGGCCCGCGCCCGGTCGCCGCGTGGACCAGCACCGCGCCCATGGCGAACACATCGGCGGCGGGGCCGACTTCGCGCGGGCGCTGGAACTGCTCGGGGGCCATGAACGGCGGGGTGCCGATCAGCTTGCCCGTCTCCGTGCGCAGGTCGCTGTCCACGGGCCGGGAGATGCCGAAGTCGATGACCTTGGGGCCGTCGGACGCCAACAGGACGTTGCTCGGCTTGAGATCGCGGTGCACCACGCCGGCGCGGTGGATGTCCCGCAGCCCCTCGGCCAGTCCCGCACCGAGGCGTACGAGTTCCCCGTAGCCCAGCGGGCCGTTCCGCTTCACCCGCTCGGACAGCGTGGGGCCGTCGATGAACAGCGTGGCCATCCAGGGCCGTCCGGCCTCCGGATCGGCGTCCACGACCGGCGCGGTAAAGGCACCGCTCACCCGCCGCGCGGCGGCGACCTCCTGGCGGAACCGCGCCCTGAACTCGGGATCCGAGGCGTGAGTGACATGGACGACCTTGATGGCCAGGCGCAGCCCCGAAGCGGAGGTGGCCAGATGGACCACGCCCATTCCGCCTGACCCCAGGGCTGATTCGAGCAGGTAGCTACCGGCGCGATCCGGACGCTCCGCTTCCGGGGCCGACCCGGTATTGCGCAGTGGTGGCACCGCCCACCCCCGATGAATTCGTGCGCAAGCGCGACGCACGGAGCCTAGTCGATGGTGCGTGCTATCAGGCCATGGCTTGCTAGCGTGCGCGGCGCGGAGATATCCGCCCGCGGTGAGGGGACCGCGGCACCTTCAAAGGGGGAGGACCCAATGGCGACAGAAGAGGTTGAGAGACAGAGCGCGAGCGCGAACGAGGCCACGATCGCGGCCACGCGGTACGCCGTGCACCCGAACTACCGGGTGAACGTCCGCAGCGGGCCCGGCACCAAGTACGCGCTCGTCCGCGTCCTGGCGTACGGCGCGAGCGTGCCGATCAACTGCCAGCGTCCTGGCGAGTCCATCGCGGGCCCGTACGGCACGACGAGCATCTGGGACAACATCGCCAACGGCGAGTACATCTCGGACGCGTACGTCTACACCGGCAGCAGCGGCTACGTCGCGGTGCGCTGCGGCTGATCGGACACCGCACCGGTCGTGACGGCGCCGATCGCACGGCGCCGATCGTGACGAAACGCGCTCACCGGGCGATAATCGCCCGGTGAGCGAACATCCCGCACAGCGTCAGCAGGTACCCGTACCGGGCGAAGGCCGCGAAGGCCGTGAAGGCCGCCGCGGCCCGGAACCGGAGGCCATCCGCTTCTTCGGTACCACCTGGGTCGGCCACGACGGGGGGTACGCGGCGCGGCGCGTCGCGGTCGCGATCGGCTCGCTCACCACGGCTTTCGCGGCTTGTCTGCTGTTCCGGCTCGCGTACGAGGGGCTGGAGATCGCCGCCGTGGGGTCCTTCGTCGGAGCGCTGGTCGTGGTGGTGTTCGCGGTGTGCGGCGCGGTCGCGTTCCGCAGGACATGGGAGGGGTTCGGCCGCCGCCCGGCCGATCCGGCCCGCGAGGAGTCGCTGCGCGGGCTGAAGACGATCGGCTTCATCGGCTCACTGATCGCCTACTTCCTGCGCTCGCTGTCCGAGGCCCCGGGGGAGGGCCTGCGCCGCCGGGAGCACGAGGCGGCCGTCGCCCAGTACGAGCGCCGCCGCGCCGCCCGCACGGGCAACCCGGCCGCGCGCCGGGGACCCGAGGGCGCCAAGTCCGAGCGCGGATAGCGCGGAGACCGGGCAAGACCTGCGGAGACCTACCGAGACCAACGGAGTCCTGCGGAGTCCTGCGGAGACCTACCGAGACCAACGGAGTCCTGCGGAGACCTACCGAGACCAACGGAGTCCTGCGGAGACCTGCGGAGACCTGCGGAGACCTGCCGAGACCAGCGGAGTCCTGCGGAGATCCATGCCGGGGACCTGTGGAGATCCGTGGAGATCCGTGCCGGGGACCGGCACATGGGCGCAGCATGGGAGACATGACTCTTCGCGCGCTCTCCTTCGACGCCGTGGCCGACCAGTACGACACCGCCCGCCCCGGTTATCCGCCCGCGCTCTTCGACACCGTCGAGGAACTGGCCGGCCGCCCCCTCCGGGGCGCCCGCGTCGTCGACGTCGGCGCGGGCACCGGTATCGCCACGCGCTCGCTGCGGGAACGCGGCGCCCTGGTCACCGCCGTGGAACCGGGCCCCAGCATGGCGGACCGACTGCGCAGGACGCTCCCGGGCGTCCCGCTCGTCCGGGCGTTCGGCGACGCCCTGCCGATCGCCGACGGCCGCGCCGACCTCATCACGTACGCCCAGTCCTGGCACTGGACCGACCCGGCCCGCTCGCTGCCCGAGGCACTGCGCGTGCTGCGTCCCGGCGGCACGCTCGCCCTGTGGTGGAACGTCTCCGACGGCTCGGTCCCCTGGATCGCGGAGCAGGGCGCGCGGATCGAGGCATGGGCGGGGGACAGCGCGCACGGCGCGCACAGCGCCCACGGCCGGGACGACGGGCTGCCCGCGTCGCTGGAGTCCGTGGCACGCCGGGTGCCCTGGACCCGCCGCGTCACCGTCGACGCGCACCTCGCCAATCTCGGCAGCCACTCGCTCTTCCAGATGCGGGACGAGCGGGACTCCGAAGCCTTCCTCGCCACCGAGCGGGCCGAGCTGCTCGCGCGCTTCCCGGACGGAACCCTGGAGGAGGCGTACGTGGTCGATCTGACAGCCGTCGTCAACGGAAGCTGATCAGCTGTCAGTGCGGACCGCCGCAGGGGACCGCTCTCGGTGAGGACCGCCGCAGGGGACCGCTGCCAGTGAGGACCGCCGCAGAGGACCGCTGCCGGTGAGGACCGGCGCAGAGGACCGCCAGGGGAGGACCCGGGCGGTCCTCCGCGCGTCGGGGCGGGTATCGACGCTTGACGGAGGCGCTGCGGTGCGCGCATTATTCATCACATGATGAATTTGGCGACAGCGGCCGTCCACGCCCGCGGCCTCACCGTCAGGAGGGGCGACCACCCCGTCCTGCGCGGCCTCGACTTCTCCGTACCGTCCGGCCGGATCACGGGACTGCTCGGCCCCTCCGGCTGCGGCAAATCCACCCT
>NZ_QQNA01000268.1:0-199 GCF_003346515.1 Streptomyces corynorhini
CTGACCCGCAGAACGCAGCGGGTGGTGACCAGCGGGGCATGAATCCCCACTAGCATCCGGTCGGCGGACGCTTGACGAAGCGCGCCACCACCCCATGCAGAGACCGCGTGCCCCGCAGGGCGAACCGGCCCGGCGGCCAGCAGCCGGGCCGGGCAACGATCCTGCCTGTCCTGGGACCCCTTCCCCCGGGCCGCCCCTC
>NZ_QQNA01000268.1:324-8270 GCF_003346515.1 Streptomyces corynorhini
GCCCGGAGGCGCGAAACTCAAAGCGAGAGGGGCGGCCCCCACTCGTCATGAATGGTGCTGGTTCAGCTCGCTTACCTCTTGGTACTGACCCGCAGAACACAGCGGGTGGTGACCAGCGGGGCATGAGTCCCAGCACACAGTGGACGGTCAGCCGCCGAGCCGGAGCCGGGCCACCCCACACAAAGTGTGCGCACCCACCCACACGTCGGACCGAACGCCGTACTCCTCCGCCTCCGCCTTCCTCCGCCTTCCTCCGCCTTCCTCCGCCTTCCTCCGCCTCTTCCCTCGCCTCTTCCCCCGCCCCCGCCTCCCCCCGGCGCCAAGAGGTCCTAGCTAGCGCCCGGTACCGTCACCCTGGCCGTGGTGCGTGACGTGCGTCACGTCCGGGAGATGTCAGCGAACCGGCCGGAAAGCGTCAGCCCGCTCCGCTTCTGTGGTGACCAGTCGAGTCCTTCGATCCCCCACAGCACCGAGGAGACGCCATGACCGACACGCTGACCTGCCCCGTGGGTGGCGCGGGCGAATCGCTGCCGTTGTATCCGATGGAGCGGGAGGCGGGGTGCCCGTTGGCTCCCGCACCGGCCGCGCAGCAGCTGCGCTCCGAGAACCCGATCTCCCGGGTACGGATCTGGAACGGCGCCACGCCCTGGCTGATCACCCGCCACGCCGACCAGCGCACGCTGCTGACCGACTCCAGGGTCAGCGACGACGACCTCGACCCGGGCTTCCCGTACGTCAACGCGCACCGCGCGCAGATCGCGCCGGTGTCGCCGCGCATGATCACGAACACGGACGCGCCCGAGCACACCCGGCTGCGGCGCACCGTCAACGGGCCGTTCGTGGTCAAGCGGATCGAGAAGATGCGCGAGCCGATCCAGAAGATCGTCGACGGTCTGATCGACGACATGCTGGACGGCCCCAACCCGGTGGACCTGCTGAAGGCGTTCGCGCTGCCGCTGCCGTCGCTGGTGATCGCGCAGCTGCTCGGTGTGCCGTACAAGGATCACGACTTCTTCCAGACGAGCAGCAGCACCGTCCTCGACGGCAGTGTGCCCCCGGAGGAGGCCCGGCGGGTCAGCGGCGCGCTCGCCGCGTACCTGGACGATCTGCTCGGCGAGAAGCTGACCAGCCCCGGCGACGACATCCTCTCGGAGATGGCCGGGCGCGTCACGGCCGGTGAGATGTCCAGGACCGAGGCCGTCCACATGGGCGTGGCGATGTTGATCGCCGGTCACGAGACCACCGCCACCATGATCAGCCTGGGCACCCTGGCGCTCCTCCAGCACCCCGATCAGCTCGCGCTGGTACGGGAGAGCGACGACCCGAAGCTGATCGCCAACGCGGTCGACGAGGTGCTGCGCTACCTGTCGATCGTGCAGACCGGTGTACGGCGGGTCGCCAAGGAGGACATCGAGATCGGCGGCACCGTCATCAAGGCGGGCGACGGCATCATCTTCGACCTGCACGCCGCGAACTGGGACCCCGAGGCGTTCTCCGAGTCCCAGCACCTCGACGTCACCCGCCCGGCACGCCAGCACCAGGCGTTCGGGTACGGGCCGCACCAGTGCCTCGGTCAGAACCTGGCCCGGCTGGAACTCCAGGTCGTGTACAGCACCCTCTACCGCCGCATCCCCACGATGCGGCTGGCCGCAGACCTCGCCGACCTGGAGTTCGACCACGTCGGGACGACCTACGGCGTCCACAGCCTGCCCATCTCCTGGTGACCCGGCCCGCACGGACGAAGTGAAGTGGAGACACCCATGCGTGTGGAACTGGACGAGCCGAAGTGCGTCGCGGCGGGGCAGTGTGTGATGGCTTCACCCGAGGTGTTCGACCAGCGCGATGACGACGGCGTCGCGATCCTGCTGGAGGAACACCCCGACGAGAGCCTTCTCGACGGGGTACGGGAAGCCGTGGCGATCTGCCCGGCCGCCGCGCTCAGGCTGGTGGAGCAGTGAGCGGAGCAGCGAGCGGCGAGGCGACGAGCGACGAGGCGGCGAGCGACGAGGCGGCGAGCGGACCGATGAGCCGCGTCGTCGTGGTCGGCGCCTCGGCGGCCGGACTCGCCGCCGTCGAGACGCTGCGCCGGGAGGGGTACGAGGGGGCGATCAGCCTGGTCGGCGACGAGCCGCACGCCCCGTACGACCGGCCCCCGCTGTCCAAGCAGATCCTGTCGGGCGAGTGGAACCCCAAGCGGCTGCCGCTGCGCCCCTACGCCGACCTCGATGCCCTCGGCCTCGATCTGCGGCTGGGCGCCGCGGCGACCGGGCTCGACACGGCGGACCGTACGGTGCTGCTGGCGGACGGGGAGCGGGTGGCGTATGACGGGCTGATCGTCGCCACCGGGGTCCGGCCGCGCCGGCTGCCGGGCGAGGGCCCGCAGCACGTACTGCGCACCGTGGACGACGCTTTGGCGCTGCGGCACCGGCTGGGCGCGGGGCGGCGGCTGGCCGTGGTGGGCGCCGGGTTCCTCGGCGCGGAGGCCGCCGCGGTGGCGGCGGGGCTGGGCGCCCGGGTGACGCTGATCGAGCCCGCCCCCGTACCGCTGGCCCACGCGGTCGGCGCCGAGGTCGGCGACGTGCTGTCCCGGGCCCATCTGGAGCACGGCGTCGACCTGCGCACCGGGGTCGCGGTGGCGGAGGTGACCGAGGGCGGCGTACGGCTCGCGGACGGCACCCTGATCGAGGCCGAGGACGTCCTGGTCGCCATCGGGTCGCACCCCAACACCGAGTGGCTCGCGGACAGCGGGCTGACGGTGGGGGACGGGCTGGTCTGCGACGCGTACTGCGCCGCGGGACCGGGGGTGTACGGCGCGGGCGACGTGGCCCGCTGGTACAACCCGCTGTTCGGCACCGAGATGCGGATCGAGCACCGTACGCACGCGGCGGAGCAGGGCATGGCCGCCGCGCGCAACCTCCTGCACCCGGGGGAGGGCAAGCCGTTCGCGCCGGTGCCGTACTTCTGGTCCGACCAGTACGACATGAGGATCCAGGCGTACGGCTATCTGCGCGGCCACGACGAAGTGGCCGTGGTGGAAGGCGAGTTGGCGCGACGCCGGTTCGTCGCCGTGTACCGCACCGGCGACCGGGTGACCGGGGTCCTGGCGGTCGGGATGCCGCCCAAGGCGATCCGGCGGTGGCGCCAGTCCATCGCGACCGGCTCCACCTGGGAGGAGACGGTGCCGGCCGCCGAGTCGGCCTGACGCGCGGTCGCCGTTCGCCAGACCGCTTCCGGACCGGCGAACTCCACTGGACAACAAGGAGGTTGCTCATGCACAACCGTACGGACCGTACGCAGGACGGAACGGCCGACGCGCCCGACGTGGTGGTGGTCACCGGCGCGGGCGGGATGGGAACGGCCATCGCCCGGCGGCTCGGCAGCGGGCGGACGCTGCTCCTCGCCGACGCCTCACAGCGTCAACTCGACCGTGCCGTCGAGTCGTTGAGCGTCGAGGGATACGCCGTACGCGGCGTGGTGACCGATGTGTCGGAGCGCGCGTCGGTCGAGGCGCTCGCGCGGACCGCGGCGGACGCGGGTCGGCTGGTCGCCGTCGTGCACACCGCGGGCGTCGCGGCGGCCACGGCGTCGGCGCGCACGATCTTCGATGTCGACCTGCTCGGCACCGTCCACGTCATCGAGGCGTTCGAGGAGGTCGCCGTCCGGGGCACCTCGCTGGTCTGCGTCGCCAGCATGGCCGGGCACTACGCCTCACTGAGCCGCGAGGACGAGGCGGCCCTCGCGACCGCTCCCGCCGAGGAGTTGCTCGCGCTGGACGCGGTCGCCGCCGTCGGGGACGACGCGATGTCCGCGTACATCCTGGCCAAGCGCGCCAACCACGTACGGGTGCAGGCGGCGGCGCTCGCCTGGAACCTGCGCGGCGCCCGGATCAACACCGTCAGCCCTGGCGTCATCTCCACCGCGATGTCGAAGGCCGAGGCCGACTCGGATCCTGAGGGACACATGATGAAGATGCTCGACGCGTGCGGCGTGGGCCGCACCGGAACGCCCGGCGAGATCGCCGACGCCGTGGCGTTCCTGACCGGCCCCCAGTCGCTCTATGTGACCGGCACCGACCTCCTCGTCGACGGCGGACAGGCGGGCTGGATCCGCTGGCACCGGCAGGGCTTAGAGCGGGGAGAGGCCCTCGCCGAGCCGGTCCGAGAGCCGGTCCGAGAGCCGGTCCGAGAGCCGGACCGAGAGCCGGGCCCAGGGGCATGCTGGGCGGGGCTTTTCCGGTATGCGCCTGGGGCCGTGGTGCGGTGACCGCTCCAGGGGCCCCAGGCCGTACGGTCTCAGCGCTCGGAGCTGCCGAGCCGGTAGCCGAAGCCCCGGTGGGTGTGGATCAGTACGGGCTCGGCCCGCTCCGAGGCCGCGATCCCGACCGCGGTCCCGGCCGCTGTCCTGGCCACGTCCAGGTCCACCTTGTGCCGCAGTCGGCCCACGAGTCTTCTCGATCGAGTGCCGGGCGCGGAACTCGCCCCAGACGTGTCGGCTGATCTGCTCCTTGGACAGCACGCGCTCCGCGTTCGCCATCAGATGGCGCAGCAGCCGGTACTCGGCCGGGGTCAGGCCGAGCGCCCTGTCCCCGCGCCGCGCCCGGCAGGTGGTGTCGTCGAGCACCAGATCGGCGTAGCGGGGCACGGCCTCGTCCCGCTCGGGGTGCCGGTCGCGCAACAGGGCCCTGGTCCTGGCGAGGACCTCGGCGATCCGTACGGGCTTGGTGACGTAGTCCTCGGTCCCCGGGTGCAGCTCGGGGGCGAGGCGGTCGAGGCTGTCCCACTCGGCCAGGAACAGCAGCGGGGGACGGTCGGCGGGGGTGACGCGGCGGCCCCGGGCGAAGTCGGTGAGGTCCGGCAGGCCGGCGTCCCAGATCACCAGGTCGAAGGGGTGCTGGCTGAACCGGAGTATGCCGTCGGCGCCGCTGTGCTCCGTCGTGACGCGGTAGCCCGACCACTCCAGGGTGCGGGCGAGCAGTTCGGTGATGCCGGGATCGGCGGTGACGGCCAGGATGTGCGGCCGGACTCCTGGCGCGGCTGTCCGCCCGGGGGCGTCCGCACGACTCGACGTGTCCGTAAGCCCCGACACGTCCGTAAGCCCCGGCACGTCCGTACGTCCCGACGTGTCCGTAAGCCCCGACGCGTCCGCACGCCTCGACGCGGCTGTCCGCCCGGGGGTGTCCGGGCCGACGGGCGACGATGCCGCTGCGGGCGGCCGTTTGGGCATGCGGCCAAGCCTAAAGGCGTCCGGGGGGCCGCCGGGTTACGGGAAGGTAAAGTTGCTTAAGTCAATCAATTGGAATATGGTTGCGTAAGTCAAGTACGTCTGATGTCCCCTCACGGAGGAATTTCCATGTCCGACACTCTTGCCCGACCCGTTCCGGGGGGATCCGCCCCGCCGAGGTCGAACGCCGTGGTGGCGGTCCTGGCCTTCGCCGGGATCGTCGTGTCCTTGATGCAGACCCTGGTCATCCCGATCGTCCCGGAGCTGCCGAAGTACCTCGACGCCTCTCCGTCGAACGCGATCTGGGCCGTCACCGCCACGCTGCTCGCCGCCTCCGTCGCCACCCCGGTCGCGGGCCGGATCGGTGACATGTACGGCAAGCGCCGGATGCTGCTGATCAGCGTCGCCCTGCTGGTGGCCGGTTCCGTCGTCTGCGCGCTGAGCGAGTCCCTGGTCCCGATGATCGTCGGGCGGGTCCTGCAGGGCCTGGCCGCCGCCGTCGTCCCGCTGGGTATCAGCATCATGCGTGACGTGCTGCCCGCCGAGCGCCTCGCCGGGTCGACCGCGCTGATGAGCGCCTCGCTCGGAGTCGGCGGCGCCCTCGGCCTGCCCGCCGCCGCGTTCATCGCCGACAACTTCGACTGGCACGTCCTGTTCTGGGTCTCCGCCGCCCTCGGCGTCGTCGCCGGCCTCCTCATCACCGTGCTCGTCCCCGAGTCCAAGGTCCGCACGGGCGGACGCTTCGACCTGGTCGGCTCGCTCGGCCTGGCGGCCGGGCTCGTCTCGCTGCTGCTGGCCATCTCCAAGGGCGGCGACTGGGGCTGGGGGAGCGGCACCGTGATCGGCCTGCTCGTCGCGGCCGTCGTCATCCTCGTCGCCTGGGGCTTCTACGAACTGCGCACCACGCAGCCGCTGGTGGACCTGCGCACCACCGCCCGCCGACAGGTGCTCTTCACCAACCTCGCCTCGATCGCGCTCGGCTTCTCGATGTTCGCGATGTCCCTGGTCCTCCCGCAGCTGCTCCAGCTCCCCGAGCTGACCGGCTACGGCCTGGGCAAGTCGATGATGACCGTCGGGCTGGTGCTGGCGCCGCAGGGCCTCGTCATGATGGCCATGGCCCCGATCTCGGCCAACATCACCAGGACCAAGGGCCCCAAGATCACCCTGATGACCGGCGCCCTCATCGTCGCCGTCGGCTACGCGCTCAACATCGTGCTGATGTCCCAGGTGTGGCACCTGATCCTGGTCTCCTGCATCATCGGCGCGGGGGTCGGCTTCGCCTACGGCGCCATGCCCGCCCTGATCATGGGCGCCGTGCCCGCGTCCGAGACGGCCGCGGCCAACAGCCTCAACGCGCTGATGCGGTCCATCGGTACGTCGTTCGCCAGCGCGATCGCCGGTGTCGTCCTCGCGCAGATGACGGTCTCCTTCGGCGCCGTCTCCGTGCCCTCCGAGAACGCCTTCAAGACGGTCATGGCCATCGGCGCGGGCGCCGCGCTGCTCTCCTTCTTCCTCTGCACCTTCATCCCGCGCCACCGCCCGGTGTCGGCGGCCGTGGCCGCTCCGGCCGCCGCCGGTGAGGCCGGGGCCGGTGAGGGGGAGGCCGCCGAGGTCTCCGGGGCCAGGTCGTAACGGGCCTTCGCCGTACCGGCGAGTTCCGTACCGGCGAGTTCCGTACCGTCCGGCTTCTGTTCCGCACCGCACCGCACCGCACCACGCCGCACCGTTCCGTTCCTCGCCACCGTTCCTCGCCGCCGTTCCCGTTCCCGTTCTCGTTCCCGTTCCTCACCGGCTCCGCCCGGCCTCCCCGGAGGCCGGGCGGAGCCGTTTCCGACGGGCCGCGGCCCACGGGTGAGTCCTCCGGCTGGCTGATTCGGATCGCCCGCATGCGTGGATTTAAATCACATGCTTGACTTAATTAATGGAATGGGATTGCCTGACCGCGCCGGAAGGACCGGTTCCGAGGAGAGCGAGGAATCCATGACCAGCGCAGTGAGCCCGGCGGACCAACGGGGTGCCGAGCTGCCCGAGTTCCCCATGGCCAGAGCGGCGAAGTGCCCCTTCGACCCGCCCCCAGGGCTGCGGGACAAACAGCGCGAGGGGCCGCTGGGGCGGGTGCGCCTGTGGGACGGCAGTACGCCGTGGGTGGTGACCCGGCACGCCGACCAGCGGACCCTGCTGGGCGACCCGCGGGTCAGCGCCGATCTGCACAGGCCCGGCTACCCCAGCCCGGTGCCGATCGCTCCCGGCAGCGGAGCGGTCAGCTTCATCCTCATGGACGACCCCGAGCACGGGCGGCTGCGCCGGATGGTGACGGCGCCCTTCGCCTTCAAACGGATCGAGGCCATGCGGCCGGCCGTGCAGAAGATCACGGACGATCTGCTCGACGCCATGCTGGCCGGTCCCCGGCCGGTCGACCTGGTCCAGACGTTCGCCCTGCCGCTGCCCTCGCTGGTGATCTGCGAGCTGCTCGGGGTCCCCTACGGCGACCACGACTTCTTCCAGGACAACAGCAAGGTCCTGATCAACCGCGAGGTCGAGCCCGAGGAGCGGCTGGCCGCCTCGAAGCGGCTGGCGGCCTATCTGGGGGACCTGGTGGGCGAGAAGGCCGCCCACCCCGCCGACGACCTGCTGTCCGGTCTCGTCGGCCGGGTCGAGACCGGCGAGCTGACCCGCGACGACGTCGCGCAGATGGGCGTGCTGCTGCTGATCGCCGGGCACGAGAC
>NZ_QQNA01000269.1:0-7353 GCF_003346515.1 Streptomyces corynorhini
CGCCCGCCCCGCCGCCCGCGCCCGCCGCGCTCCCCGCCCCCTCGGCGGCCTCGCCGCGCAGCCGCAGCGGCAGCGCCTCCCGCCACACCGCCTCGAACAGTCCCATCAGGGACTCCAGCAGCCCACTGGCGTGCACGACCAGCGCCGCGGGCTCGGCCCCGGGCCCGGTCAGCGGGACCATCGCCAGCGTGCGGTCCGCGACGACGAGCTTCGTCGGAACGCGCCCGGTGACGCGCACCCGCTCGTCACGGCCGAGGGCCGCCGACAGTTCGGCGACCCCGGCGGGCAGCGAGAGGACCTCGCGCTCGATCACCACCCGGTAGGCCACACCGCGCGCCGCCACCCGTTCCTCCGCCTCGTTGTCGACGCCCGTCACCGCGACCGGCTGCCCGGTGACCAGGGCGCAGACCTCCTCGACGGCGCCCAGCTGGAGCTGGCGGAACCGGTGCGCCACGGCGCTCGCGCCCGTCACCACCTCGATCAGATCGTGCACGGCCTGTTCGGTGGCCTCCGCCCGGTACTCCTCGGCGAGCACCACCGCCGCCAGCTCGGCCCGCTCCAGCTCGTGCCGGTGCTGGGTGAGCAGCGCCCCGAGGGCGACCGCGGGCGGCGCCGCCACCCAGCGGCCGGTGCCGGACGAGGACTGCGCGGCCAGCCCGTGCCGCTCCAGCTTGCGCAGCGCCTGTTCCGTGTCGGGCTCGGGCAGCGCCAGCCGATGGGCCAGATCCGCGACCTCGGCGGCGCCGATGGCCACCAGCGCGCGGTACGCGGACTCCTGTCTCTCGTCGAGACCTATCGCTCCCAGCCCCAGCACCCCGGTGCCCCTCCCTGTACGACCGTTCCGTGACCGGCGGCCCGTGGCGGATACCGGCCACGGCGTAAACCCGCCGCCCCCATCATCCCTGTACGGCCCGCCACTCTGCCAAGGTGGCGCCATCACAGCTGCGACAGGCCGCGGTCATATGCCTCATGGGTAACCTGACCCGGCTCCCGCCCGGGAGCGGCGACGTGCGGGCCACGGCCCCCGCGTCCGCCCCGGCCGGCCCTGTGACTGTTCGCCGGGCGTCCTTCCCGTGGGGGGTGGGGCCGCCCGGCGGACTCTTTTCCCGATGTCCGTGTCCTAGCAGCCGCCCCGGCCGACAATGGGGGGATGAGTGAGCAGGGGCAGACACCCGACGACGACTGGTGGAACCGGCTGTACGGCCCGTCCGCGCCGGGCGCCGGTCCCGCCGCGGCGCGAGCCGCGGAGACCGTCGACGACCGCGCCACCCACCTCGGCGACCGGCCGCCCACCTACGACCCGGAACCCACCGCGCTGCCCGCCGCCCACGCCGACCGGCTGAACGAGATCGTCCCCGACACCGTGCTCGACGGCGCCTCCTACGGGACCCAGACCCTGCGGGCGGTCTCCGTACGGGGGGACTCCGCGCGCCACCGGGGCGAGCCGCGCGGGGACGCCCTGCTCACCGCCCGCTTCGGCACGGGACCCGCTGCCCTGGTCCTGGTGGCCGTCGCCAACGGAGTCCGCGGCGCCGAGCGGGCCCACCGGGCGACGGCGGACGCCTGCCACTGGATCGGCGTCGCCGTGGGCCGCAGCCACGCCCGGCTCTCCGACGACATACGGGCGGGCCGCCGCGGCGAGTTGAAGTCCGGGCTGCACCGGCTCACCGACCGCGCCTTCGGCAAGCTGCGCGCCCGCGCCGCCGAGCTGGGCGTACCGCCCGAGGAGTACACGGCGGGGCTGCGCTGTCTGCTGCTCCCCGCCGACCCGGAGTGCCGGACCCGGGTGTTCTTCGGGATCGGCGGCGGCGGCCTCTTCCGGCTCAGGGACGGCGCCTGGCAGGACCTGGAGCCGCTCCTGCCCGACCGCGCCGCCGTCACCGGCGCCCCCGTCGTCGGCTTCGGCTCACCGCCCCCGAAGGAGCGGGGTACGGGCGACGAGCCCACCACCGCGGACCTGGACATCGCGGTACCACGCTCCCCGTTCGTCGAGGGCCCGCCGCCGCCCGAACCGTTCCGCTTCCGTGCCTCGGTCGCCCGGCCGGGCGACACCCTGCTGCTGTGCGGCCCCGGCCTGGCCGAGCCCATGCGCGACGAACCGGCCCTGACCACGGAGCTGGCAGCGCGCTGGGCGGCGCGGCGCCCGCCCGGTCTGGCCCAGTACCTCGCGGACACCAGCCTGCGGGTCAAGGGATACGCCGACGACCGCACGGCCGTCGGCGTCTGGGAGGCGTAGCCGTCGGCGTCTGGGAGGCATAGCGGACGCTCCGGGCGTGCGGGAGCGCGCCCGGCGTGGGTTGATGGAGGCCGGAGCCCTCCGGCCCCGTCGTCCGCGCCCCTGCCGGCGACCAGAAAGGTGCGCGTCCCATGGCCAAGCAGAACGTGGCGGAGCAGTTCGTGGACATCCTCGTCCGGGCGGGCGTCCAACGGCTGTACGGAGTCGTCGGCGACAGCCTCAACCCTGTCGTGGACGCCGTCCGGCGCAGCCCCGAGATCGACTGGGTCCATGTCAAGCACGAGGAGACCGCCGCCTTCGCGGCCGGAGCCGAGGCCCAGATCACCGGGAAGCTCGCCGCCTGCGCCGGCTCCTGCGGTCCCGGCAACCTCCATCTCATCAACGGCCTGTACGACGCCCACCGTTCCATGGCGCCCGTCCTCGCCCTCGCCTCTCACATCCCGTCCAGCGAGATCGGCCTCGGCTTCTTCCAGGAGACCCACCCCGAGGGGCTCTTCGGCGAGTGCAGCCACTACAACGAGATGATCTCCCACCCCCGGCAGATGCCGCGGCTGCTCCAGACGGCGATCCAGCACGCCGTCGGGCAGAGCGGCGTCAGCGTGGTCACCCTGCCGGGGGACATCGCCTCCTCGCCCGCGCCCGAGAAGGCGGAGGAGCACGCCCTGGTCACCTCGCGCCCCTCCGTACGCCCCGGTGACGCCGAGATCGACAAGCTCGTCCGCATGATCGACGAGGCGGACCGGGTGACGCTCTTCTGCGGCAGCGGCACCGCCGGGGCGCACGCCGAGGTGATGGCGTTCGCGGAGCGGATCAAGGCCCCGATCGGCCACGCCCTGCGCGGCAAGGAATGGATCCAGTACGACAATCCGTTCGATGTGGGGATGAGCGGGCTGCTCGGATACGGCGCCGCCTATGAGGCCACCCACGAGTGCGATCTGCTGCTCCTCCTCGGCACCGACTTCCCGTACAACGCCTTCCTGCCCGACGACGTCAGCACCGTTCAGGTCGACATCCGGCCCGAACGCCTCGGCCGGCGCTCCAAACTCGACCTCGCCGTCTGGGGCGACGTCCGCGAGACGCTGAACTGTCTGACGCCCCGTGTACGGGCCAAGGCGGACCGCCGGTTCCTCGACAAGATGCTCAAGAAGCACTCCGACGCGCTGGAGGGCGTCGTCAAGGCGTACACCCGCAACGTCGAGAAACACACCCCGATCCACCCGGAGTACGTGGCCTCGGTCCTGGACGAGATGGCCGACGACGACGCCGTGTTCACCGTCGACACCGGGATGTGCAATGTCTGGGCGGCCCGCTACCTCACCCCCAACGGCCGCCGCCGCGTGATCGGTTCGTTCAGCCACGGCTCGATGGCCAACGCCTTGCCGCAGGCGATCGGGGCGCAGTTCACCAACCGGAACCGGCAGGTCGTCTCGATGTCGGGGGACGGCGGATTCGCCATGCTGATGGGCGACTTCCTCACCCTCGTCCAGTACGACCTGCCGGTGAAGGTGGTCCTCTTCAACAACTCCTCCCTGGGCATGGTCGAGCTGGAGATGATGGTCGCGGGACTGCCGTCGTACGGCACGGACAACCACCCCACCGACTTCGCGGCGGTGGCCCGCGCCGCCGGTGCCCACGGCGTACGGGTGGAGAAGCCCAAGCAGCTCGCGGGCGCGCTCAAGGACGCGTTCGCCCACAAGGGGCCCGCCCTGGTGGACGTCGTCACCGACGCCAACGCGCTCTCCATCCCGCCGAAGATCCGCGCCGACATGGTGACGGGCTTCGCGCTCTCCGCGAGCAGGATGGTGCTGGACGGCGGCGTGGGCCGCATGGTGCAGCTGGCCCGCTCCAACCTGCGCAACGTGCCCCGTCCCTGACGCTCCGTGCCGGTTCGGGGTCAGGACGTGACGAACGCCATGAGTGGCCCATTACGGGCTGGGAATGCATCTCTTGAACGAAGCGCGCGTCAGGCGCTGTCGGCCACCAGGGGCGGGGGGACAGAGTGACAAGAGGTATCCGGCGCAGAGTGGGGGGCGCCGATCTCGCGGCCGTACCCGAAGTCAGGCACGCGCTGCGGGAGATGCTGCACCACTGGCAGGAGCGGGACTCCGCGGCCGTGGCGGAGCTGCTCATCAGCGAACTGGTCACCAACGCCCTGGTCCACACCGAGACGGGAGCGGTGGTCACGGCGACGGTCGCGGACAGCCGCCTCCGCGTCGAGGTACGCGACTTCGTCGCGACGCTGCCCCGGCCGCCCTTACCCGGCAGGCCGGTCCCCGACGACTCCACGCACGGCAGGGGACTGGCGCTCGTGCGCACGCTCGCGGACGACTGGGGCATACGCGCCAGGCCGGTCGGCAAGGTCGTCTGGTTCGAGCTGAACGGGGAATCCGCGTAAAGAACTTGGCCACGACCGAGGCGTAGACGTGATCATCGCGGGGTAGACAGAGGACATGGGTACAAGAAGCGCACGAGACGCGAAGGACCGGCGTGACGGTCATCCGTCACACCGGTCCCGGTGCTGATCGCGTCTGGCGCTGATCGTGCTTCGTACTGGTCGTGCTTCGTGCTGTGGGTACTCGACCCGCTCAGCCCGGTCGGCCTCAGCCGAACTGCTGCTCCATCTCCTTGAGCTTGCGCTCCAGGGAGTCGAGCCGCGGCAACGCCTGGGTGTCGTCCTCGGCGGTGAGGTCCACGGTGCGGGTCTCACCACTCTGGACGGGCTGGAGGGAGAGCCGAGATCGCTGGGGCAGCTGTCCCGGCTCGGGTATAGCAGGCTCCGCGGCGGCCTCGACGGCCGGCTGGGAGCCAGAACCTCCATTCGCGGGCGGAAGGGCGACCTGACGGCCCCCACGGCCCCAGGCCCGGTGCTGCCGGTTGAGCGCCTTGATCTGAGCGCGCTCCATCTTCTCCTGCTCGCGCCGGTGGCGGCGGTTCTGCTCCTTCTGCCGCCGGTCGTCGCGGACCTCGTCGACCGCCTCGTCCAGTGTGCGGACTCCCTCGAGAAGCATCAGCGACCAGGCGCCGAAGGTCTCGCGGGGGGCGCGCAGCCACCGTACGATCCGGATCTGCGGCAGCGGGCGGGGGAC
The DNA here is from genome assembly GCF_003346515.1 of Streptomyces corynorhini. Taxonomy (GTDB): domain Bacteria; phylum Actinomycetota; class Actinomycetes; order Streptomycetales; family Streptomycetaceae; genus Streptomyces; species Streptomyces corynorhini. The sequence continues at coordinate 5,323 of NZ_QQNA01000269.1, forward strand.
CAGCCCCTGCTCGCGCAGCGCCGCGACCCGGGTCTGCTTCAGCGCGCGGTCGAACAGCACCGCGGCCGAGAGCGACATGCCGGCGAAGAAGTGCGGAGCGCCGTCGTGACCCAGACCCCTGGGCGCGTGCACCCAGTTGAACCAGGCGGCGGCACCCGCGAACGTCCACACGAGCAGACGCGAGCCGAGGGCCGCGTCGCCGTGGCTGGCCTCGCGCACCGCGAGGACCGAGCAGAACATGGCCGCGCCGTCGAGGCCGAACGGGACGAGGTACTCCCAGCCGTCGGAGAGGCCGAGGTTCTCCTGCCCGAAGCCGACCAGGCCGTGGAAGGAGAGCGCGGCCGCCACGGCGGCACAGCAGAACAGAAGGGCGTAGGAGGCGATGCCGTAGATCGCTTCCTTGCGTCTACGGCGCTCCTCACTGCGTTCCCAGGAGTCCTCGGCGGCCGAGGACTTCTGACCGGCGCGCTTACCGCGCGCGAGCAGAGCCACCGCCACCAGGATTCCGACGATCAGCACGACGCCGGGAAGCAGCCAGTTCAGCGATATGTCGGTCAGTCGCATGCGGTGTTCCTTGCATCGCAGTAGGGCGTGTTGGACGCCATTTTGGCGGAAGTACGGTGCCCCTCAGTGGGTTTCGGGACAAGAGAACACCAACGAGGCGGTGCGGCACACAAATATGCGCGATCGGCTAGCGCTACCGTTCGGCAGGTGGCTGTCATGTTCGATTAATATCACCCCGTGGGGTGGCGTGGAATTCGAGGTGACGAGGGGTCAGGAGTGCGCGCTGAGCCTGCGGACCCGGTCGTCGTCGCAGGTGCGCGGACAGGTGACACAGGTGTCCTCGGGGCGCAGTGTGTAGAACAGGCAGCAACTCGCCCGGTCACGGGTCGGCAAAGATTCGCCGCCGGGCCCGGTCAGTTCACGGAAGCCCGCCGTGCCCACGTACGGCTTGGTCGTGCCCGGCAGCAGCTCCTCCAGATCCGCCATCGCGCGCCGCTCCTCGCCCAGCAGATGGCCGAGGTACCAGAGCCCTTCGACGATCTCGTCGGTCGCCATGCCCCACAGCGCCCTCCGGCCGCGCCGCATGCGCGGGGCGAAGCCGTCCAGGACCGGTTCCAGATGCTCGGCGACGGCGGCGCGCACCTCGGCGCGCAGCGCCTCCTCGTCCGCGACGACCCGGGCATCCGGCAGGGTGGCGGCGGGATCGTCGGGCAGACAGGCGAACGGGCCGGGCCTGACGGCCATCCGGCCCAGCGTGCGCTGGAACGAGACGGCCCCGACCGGTACGCGCGGCACCCGGCGCAGCAGGAACCACGGCACGGTGATGAGCAGACAGGCCGGCCAGGCGTAGCGGTGCAGCGCGAAGCTGGCGATCACGTCGGGACGGGCCCGCTGTCCGTAGTCGCGCATCACCTGCTCCTCGTCCCAGGAGAGGAAGGTGTCGAGCGCGGGTCCGCCGGCCGCGAGATCGGCGGCGCCCACCCAGCCGCCGCCGAAGGGGTGCCGCTCACTGTCGGTGAGCAGGTCGACGCTCAACGACGGGAAGACCTCGGTCATACGGGCGTACGCGTCCGCGACGGGGGAGGCGGCAGCGGTGGGGAGTACAGCGGGGACGGTCATGCAGGGGACCACCGAATCGGGATCGTTTGCAGGTAAGCCTTACCTTACCGGATGTGATCGAGGTGGGAACCGCGGCCCGGTCGGCCTATCGTGCACAGGGTGGATCCGGCCCGCCGTGCGTGGCGCCGGTCGGACAGTGGAGGAGGACCCGAGTGGAGCAGGGCCCGGACACGACGCGGCGACCGCCGGGTCCCGCGGTGCCCGTCACCGTTGCGGGTGCGGCCGGACGGGTGCCGGAGCAGCCCCGGACGACGGCCCGTCCGGGCGGCGACCGTTCCGGCGGGCCGTGCGCGCCTCAGGAGTCGCGCGCGGCGCGCGCGTCCACCGGGCTTCCCGCGTCTCCCGGGCCCCCCGTACCTCCCGGGCCTCCCGTACCTCCCGGGCCTCCCGGGCCTCCCGGGCCTCCCG
>NZ_QQNA01000269.1:7373-7573 GCF_003346515.1 Streptomyces corynorhini
CCCGGCGCTCGGTGAGCGCTTCGGCGTCTCGGCCACCCCGGTGCGCGAGGCGATGCAGCAGCTGGCGCTGGAGGGCGCGGTGCGGGCCGTGCCGAACAAGGGCTTCCGGGTCAACGAGCGCGGCCCCCGTGAACTCGCCGAGCTGGCGGAGGTGCGGGCCCTGATCGAGGTGCCGGTGATGCTGCGGCTGGCGCGCGCCG
>NZ_QQNA01000027.1 GCF_003346515.1 Streptomyces corynorhini
GGCCGCCCGGACGGCCTCCAGCGCGCCGGGCGCGCCCTCCTCCCGCACCAGCCAGGTGACCCGGGCGTCGGCGGCGGTGCGCAGCGGCGACCGGCGACCGCTGCGCACCGCCGCCGACGCCCGGGTCACCTGGCTGGTGCGGGAGGAGGGCGCGCCCGGCGCGCTGGAGGCCGTCCGGGCGGCCTCGCCGCGCGGCAGCGCGCCGTACGCGTGGATCGCCGGGGAGTCGGGCACGGTCAAGGAGTTGCGCCGCCATCTGGTGCGCGAGCGCGAACTCGACCGGCGGCGCGTCACGTTCGTCGGCTACTGGCGCCGCGGGCTGAGCGAGGAGCAGCTGCGCGAGCGGGCCGCGGCGGGCGCCGGGGCCGCGTAACGGCCCTGTGAAACGGATGTGTCAGGTGAGCGACAAGAGTCACACTCCGGCCGCGTTGAGTAATGAAGTTAGGTTAGGCTAACTTAACTTCCACGTCGCGCTCCCGCCCTCATCCCTGTCCCTGGGAGCGCGACGACACCCCCACATCCGGGAGGACCTTGATGCGTGCGCACCTGCTCAATGACGCGACGGCGGAGCGTTACCGACGCTCCGTCACCGAGGGAGTCGAGCGGGTGGCGGACCGTATCGCCACGACGCGCAAGCCGTTCAGCGGAGTCACACCCGACGTGCTGGCCCCCGTCGTCGACGCCGTCGATCTCGACCGGCCGCTGGGCGACGCCTCGGCCGCGCTGGACGAGCTGGAGCGCGTCTATCTGCGTGACGCGGTCTACTTCCACCACCCCCGCTACCTCGCCCACCTCAACTGCCCCGTCGTCATACCCGCCCTCCTCGGCGAAGCGGTCCTCTCGGCCGTCAACTCCTCGCTCGACACCTGGGACCAGAGCGCCGGCGGCACCCTGATCGAGCGCAAACTGATCGACTGGACCACCGCCAGGATCGGTCTCGGCGCCGGCGCCGACGGCGTCTTCACCAGCGGCGGCACCCAGTCCAACCTGCAGGCCCTGCTGCTCGCCCGCGAGGAGGCCAAGTCCGACGAGCCGACGAAACTGCGCGTCTTCGCCTCCGAGTGCAGCCACTTCAGCGTCCAGAAGTCGGCCACGCTGCTCGGGCTCGGCCCCGACGCCGTGGTCTCCGTACCCTGCGACCGCGACAAGCGCATGCAGACCGTCGCCCTCGCCGCCGAGCTGGAGCGCTGCCGCGCCGAGGGACTGACCCCGATGGCCGTCGTCGCCACCGCGGGCACCACCGACTTCGGCTCCATCGACCCGCTGCCCGAGATCGCCGCGCTCTGCGAGCAGTACGACACCTGGCTGCACGTCGACGCGGCGTACGGCTGCGGACTGCTCGCCTCCCCCACCCGGCGCGCTCTGCTGTCCGGCATCGAGCACGCCGACTCCGTCACCGTCGACTACCACAAGTCCTTCTTCCAGCCGGTGAGTTCCTCGGCAGTGCTGGTACGGGACGGAGCCACCCTGCGCCACGCCACGTACCACGCGGACTACCTCAACCCGCGCCGGACGATCGAGGAGCGCATCCCCAACCAGGTCGACAAGTCGCTCCAGACGACCCGCCGCTTCGACGCCCTCAAACTGTGGATGACCCTGCGCGTGATGGGCGCGGACGGCATCGGCGAACTCTTCGACGAGGTCTGCGACCTGGCCGCCGAGGGCTGGCAGCTGCTCGCCGCCGACCCGCGCTACGACGTCGTCGTGGAGCCCAGCCTCTCCACCCTCGTCTTCCGCTACATCCCCGAGCGCATCACCAGCCCCAGCGAGATCGACCGGGCCAATCTCCACGCCCGCAAGGCCCTCTTCGCCTCCGGCGAGGCGGTGGTCGCCGGGACCTCCGTCGGCGGCCGTCAGTACCTGAAGTTCACCCTGCTCAACCCCGAGACCACCGTGCGGGACATCGCCGCCGTCCTCGATCTGATCGCCGGCCACGCCGAGCAGTACCTGGGAGAGAACCTTGTCCACGCGTCCTGACCACCGCGCGCCGAACGCGCCCTACGACTTCGTCGGCATCGGACTCGGTCCGTTCAATCTCGGTCTCGCCTGTCTGACCGAGCCCATATCCGAACTCGACGGGGTCTTCCTGGAGTCCAAACCGGACTTCGAATGGCACTCGGGGATGTTCCTCGAAGGCGCCCATCTCCAGACCCCGTTCCTCTCCGACCTGGTCACGCTGGCCGACCCGACCTCGCCGTACTCCTTCCTCAACTACCTCAAGGAGTCCGGGCGGCTGTACTCGTTCTACATCCGCGAGAACTTCTATCCGCTGCGCGTCGAGTACAACGACTACTGCCGCTGGGCCGCCGCGAGACTCTCCAACGTGCGCTTCGACCGGACGGTGACATCGGTCTCGTACGACGAGAGCGACGAGCTGTACGAGATCACGGCCGGGGACGAGACCTACCGCGCCCGGCACCTCGTGCTGGGCACCGGCACCCCGCCCCACGTGCCGGAGTCCTGCCGCGGCCTGGGCGGCGACTTCCTGCACAACTCCCGCTACGTCCAGGGCAAGGCGGAGCTGCAGAAGAAGGACTCCATCACCCTCGTCGGCAGCGGGCAGAGCGCGGCGGAGATCTACTACGACCTGCTCTCCGAGAGCGACGTCCACGGCTACCGGCTGAACTGGATCACCCGCTCCGCGCGGTTCTTCCCCCTCGAATACACCAAGCTCACCCTGGAGATGACCTCCCCGGAGTACATCGACTACTTCCACGCGCTGCCGGAGGCCACCCGCTACCGGCTGGAGGCGGGCCAGAAGGGCCTGTTCAAGGGCATCGACTCGGAGCTGATCAACGAGATCTTCGACCTGCTCTACCAGAAGAACATCACGGGCCCGGTGAACACCCGGCTGATCGCCAACACCGCGCTGCGCTCCGCGTCGTACGCCGACGGCCGGTACACGCTGGGGCTGCGCCAGGAGGAGCAGGAGCGGGACTTCTCGCTCACCACCCAGGGGCTGGTCCTCGCCACCGGCTACAAGTACGTCACCCCGGCGTTCCTGGAGCCGGTCGCGGACCGGCTGCGCCTCGACGGGCAGGGCCGCTTCGACGTCGCCCGCAACTACAGCATCGACACGACCGGACGCGGGGTCTTCCTGCAGAACGCCGGGGTGCACACGCACAGCATCACCTCGCCCGACCTGGGCATGGGCCCGTACCGCAACGCGTACATCATCGGCGAGCTGCTGGGGCGCGCGTACTACCCGGTGGAGAAGGCCATCGCGTTCCAGGAGTTCTCCGCCCCGGAGGGCGATGTCATATGAACGAGCCCAGGACCGGGACCGAGGAGATCCTGTACGGGCGTACCGACGAGCGGCTGGGCCGCTTCGAGGTACGCGCCGTCGACCCGTTCCGCGACGCGGAGCTGCTGCACAGCTGGGTCACCCACCCCAAGGCCGCCTACTGGCTGATGCAGGACGCCTCACTGCCCGACGTCGAGCGCGAGTACATGTCGATCGCCGCCGCGGGCAACCACGACGCCTACCTCGGCCTCCACGAGGGCGCGCCCGCCTTCCTCGTCGAGCGCTACAACCCGGCGGAGGTGGAGCTGAAGGGGCTGTACGACGCGCTCCCCGGCGATATCGGGATGCACTTCCTCGTCGCGCCGGTCGACACCGGGCGGCGGCTGCACGGCTTCACCCTGGCCGTGATCACCACGGTGCTTGAGCTGCTGTTCGACGATCCCGCCGTGGACCGCGTGGTCGTCGAGCCCGATGTCCGCAACACCGCCGTGCACGCCCTCAACGAGGCCGTCGGCTTCCAGGTCGTGGAGAAACTCGCGAAGCCGGAGAAGGACGCCCTGCTGAGCGTGTGTACGCGTGAGATGTTCCTGACCGCACGAGGAGTCACCCGATGAGCCGACCGACCCACCCCACCGATGTGACCGGCAGCGTCGCGCATCTGACCCCCGAGCGCTGGGAACAGGCGGGCGCGCTGCTGATCCGCAAAGCCCTCGCCGAGTTCTCCCACGAGCGCATCCTCACCCCGGAGCCGCTGGGCGAGGACCGCTACCGGGTGCTGAGCGACGACGGCGCGACCGAGTACCGCTTCACCGCGCGCCGGTTCGCCCTCGACCACTGGCAGGTCCCCGCCGCCTCGATCGAGCGCCGCCGCGCGCAGGAGCGGCTCCCGCTGGACGCGCTGGACTTCTTCATCGAGCTGCGCGAGACGCTCGGGCTCTCCGCCGCGATCCTGCCGGTCTATCTGGAGGAGATCTCCTCCACGCTGGCGGGCACGGCGTACAAACTCACCAAGAAGCCCGTGACCTCGGCGGAGCTGGCCACCGCCGGGTTCCAGGAGATCGAGACGGGGATGACCGAGGGCCACCCCTGCTTCGTCGCCAACAACGGACGGCTCGGCTTCGGCGTCGACGAGTACCGCGCGTACGCCCCGGAGACCGCGAGCCCGCTGCGGCTCGTGTGGCTCGCGGCCCGCCGCGACCGCGCCACCTTCACGGCCGGAGCCGGGCTCGACTACGCGTCGCTGATCCGCGAGGAGCTGTCGGCCGCGACCAGGGAGCGGTTCGACACGGTCCTGCTCGGGCAGGGCCTCGACCCGGACGACTTCCTCCTGATCCCGGTGCACCCCTGGCAGTGGTGGAACAAACTGTCGGTGACCTTCGCCGCCGAGCTGGGCCGCCGCCACCTGGTCTGCCTCGGCGAGAGCGACGACGCGTATCTGGCCCAGCAGTCGATCCGTACGTTCTTCAACACGAGCGACCCGGCCAAGCACTACGTCAAAACCGCGCTCTCCGTCCTCAACATGGGCTTCATGCGCGGCCTGTCCGCCGCCTACATGGAGGCCACGCCCGCCATCAACGACTGGCTCGCGGGCCTGATCGAGAGCGACGACGTGCTGCGGGCGGCCCGCTTCTCGATCATCCGGGAACGCGCGGCCATCGGCTACCACCACCGCCAGTACGAGGCGGCCACCGCCAAGGGCTCCCCGTATCTGAAAATGCTGGCCGCGCTCTGGCGCGAGAGCCCCGTACCGTCGCTGAAGGGGCGTGAACGGCTCGCCACCATGGCGTCGCTGCTCCACGTCGACCGGGAGGGCGGCTCCTTCGCGGGCGCGCTGATCGCCGAGTCGGGGCTCACGCCGGAGGAGTGGCTGCGCCGCTACCTGGACGCGTACCTCGTACCGGTGCTGCACTCCTTCTACGCCTACGACCTGGTGTTCATGCCGCACGGCGAGAACGTCATCCTGGTCATCGAGGACGGCGCCGTCCAGCGGGCGATCTTCAAGGACATCGCCGAGGAGATCGCGGTGATGGACCCGGACGCGGTGGTGCCGCCGGCCGTCGAGCGCATCCGCGCGGAGGTCCCCGAGGACATGAAGATCCTCTCGGTCTTCACCGACGTCTTCGACTGCTTCTTCCGCTTCCTGAGCGCGGAGCTGGTCTCGGACGGGGCGCTGCCCGACGAGGAGACGTTCTGGCGGGCGGTCGCCGACTGCGTACGGCGCTACCAGGCGTCCACGCCGCAGCTCGCGGACAAGTTCCGGCAGTACGACCTGTTCGCGGACGCGTTCGCGCTCTCCTGCCTCAACCGGCTCCAGCTGCGCAACAACGAGCAGATGGTCGACATCACGGACCCGGCGGGCGCGCTCCAGCTCGTCGGCACGCTGGACAACCCGATCGCGCGGTTCGCGGGCCCGGCGTAGGAACCGTACGAGCGGTACGGGACGGCGCGAGCGGTACGAGCCGGGCGGGCGTCGGAAGTTTGGCAGAGCTTCCGATGCCCGCCCTTCGGCCGTCCCGGCCCTGGGAGAATCACCGCATGGCGGAAATCATCCAGCAGGACGGCACCTGGACCTTCGACGGGGACACGGTCCGTATCGTGCCCGGCCGCGACAAGAACGTGAGCCCGCTGCGCACCACCATCGGCGAGATCGCCGTACCGCTCCAGGCCCTGGCGGGGATCTCCTTCGAGCCCGGACGCACATCCGGGCGGCTGCGGCTGCGGCTGCGGGACGGCGCCGACCCGCTGCTCCAGGTCGCGAGCGGCGGGCTGCCGGACGGCGTGGACCCGTACCGGCTGACCGTGGAGAGCGACCGTACGGGCGTCGCCGAGTACCTGGTGGACGAGGTCCGCAACGCCCTGCTGCTCGACGGCGTGGACCCCGGGCCCGTGGACCGCTACCTGCTGCCGGGGCCCGCGCTGCCGATCACGGTCGCCGCGGGCGACGCGACCGTCACCTTCGACGGCGAGTCGATCAGACTGGAGTGGAACTGGAAGACCGAGAGCGCGAAGTCCTCCGGTGGCCCGCGCACCCTGGCGCTCGGCCAGGTGCGCGGCGTGGAGTGGCGGCCGAACGCGGGGCTGGAGAACGGCTCGCTGCGCTTCCTGGTCGCCGGCGCTCCGCCCGCGACACCGCCGAAGTACGACCCGAACGCGGTGGAGCTGTGGGGGTTCAAGAAGGATCCGCTGATGGCCCTGGCCGGGGCGGCGGTGCTGGCGCGGCTGCCGCACCCGCGCGCGGGCCGGACGCCGGACCCGGCGGGGACAGCCCTGGCGGCGGGGGCGACGGGGACAGCGGGCACTGCGGGGACAGCGGGCACTGCGGGGACAGGGGGGACTGCGGGGACTGCGGAGGACGCCCCGGCCGGTGGGGACGACCATGACGCGCTGCTGCGCAGACTGCGGGAGCTGGGCGAGCTGCATCAGTCGGGGATCCTGACCGCCGAGGAGTTCACCGCCGCCAAACAGGCCGTCCTCGGCAGACTCCAAGGATGAATCCTGCCCGATTCCGGGCAGGATTCTTGCAAACACCCGAGTCGCCCAGCAATATCAACGGGTGCCCGAACGCCGTCCGCCGTACGACGACCTCATCGACCATCTGGTCCGCTCCACCGCGCTCCAGCGCGGCGAGGCCGCCCGGGTGGTGCTCGACGTACTGGCGTACTTCGACGAGACGACCGAGGAGTTCGTACGCCGCCGCCACCGCGAGATGCAGTCGGGCGGCGGCACGAACGCGGAGATCTTCGAACGCATCGCCGCCGAGCTGCCGCACCGCGCCGTGGCGCCGCCGGAGCTGTCGCTGCGGCAGCTGCGCCGCATCGTCTACGGCTGAGGAGCACCGGACACGCGGCGCCGGGCCCACGGGGCCGGAGTCACGAGGCCGGGAGTCACGGCGGCGGGAGTCACGGCGGCGGGTAGACGGCACCGGGCAGGAACATCCACCAGGAGGGGCAGAGACTGTATGTGCGGAATCGTCGGATACATCGGCAAGCGTGATGTGGCACCACTGCTGCTGGAGGGACTCCAGCGACTGGAGTACCGGGGCTACGACTCGGCGGGCCTCGTCATCACCGGCAAGCCGGCCGCGGGCAAGGCCACCACGCTGAAGATGGTCAAGGCCAAGGGCCGGGTCCGCGAGCTGGAGGCCCGGGTCCCCAAGCGCTTCACCGGCACCACCGGCATCGCGCACACCCGCTGGGCCACCCACGGCGCCCCGAGCGACGAGAACGCCCATCCGCACATGGACCCCGAGTCCAAGGTCGCCCTCGTCCACAACGGCATCATCGACAACGCCTCCGAGCTGCGCGTGAAGCTGGAGGCGGACGGGGTGGTGTTCCTCTCCGAGACGGACACCGAGGTGCTGACCCACCTCATCGCCCGCTCGCAGGCCCCGACCCTGGAGGAAAAGGTCCGTCAGGCGCTCCAGCTGATCGAGGGCACGTACGGCATCGCCGTCATGCACGCGGAGTTCCCGGACCGTATCGTCGTCGCCCGCAACGGCTCCCCGGTCGTGCTCGGCATCGGCGAGAAGGAGATGTTCGTCGCCTCCGACGTGGCGGCGCTGGTCTCCCACACCCGCCAGGTCGTGACGCTGGACGACGGCGAGATGGCCACGCTCAAGGCCGACGACTTCCGTACGTACACCACCGAGGGCTCGACCACCTCGGCCACGCCGACCACCGTGGAGTGGGAGGCCGAGTCGTACGACATGGGCGGCCACGACACGTACATGCACAAGGAGATCTCGGAGCAGGCCGACGCCGTGGACCGGGTGCTGCGCGGCCGGATCGACGACCGGTTCTCCACCGTGCACCTGGGCGGCCTCAACCTGGACGCCCGCGAGGCGCGCGGGGTGCGCCGGATCAAGATCCTGGGCTGCGGCACCTCGTACCACGCGGGCCTGATCGGGGCCCAGTTGATCGAGGAGCTGGCCCGTATCCCCGCCGACGCCGAGCCGGCCTCGGAGTTCCGCTACCGCAATCCGGTCGTGGATCCCGACACGCTGTACGTCGCGGTGTCCCAGTCCGGTGAGACGTACGACGTACTGGCGGCGGTGCAGGAGCTGAAGCGCAAGGGCGCGCGCGTGCTCGGGGTGGTGAACGTCGTCGGTTCCGCGATCGCCCGGGAGACCGACGGCGGGGTGTACGTGCACGCGGGCCCCGAGGTCTGCGTCGTCTCCACCAAGTGCTTCACCAACACCGTCGTCTCGTTCGCGCTGCTGGCGCTGCACCTGGGCCGGATCCGGGACCTGTCGGTCGCGGACGGCAAGCGGATCATCGCGGGACTGCGCAGGCTGCCCGCGCAGATCGCCGAGATCCTGGAGACGGAGGGGGACATCGAGAAGCTGGCGGAGCGGTACGCGCAGGCCAGTTCGATGATGTTCATCGGCCGGGTGCGCGGCTATCCGGTGGCGCTGGAGGCGTCGCTGAAGCTCAAGGAGATCTCGTACATCCACGCCGAGGCGTACCCGGCCTCGGAGTTGAAGCACGGGCCGCTCGCCCTGATCGAGCCGGCGCTGCCGACGATCGCGATCGTGCCGGACGACGACCTGCTGGAGAAGAACCGGGCGGCGCTGGAGGAGATCAAGGCGCGCAGCGGGCCGATCCTGGCGGTGGCGCATCAGCCGCAGGAGAAGGCCGACCACACGATCGTCGTACCGAAGAACGAGACGGAGCTGGACCCGATCCTGATGGGCATCCCGCTCCAGCTGCTGGCGTACCACACGGCGCTGGCGCTGGGCCGGGACATCGACAAGCCGCGCAACCTCGCGAAGTCCGTGACGGTGGAGTAGCGGAGCGGCGGGACAGTCGAGCGACGGGTGAGAGCGCCCCCAGCGCGTGCCACCCGTCACACTGGGGGCGCTCTCCGGAAGGGGCCGGTGCTTGCCCGAGCACCGGCCCGCGGCTGTCTGGCACCTTTCCCGTACCTCTCAGCGGCCGTTATGTACCCTTCACAAGCGCGCAATGCACCTCTACGCGTGAGTAAATTCACCTGCGGGGTACGGAAGTTGACGCGAACTCGGCGGATTGGGCGCATTCGGGGGGCGCGTGGTGGCACACAGAGCGCACCCGACGCGCGGCAGGCGCCGCCGGATACGGGGCCGCATCCGGGGCCGGATACGAACCGCCGGATACGAACGGCCGGGTCCGGGGCACCGGTACGAGGCGCCGGGTGCGGGACGGGGGCGGGTTACGGAGTACCGCCGGTTACGGGATGACGACGACCGGCCGCTGCGCACGCCGCGCGAGCCGTCCCGCGACCGAGCCGAAGATCCGCCCGACGATGCCGTGCGTGGACCCGACGACGATCGCGTCCGCCGAGTACTCCTGGCCGACTTCTTCCAGTTCGTGGCAGATGTCGCCGCCGCGCTCGACCAGGATCCAGGGCACTTCCGCGAGGTAGTCGGCGCAGGCCAGCTCCAGGCCGAGCACCTCGGTGCGGTGGTCGGGGACGTCCACGAACACGGGGGGCTCGCAGCCCGCCCAGACCGTGGTCGGGAGCCGGTTGGCGACATGGACGATGATCAGACCGGAACCGAGCCGTCTGGCCATGCCGATGGCGTAGGCGAGAGCCCGCTCGCTGGACGTCGAGCCGTCGAAACCGACGACCACTCCGTGCATGAAGGCGGGATCGCAGGAGGCGTGGGTCTGTTCCGCCGGCTGGAGATCCGACAGGGGGTCGGCTACCTGCTTGCGGTCTGCGGGTTCTGGGATTTCGTGACCGGCCATGGGTATCTCGGCGAAGGAGGTCCTCGTGGGAAGGATCAACAGGGGGCGTGGCGGGAGCTGCTGTGTCCGGGAATCATCTTCCCAACCCCATACCCCGAAGGGTACGGCGACACTCCTCTCCTGCCCAGAGCCCGGCGCCTCACACGCTGGCGTTCCAGGGAGCATGCACGAGCCCACGCGGGAGCGCAATGCCGGATGCCCTCTACAGCATTCCGGACGGAGGGGCCGTATCGTTCCGTTTCCCGTTGGCCAACGGTCACCTCGCGGCCCCCAGGCGGCCCCCGCGTCCGCACCACCGCCCACCCCGGTCCCGCCGGGCCGCCATCGCCGCACGGTCCGCCGGGGCGCCCCAGGGGCCCCGCAGGGCCCCCATGGGCCCCGTGGACGCCCGCGGGGCGGCTGGCGGGACCCCGGAGGGGTTCAGGCGCGGCCGGGGCCCGCATACGGCCGTACGCCGGTCCGCGCACACCCCGGCACGACCCCGCACGCCGGAGGCGCCGCCGCACGCAACGCCCCACGCCGGATCCGGAGCGTCCAGAAGTCGCCAATCCGGGAGGGCGTGAAGCGCGGATCGCGGGGTGTCCGGGGGCGCTCGGCGCCATGCCGCGTCGCGCGATGGCCCTGGGAGCGCCGCGGCTCGCGCGTACGTGAGGGAAGTGCGCCGGGGGACTCAGGGCGCCCCTGAGACACACCCAACACTTTTCGGCCAACTTCGCACTTGAGCAGAACCTTTGGTGAAATGGCCTGCCAACCCCCTTGCCACCAGGGAAGAAAGGACCGCTACCGTCGTCCGCACCCTACGGGGACGGGCCATGCGCGTGAGGCCCACTTCCACTCTCGGCTTCCGAGTGGAACGCTTCGTGATCGAATGCTTCGCGCCAAGTTGCCTTGTCGACATAGCGCCGGTTGGGGAACTTGTCACGCCGGCACCACGGGACACAGTAGATTCGATCATGAGTATCGACGGCTGGGGACCCGTGCAGAACCGAGGGGAATCGTGCAGGAGCGAAAGGCCCGACAAGAACGGGGAGACGCGAACACCGAGGGGGGCTTAGCACCATGAGCCAGGACTCCACTGCCGCACCGGAGTCAGTACGGAAGCTTTCCGGGCGTCGACGCCGGGAAGTCGTCGCCGTGCTGCTCTTCAGCGGCGGCCCCATCTTCGAGAGCTCCATCCCGCTCTCCGTGTTCGGAATCGACCGCCAGGACGCCGGGGTTCCCCGCTACCGCCTGCTCGTCTGCGGCGGGGAGGACGGACCGCTGCGCACCACGGGCGGGCTCGAACTCACCGCGCCGTACGGCCTGGAGGCGATCAGCAGGGCCGGCACCGTGGTCGTACCGGCATGGCGGTCGATCACGTCACCGCCACCGCCGGAGGCGCTGGACGCGCTGCGTCGCGCGCATGAGGAAGGCGCAAGGATCGTCGGTCTGTGCACCGGCGCGTTCGTGCTCGCCGCGGCCGGTCTGCTGGACGGCCGCCCGGCCACCACGCACTGGATGTACGCGCCGACGCTCGCCAAGCGCTATCCGTCCGTACACGTGGATCCGAGAGAGCTGTTCGTGGATGACGGCGATGTACTCACGTCCGCCGGTACGGCGGCCGGAATCGATCTGTGCCTGCATATAGTCCGGACGGATCACGGCGCCGAGGCCGCGGGCGCGCTCGCGCGCAGACTCGTCGTACCGCCCCGGCGCAGCGGCGGTCAGGAGCGCTATCTGGACAGGTCTTTACCGGAGGAGATCGGCTCCGACCCGCTCGCCGAGGTCGTGGCCTGGGCGCTGGAGCATCTGCACGAGCAGTTCGACGTGGAGACGCTGGCCGCCCGCGCGTACATGAGCCGCCGGACCTTCGACCGCCGGTTCAGGTCGCTGACCGGGAGCGCGCCGCTCCAGTGGCTGATCACCCAGCGGGTGCTTCAGGCACAGCGGCTGCTGGAGACCTCCGACTACTCGGTCGACGAGGTCGCGGGCCGCTGCGGCTTCCGCTCCCCGGTGGCGCTGCGCGGGCACTTCCGGCGCCAGCTCGGCTCCTCCCCCGCGGCCTACCGGTCCGCCTACCGGGCCAGGCGCCCGCAGGGCGATCCGATGCCGCCGGGGGTCATGGAGTCGGTCGTCCCCGCGCAGTCGTCGCCGCACACCCGGCGGACGGCTCCGTCGGGCACGCCGGGCCACGGTCCTGGCCATGGTCACGGGCCCGGCCACGCGTCCGGTCCCGGGCCGCTGCCGGACCACTCGAAACCCGGTTCGGACATGTACGCAACAGGTCCGGGCCGTCCGAGTCTGCCCGGCCAGCGGAGCGCACCGTAGGGTAAGGCGCATGAACGATCGAATGGTGTGGATCGACTGCGAGATGACCGGGCTCTCGTTGACGGACGACGCACTCATCGAGGTGGCCGCGCTGGTCACCGACTCGGAGCTGAACGTGCTCGGTGAAGGGGTGGACATCGTGATCCGCCCGCCGGACGCTGCGCTGGAGACCATGCCCGAGGTGGTGCGGCAGATGCACACCACCTCGGGGCTCCTCGACGAGCTGGCGGGCGGCACCACGCTCGCCGCCGCCGAGGAGCAGGTCCTGGCGTACGTGCGCGAGCACGTGAAGGAGCCGGGCAAGGCCCCGCTGTGCGGAAACACGGTCGGCACCGACCGCGGCTTCCTGCTGCGCGACATGGCGACGCTGGAGGGCTACCTCCACTACCGGATCGTGGACGTCTCCTCGATCAAGGAGCTGGCCCGCCGCTGGTACCCGCGCGCCTACTTCAACAGCCCCGAGAAGAGCGGCAACCACCGCGCCCTGGCCGACATCCGCGAATCCATCGCGGAGCTGCGCTACTACCGCGAGGCGGTCTTCGTACCGCAGCCGGGCCCGGACTCCGACACGGCGAAGCAGATCGCGGCGAAGCACGTGCTGCGGGCGGAGTGACGCCGGGCCGACACGGGCGCGAGGCCGGTGTGAGCGCGCCGGCAGGGCGCTCTTGAGCCTGGTGCGAGCACCCTCGTGGACCCTGTACACTTTTTCTCGGCCGGTCAGGGAAAAAGACCGGGCGTGGTGGGTATAGCTCAGCTGGTAGAGCACCTGGTTGTGGTCCAGGATGTCGCGGGTTCAAGTCCCGTTACTCACCCTTGAAGATCGGGGCCCGACCTGCGGAAAGCAGGTCGGGCCCCGATCGTTTCCGGACCGCGGCGGGCCGCCGGGACCCGCCGCGTGGGCGGCGGTGGCGGCCCGGCCGCGGGTTCCGTTCCGACGGTCAGTCCTCGAAGCGCCGCTTGCGCGCGTGGGTTCGCGCCTTCATCCGGTTGCCGCAGGCCGCCATGGAACACCACCGGGCGGTCCCGGGCCGACTGTGATCGACGAGGAACAGATTGCACTCCTCGTTCGCGCAGGCCCGCAGCCGTCGCGGCAGCTCCGCGGTGACGCGCGACCACGCGAGTACGACGCGCACCGCGAGCGCCTCCTCCGGCGCCGTCTCCAACTGCCAGGAGACCCCTTCCGCCGAGACGGCGGGGCGAAGCCGAGCCCGGTCGAGCGCGGTGGCGAGGCCGCCGATGTCCGCGGGCGCCCCCCGGATCAGCTGATGCAGCGTGTCGCGTATCAGGCGCAGACGGCCGCACTCCTCACGCGTGCCGCCCCCTCCCAGCGCCCGTATCCACTCCCCCGCGCCCTCCCCGCTCAGTACGTCCGCCGGGCGCCCGTCGATCACCGGCGCGCTGTTGAGCACGGCGAGCAGCAGATCCTCGTCCTCGACCACGGCTCTCTCCTTGACACCTCATACGCCCCTGTGCATGATGAGCATAGCCTAACCGGTTAAATCAATTTAAGGGGTTACCGTGGTTGCCGTTCACCACCGGACCGCCGAGGTCGGCGGCTTGACCGTCTTCTACCGGGAGGCGGGCCCCTCGGACGCGCCCGTCCTCCTCCTGCTGCACGGCTATCCGACGAGTTCGCACATGTTCCGGCATCTGATCCCGACGCTGGTCGGTCCCTACCGGGTGATCGCGCCCGACCACATCGGCTTCGGCCGCTCGTCGGCGCCCGACGTGGAGGACTTCCCCTACACCTTCGACGCCCTCGCCGAGGTGACGCGCGGCTTCCTGGCCGCCCTCGGCGTGGACCGCTACGCGCTCTACGTACAGGACTACGGCGCGCCCATCGGCTGGCGGCTCGCGCTGGCGTCCCCCGCGTCGGTGACCGGCGTCGTCTCGCAGAACGGCAACGCCTACGACGAAGGCTTCGTACCGGAGTTCTGGGCACCGGTCTGGGCCTACGGAGCGCGGCGCGACCCGGAGAACGAGGCGCGGCTGCGGCCCGCGCTGGGCCGGGAAGCCGTCGAGTGGCAGTACACCCACGGCGTCCCCGACCCCAGCCTGATCGATCCCGACGCCTGGGAGCACGACCTGGCGCTGCTCGCCCGGCCCGGCGTCGACCGCGCCCAGCTCGCCCTGTTCGGCGACTATGGCGGCAACCGCGCCCTGTACCCGGCGGTGCACGAGTGGCTGCGGTCCAGCCGCGTCCCCGTTCTCGCGATCTGGGGCCGCAACGACGAGATCTTCGGCCCGGCGGGCGCGGAGGCGTTCCGGCGCGACGCCCCGGACGCGGAGATCGTCCTGCTCGACGGCGGCCACTTCCTCCTGGAGAGCCACCTGGACGAGGTCGCCTCCGCCGTCGTCCGCTTCCGCCCGCGGGTACTCGGCGCACCGGCCGACGGGTGACCGGGGCCCAGGAGCGGGGCCCAGGACCGGGGCCGGGCGCCGTCGCCCCCGGCCTTTCCCGGCCGCCGACGTCGCGCGCGGGCGCGTCCCGGTGCGGCGGCCCGCCCCACCCGGACCCCGCTCAGTCCAACAAACGGATAAACAGTCGGCCCGCGCCGCCCGGTCCCTTGACACCCCTACAGGGACGGGCGACCCTTCAACACACATGGGAGCGCTCCCACCGTATCTGACCCATACATGCCCCGCACGTGGCCCGACCGCGCCGGATCCCCCCTCCCCGTCGCGAACGGCAGACCGGAGCAGTTGGCCGGGGGCCGGCACGCGTCGGTGCACTAGGAGGACGACCATGCGTACACGTACTCATTCGTCCCGCCGGATGGTGGCCCTGGTGGTCGCCGGCGTTCTCGGTGCGGGAGTGCTGGCCGGCTGTGCCGCGGACAGTGACGAACCCTCCGGCGGCGCGACGGCCGGAGAGGGCGGCGGGGGCAGGACCACGCTCACGGTGGGGGTCTTCGGCGCCTTCGGACTGAAAGAGGCCGGGCTCTACGACCAGTACATGAAGCTCCACAAGGACATCGTCATCAAGCAGACGTCCATCGAGCGCAACGAGAACTACTACCCGCAACTCCTCACCCATCTCGGCTCCGGCAGCGGACTCGCGGACATCCAGGCCGTCGAGGTCTCCAACATCGCCGAGGTCACCGCCACCCAGGCGGACAAACTGGTCGACCTCGGCAGGACGCGAGGCGTCCGGAAGGACAGCTTCCTGGCGTGGAAGTGGGCGCAGGCCACCGACCGGGCGGGGAAGACGATCGCGCTCGGCACCGATGTCGGCCCCGAGGGGATCTGCTACCGCAAGGACCTCTTCGCCGCGGCGGGGCTGCCCACCGACCGCGCGAAGGTCGGGGAGCTGTGGGCCGGGGACTGGCGGAAGTACCTGGAGACCGGGAAGAAGTTCAAGGCGAAGGCGCCGAGGGGAACGGCCTTCGTGGACTCGGCGAGCGGGGTGCTGGCCGCGATCACCGGCAGTGAGGCCAAGCGCTACTACGACGCGGACGGCAAGGTCGTTTACAAGACCAACCCGGCCGTGAAGCAGGCGTGGAACAGCGCCGCGGCCTTCGCGCAGGGCGGGCTGACGGCCAAGCTCCAGCAGTTCACCCCCTCCTGGGACCAGGGCTTTTCGAACAGCGCCTTCGCCACGATCTCCTGCCCCGCCTGGATGCTCGGCTACATCCAGGACAAGGCGGGCGAGGGCGGCAAGGACCGGTGGGACGTGGCCGCCGCACCCAGGCCCGGCAACTGGGGCGGCTCCTTCCTCGCCGTCCCGGAGGCAGGCGGGAACAAGGAGGCCGCCGCCGAGCTGGCCGCCTGGCTGACCGCGCCCGAA
>NZ_QQNA01000270.1 GCF_003346515.1 Streptomyces corynorhini
CCCGCGGGCCCGGCCGGTCGCGCGGGTACGTCCTCGGTGGTCGACGCCGTCGTCCTGGCCACCGCCACGCCCGACCACCCCTGCCCCGCCACGGCGCCCGCGCTGGCCGCGCGGCTCGGCCTCGGCCAGGTGCCCGCGTTCGACATCGGCGCGGTGTGCAGCGGGTTCGTCTACGGGCTGGCGGTCTGCCACGGGCTGATCGTCTCCGGGCTGTACGACCGGGTGTTGCTGGTCGGCGCGGACGCGTACTCGACCTGGCTGGACCCGGGGGACCGCGCGACCGGCGTGGTGTTCGGCGACGGCGCCGGGGCCGCGCTCATCGGCGCGGGCGGCCCCGGCGACCCGGGTGAGCTGCTCGCCTTCGACCTGGGCAGCGACGGTACGGGCTACGGCCTGGTGACCGTGGAGGGCGGCGGTTCGCGGGCGCGGTCGCGGCCGGGCCCCGCGGTCGAGGGCGACCAGTACTTCCGGATGCGTGGCCAGACCGTTTATCAGCACGCGGTTGAGCGAATGACCGGTTCATGCCGCTCCCTGCTGCGCACGGTCGGCTGGCACGCCGACCAGGTCGACCACTTCGTACCGCACCAGGCCAACGGACGGATCCTGCGCTCCGTCGCCGAGCGGCTGGGCATCGGCGAGGAGCGCTGCGTCATCCATCTGGACCGCGTGGGCAACACGGGGGCGGCGTCCTTGCCGCTGGCGCTGGCGGACGGGGCGGCGCGCGAGCGGTTCCGCGCGGGTGACCGGATGCTGCTGACCGCCTTCGGGGGCGGACTGACCTGGGGGACGGCGGCGCTGCGCTGGCCGGAGACGCGAGTGCCCGCGGGCCCGGGGCCCGGCGGAACTCGACGGAGGGAACCGAAGGGAACGGAAGAGAACGGAAGGGATGGGACGTCATGACGCGGACGGCTGAGTGGGCTGCTGAGTGGGCTGCTGAGCGGACGGTCGAGTGGGCTGCTGCTGAGCGGGCAGTCGAACGGGGGCGCGGAGGCGGGCGCGGGCGCGGTGGCGGCGCCAGGGAGGTCGCCGTGACCGGGCTCGGGGTCGTCACGCCCGTCGGCGCCGATGAACGGACCTTCTGGGCCGGGCTGTGCGCCGGGCGCTCGGCCGCGCGGCACCGGCCGGAACTGGCCGGTATGCCGGTCGACTTCGCCTGTGCGGTCGAAGGACCCGCGCCCGAGCCGGGCGCCGCCCCTGGCCCGGACCCGCGCCCGGCCGGGGGCCCGTACGACGGCGCGCCCGCCTGGGCGGGGCTCGACGTCGACGCGGCCGTGGGCGGGCGCTCGGTGTGGCGGATGGCGCGCTTCGTGAAGCTGGCGCTGATCGCCGCGCGGCAGGCGGTGGCGGACGCCGGGCTCGACCCGTCGGCCTGGGAGGCGGGCCGGGTCGGCGTGGTGCTCGGGGTGGGGGTCGGCGGGGTCGCCGCGCTCTGCGACAACACGCTGCGGCTGCGGGACCGGGGGCCGGAGGCGGTCTCGCCGCTGCTGGTGCCGATGATGATCCCGAACGCGGCGGCGGGCGAGGTCGCGATCGCGCTGCGCGCCCAGGGCCCCAGCCTCGCCCCGGCGACGGCCTGTGCCTCGGGCGCCACCGCGATCTCGCTGGCGCGGGATCTGCTGATCGGCGGGGAGTGCGACATCGTGGTGGCGGGCGGCACCGAGTCCGTGCTGACGCCCCTGGTGATGGCGGCGTTCGCGCGGATGGGCGCGCTGTCGGCCCGTACGGGCGATCCGGCGCGGGCGTCCCGGCCGTTCGCGCCGGACCGCGACGGGTTCGTCCTCGGCGAGGGGGCGGCCATGGTCGTACTGGAGCGGGAGCCGGACGCGCGGGCCAGGGGCCGGGCGCCGCGCGCGCTGCTGAGCGGCGTGGGCGCCAGTACGGACGCGTACCACCCGACGGCGCCCGAGCCGCACGGCCGGGTGGCGCAGGCGGCGGTGGAGGCGGCGCTGCGACAGGCGGGGTGGAGCCCGTACGACGTCGGGCACGTCAACGCGCACGGCACCTCCACCCCGCTCAACGACGCCATGGAGGCCGCGCTGATCGAGCGGGTCTTCCCGCACCGCCCGCCGGTCACGGCGGCGAAGGGGGTGCTGGGGCACACGCTGGCGGCGGCCGGGGCGATCGAGGCGGTGGCGACGGTGCTGACGCTGGAGCGGGGCGTCGTCCCGCCGATCGCCAACCTGGACGCGTCCGCGGTCGAGTTCGATTTGGACTGCGTGACGAAGGAGCCGCGGCGGGAGCGGGTGGAGACGGCGATCAGTCACTCGTTCGGGTTCGGCGGGCACAATGTCGCGCTGGTGTTCAGGAAGGCGTGACGGAAGCGGTACGGAGACACGGCGGACGCCGCGTCGGAGGACGGGGCGGAGAGCAGGTCGGAAAACGCGGCGCAAGCAGGGCGGAAGGCTTGACGGAGGGCGAGACGATGGCCTGATCGTCACGCGAACGGGGGGCGCGTTGGGGGCGCGTTCAGGGAGGCGCGCGAGTGGCGCCACTGTGCGCCCGTCGAATGGATGTTTTACGGCCCGACAGGCCACAGAGTCGTTTCTTCGTGATCGCTTGATCGTTCTACTTCCGTGACCGTAATGATCAACAGCATTGCCGTGTCCCCTGCCGTTCCGACGGAGGGGGCCGCTTCGGCGGATCCGGTCGCGGACCGGCTGACGCGCGTGTTGTTCGGCACGGACTTCCACCGCGAGCACGGGCCGTGGCGCGCGATCGCCGCCTCGCGGCCGTTCCGGCACCGGCCGGGCGGCACGGCCGAGGAGCGGCTCGCGTGGACGTATGAGCGGTTGCGCGCCGTCAACGACTCGCTGGCCGACCCGGCGGCCCTGGCCGCCGACCCGCGCGCGCTGGCCGCGCTGCACGAGTGGCTCGGCCCGGTCGATCCCGCCTTCGTCACGGTCGCCGGCATCCACTACAACCTGTTCCTCGGCAGCCTGATCGACCACGGCGCCACCGGAGCGGACGCCGACGCCGACTCGGGACCGGGCGTCGGCTCGGGGTCGCGTGTCGGCTCGGGGTCGCGTGTCGATTCCGGTCCGGCCGTCGACTCAGGTCCGGGCGTCGATTCCGGCCTCGGCGCGGGCGCGGGTGCGGGCGGTGGACGCGACCTGACGGAGTTTCTGGCGGCCCGCCACGTCGGCACGTTCCTCTGCACGGAGGTCGCGCACGGCAACGACGCCGTCGCCGTGGAGACGACCGCGACCTACGACCGCGACCGGGACGGCTTCGTCCTGCGCACCCCGCACGCCGGGGCGCAGAAGTTCATGCCCAACACCAGCCCGGCGGGCGGTCCCAAGAGCGGGGTCGTCGCGGCCCGGCTGCTGGTGGACGGCGAGGACCACGGCGTCTTCCTCTTCCTGACGCCGCTGACCGACGCCGCGCGCCCGCTGCCCGGCGTACGGGTGCGCCGGCTGCCCGCGCGGTTCGGCAGCCCGGTGGACCACTGCCTGACCTCGTTCGACGGGGTCTTCGTCGGCCGGGACAAGCTGCTGGCGGGCGCGCAGGGCCGACTCGGCGCGGACGGCGTCTTCCGCAGCGACAGCGCCAACCGCCGACGGCGCCTGCTGCTCTCCATCGGCCGGGTCACCCCGGGCAAGCTGTCGATGAGCGCGAGCGCCGTCGGCTCGGCGCGGGTCGCGCTGGCGCTCGCCGTACGGTACGGGGGCCACCGGCTGATCTCCGGCCCCCGGGGCACCGGCCAGGTGCCGGTCTTCGCCCACCGCAGCCACCACGGCCCGCTCGTCGAGGCGCTGGCCACGGTCTTCGCGATGAGCCTGCTGCACCGTACGGTGCTCGATGCCTGGGAGTCGCGTACGGCCGCGACCACGGAAGAGGCCGAGCGGCTCGTCGCCGTCGCCAAGGGCTGGATCACCTGGCGGGCGCGCGAGGTGATCGTGGAGTGCCGGGAGCGGTGCGGGGCGCAGGGGCTGCTGGAGAACAACGGCATGGGCCAGCTGCTGGCGGGCATCGAGGGCGCGATCACGGCGGAGGGCGACAATGTCGCCGTCCATGTGAAGGCGGCGGCGGAGATGATCTTCGTGCCCGTACCCGGGAGCGTGCCGGAGACCGGACCCGCCGCGGTGGGGGCCGCCGAGGCGCGCGAACTGTCCGACCCGGCCTTCCTCGACGAACTGGTCGCCGCAGTCGAGGAGCTGTGGCTCGCCCGCGCCCGCCGCCGGATGGTGCACGCCCCCGGCGGTGACGCTCTCGCCCGCTGGAACGCGGCGTCGGGCGCCGCGCTGCGGGCCGTGGAGGCGCACGCCTACCGGCGGGCGGCGGGGGCGTACGCGGCGGCGGTGGCCGGTACCGGGAGCGGTGCCGGGAGCGAGAGCGGCAGCGGTGCCGGGAGCGAGAGCGGCAGCGGTACCGCGAGCGGCAGCGGTCACGAAGCCGAAGCCGGGACCGGGACCGAAGCCGGGACCGGGACCGAAGCTGGGACCGGGATCGAGAGCGGGATCCGAACCGGGAGCGGCGGGGCCGGGGCCGCCGACCTGCTCTGCTGCCTGCGCCGCCTGTTCGCGCTCCGGTGGATCGACCGGAACAGCGGCGAACTGCTGGCGTCCGGTCGGCTCGCGGCGAGACACGTCGGCGAGCTGGCCGAGGCGGTCGAAGCCCTGGTGGCGCGGCTCGCGGGCCACGCCCCCACCCTGGTCGAGGCGTTCGCGCTGCCCGAGGAGCTGCTCGCCGACCGGCCGATCGCCGGGCCCGGGTACGCCGGGACGTACGACGACCCGGACGGCGCGTGGCACGGCGGGGCCGGGGACGGCGCGCCGGGTCCCGGCTGACGGGTGGACGGGGGACCGCGGCGCGGACCGCGGCTCGACCGCGGCGCGTGCGCGGCGCGCACGGGCCACCGCCCGCCGGGGCCGCCCCGCCCGCGTCACCGGCCCCCGCGCCACCCGCGTACGGCCCGTGACCGCGTACCGCCCACCCACTGTCCACGTTCGACCCGCGCGTCCCACCGGGGCGCGCTTCGGCGCGTGTCCGGCGCTCGGACCGCAGCCAACCACCCCTCTGGGAAAGGAACATGCCATGAACCGGATCCACCCGAAGATCATCGAAGTACTCACCGGGACCTTCAAGGTGCCCGCGGCCGAGATCGTCCCCGAGGCGACGATGGACAGCCTGGAGATGGACTCCCTCGCCGTCGCCGAACTCGCCGTCATCTTCAAGGAGACGCTCGGGGTCCCGGCCGACTCCGACACTCTCCTCAAGGACGCCTCGCTGGCCGAGATCACCGCGTACCTCGACGAGGCGGCCGTGGGCGTCGGCCGATGAGCGGACCCACTGTCGCCATCACCGGCCTCGGGATGATCACCCCGGCCGGCCAGGACACCGCGGCCACCTGGGACGGGGTCTGCGCGGGCGTCTCGTACGCCCGTACCGTCCCCGAACTGAGCGGCTGCGCGGTCGACTTCGCCTGTACGGTCGACGGCATCGACCTCGACGCCGCGATCGGCGGGCGGACGGCCTTCCGGATGGGCCGGTACGTGAAGCTCGCGCTGCTCGCCGCGCGCGAGGCGGTCGCCGACGCCGGGCTCGACCCCACGACCTGGGACGGCACCCGGGTCGCCGTCGTGGTCGGGACCAGCAGCGGCGGCACGGCGGGCCTGACGGAGCAGGCCGTGGTGCTGGAGCGGCGCGGCCACGAGGCGACCTCGCCCTCGGCGATCCTGCTCACGATCCCCAACATGCCGGCCGCCGAGATCGCCATCGGCATGCGGGCCACCGGGCCCAGCATGGCGCCGTGCACGGCCTGTTCGTCCGGGGTCACCGCGCTGCACGCGGCGCGCGACCTGCTCGCCACCGGCCAGTGCGACATCGCCGTGGCGGGGGCGACGGAGTCGGTCGTCTACCCGGTCGCGATGGCCGGGTTCGCCCGCTCGGGCGCGGCGGCGCAGCTGGGCCCCGGGGACGATCCCTCGGTGCTGTCGCGCCCGTTCGCGCGGGACCGCTCCGGCCTGGTCGTCGGCGAGGGCGCCGCGATCATGGTGCTGGAGCGGGAGAGCGACGCACGGGCGCGCGGAGCCGCGCCCCGGGCGCTGCTCGCGGGCGCGGGCGCCACCACCGACGCGTACCACCCCACGAGCCCGCACCCCTCGGGCGCCGTGGCGCAGCGCGCGGTGGAGGCGGCCCTGCGGGACGCGGGGTGGAGCCCGTACGACGTCGATCACGTCAACGCGCACGGCACCTCCACCCAGCTCAACGACGCGACCGAGGCCGCGCTGATCAGCCGGGTCTTCCCGCAGCGGCCCTCGGTCACGGCGCCCAAGGGTGTGCTGGGGCACTGCATGGGGGCGGCCGGGGCGATCGAGGCGGGGCTGACCGTGCTCACCCTTCAGCACGGTGTCGTCCCGCCGATCGCCAACCTGGACGCGCCTGCCGTCGAGTTCGACATCGACTGCGTGACCAAGCAGCCGCTGTACACGCGCGCCGACCGCGCGGTCACCCACTCGTTCGGCTTCGGCGGCCACAACGCGGTCCTCGCCCTGGAGCGCGCCTGACGCCCACGCCCACCGGCAGGCGTTCACGGACCCCTCGCCGTCCCCTGGCCACGACCACGACTCGTGCGGGGGGACGGCCCCTTCGACCCGACGAGGCGCGGCGCCCCGCCCGCTCGTACGCGACACCCCGACCCCGCACGCTTTCCCCTCTTGGAGATCCACCCATGTACAGGCGTCTCTCGCTCCGAGGACGTACCGTCGTCATCACCGGCGCGGCCCGAGGTGTCGGCGAACAGCTGGCCCGCACACTCTCCGCACGCGGCGCCCGGCTGGCGCTCGTCGGCCTGGAGCGCTCGGAACTCGCTTCCGTCGCACGCTCGTTGGCCGGTGAGGCGGACTACTGGCACGCGGATGTCACGGACGCGTCCGCGATGCACCGCACGGCGCGGTTCATCGCGCGGCGCTTCGGTGGGGTCGACGCCGTCGTCGCCAACGCGGGGGTGGCGGCGGGCGGCCCCTTCCTGGGCTCGGACCCGGCGGCGTGGCGGCGGGTCGTCGAGGTCAACCTCGTCGGCGGCGCCAACACGGCCCGCGCCTTCCTGCCCGACCTGCTCGACTCCCGTGGCTACTACCTCCAGATCGCCTCCCTGGCGGCGCTCGCGCCGACCCCGATGATGACGGCGTACTGCGCCTCGAAGGCCGGGGTCGAGGCGTTCGCGCACGCCCTCCAGGCGGAGGTCGCGCACCACGGGGTACGGGTCGGCGTCGGCTATCTGAGCTGGACCGACACGGACATGGTGCGCGGCGCCGAGCGCGAACCCGTGCTGCGCGAGCTGCGCTCCCGGATGCCCTGGCCGGCCGCCCGCACCTACCCGCTGGCCCCCGCCGTCGACCGCATCGCGGACGGCATCGAACGCAGGGCCCGGCACGTCTACGCCCAACGCTGGCTGCGCGCGGCCCAGTTCGTGCGCGGCGGGCTCCCGGCGGCGGCGGCGCGCGGCGGCCCGAACCTCATGCCCGCCCTGGAGGCGCTCGCCCTGCCCCCCGGCGCCGCCCCCGCGGCCGCGCTGATGGGCGCGGGCGGCGCCGCCGACACCGCGGCCCGCGCCGCGCGCCGGCCGTCCGTTCGCTCCGGGAGCTGACGGGAGTTGACGGGAGCAGCCAGAAGCTGACCGGAGCAGCAGGGAGTTGACGGGAGCAGCCGGGAGGGGCGCGCGTCGGAGCGCATTCATCTAGGGTTCACTTCTGGCACCGCGCGTGCGCGCTGTGTCACCAGACGTATTGGTGCGGGCCGCGCGTGGGGACGAGCGGCCCGCGTGCTTGGGGGGTATGTACGTGCGCGAGATGACCAAGGGCGCCAACGTCGGGCTGTCGGCCCTCAGCGAGAACGCCGCTTCGGTGCGCGTGGGGCTGGGCTGGAGCAGTGAGAGGGGCGACGGGGACGCCGACGTCTCCGTACTGCTCCTCGACGAGAAGGGGAAGGTACGCAGCGACACCGACTTCTTCTTCTACAACAACCCGACCGCCGACGACGGGAGCGTGCAGCTCCTGGGCAAGACGCCGACGGACAGCGGCAACGAGGACCGGATCAGCCTGGACCTGTCGGCGGTCGCGCCGGACGTCGCGCAGATCATCGTGGCGGCCAGCCGGGACGAGGGCGAGCGGTTCGGCGATCTCGACGGGCTGCGGCTGACGGTCTGCGACGGCGTGGGCGAGGACCTGCTCGGGTTCTCCATCGACGACGCGGCGGCCGAGAGCGCCTTCGTCTTCGGTGAGTTCTACCGGCGGAACGACGAGTGGAAGTTCCGCGCGATCGGACAGGGATACGACACCGGACTCGCCGGACTGGCCACGGACTTCGGCATCGACGTGGACGACGCGGCTGAGGTGCCGGAGGCCCCGGAGGCTCTGGAGGTCCTGGAGGCCCTGGAGGTCCCGTCGGTCCCGGAGGCGGCGGCTCCTGCGGAGCGGACGGCTGCGGCGGACGCGGCCACAGCCCCGGGAGCGGATACGGGAGCGGGGGCAGGTACGGGAGCGGGCACGGGGGCAGCCGCTTTCGGCGCCCTCGCCACCGCGACCATTCCCGCGCAGGCCGCGCCGCCCGCGCGTCGTCCCCGTACCGCCAGGAAGAAGGTGACGCTGCCCAAGCTCGTCAAGAAGTCCCTCGCCGAGAACGACGCCTGGCGGCAGGCGAGGCTCTTCCCGGTGCCCTCGCTCAAGAGCGACCGCGAGCGCGAGACACGGGCCACCTCCGTTCTGCTGTCGGTGATGGCGCAGGTTCCCGAGTTCGGGCGGCGGCTCATGGCCGGGTTCGGGGCGCCGGCCGGCCGGATGGAGACGTTCACCGAGGTCTCGCTGCCGCACGGCGAGGTGCGCAAGCGGCCGGACGGGGTGATCCGGGTGGAGCGGGCGGGCAAGCTGTGGACCGCGCTCGTGGAGACGAAGACGAACG
This sequence comes from Streptomyces corynorhini, assembly GCF_003346515.1. Classification (GTDB taxonomy): domain Bacteria; phylum Actinomycetota; class Actinomycetes; order Streptomycetales; family Streptomycetaceae; genus Streptomyces; species Streptomyces corynorhini. The sequence goes on from NZ_QQNA01000270.1 coordinate 8,899, forward strand.
GCAACGCGCTCAAGGACCAGCAGGTCCAGGACTACATGGACATAGCGGCCCGGCGCGGTTACGAGGCGGTGATCACCCTCGGCAACGACGTCGCCCTCGAAGGGACCCCGCTGGTCGACGTCAAGGTGGACGGACGGCGCAAGCACAAGGTGGTCCTGCGGCATCTGTCCTGGGCCGAGGTGGCGCACCAGGCGCAGCTGCTCATCCGCCACGAGGGGGTGGGGAACGCGGCGCACGCCTGGCTGCTCCAGGAACTGCTGCACTACCTCCAGCACGAGAACTCCGGCTGCCACGGATTCCAGAACATGGGCCCCGCCTGGGTACCCGTCCGCAAGGGCATCGACGACGAGACGCTGTGCCAGGGCGATGCCCGCGCCGTCGAGGTCGTGGAGAGCTGGGAGCGCCTCGTCCGGCAGGTGTGTCTGCGGCTGGGCGGCGAGCTGGGGCAGAAGGTACTGCCGGTGCAGCGGGTCAGACGCAGCACCGACTCCCGGGCCCGTCGTGAGGCGCAGGCCGACGCGCTCTGCCGCGAGGGGCGGCTCGACGCGGAGCTGCGCATCGAGGGCGCGCCGGGTACGCAGGGCATTTTGGCGATCAGCGCCGATCTGCGGACCGGCAAGGTCCGTACGTCGGTGGAGATCCCGGCGCCCGAGCAGGGCTATCCCCTCGCCTGGGCGAAGCGGCTGATCCGGCAGCTCGCCGACGCCCCGGCCGATCTGCACGTCCAGACGCTGCTGGCGGGGGAGGGCGACGGGCCGCGCGGCACCCTGGAGCGGCTGCGTCCCGAGCCCGCGGATCTGCTGCCCAGGGGCGACGGTCAGATCAGCGGCTTCCGGCTGTCCCTCTTCAAGGGCATGGGCAGCACCCGGGGCACTGCGGAGACGGGCTTCATCCGCAGTGTGGACGAGGTGGTCGACCGCTTCTACGCGGCGGTCGTCGTGCCGCTGGGGCGCGCTCCCGAGCGGGCGGCGAGCCGCTCGCGCTGACGCGGCGGGTGCGTCCTCAGCGCGCCTCGGTCCGCGCCTAGGTCCGCGTCTCGGCCCGCGTCTCGGCCCGCGTCTCGGTCTCTGCCTCGGCCCGCGCCTCCGTCCCCGCCTCCGTCCCCGCCTCCGCCTCGGTCCCCGCCTCCGTCCGCGTGGCCGCCTCGCGTACGTACGTCTCCGAGCTGCGGACGAACATCGCGTGGAGGTCGCGGGCGGCCTGCGTCATCGTGGTGGAGAGCGGGTGCTGGATCACCATCAGGACGGCCGGGGTGTCGCCCGCGAGCGGCCGGGAGGTGATCATGCCGGAGCGTTCCAGCGGGTCGCCGCGCACGCTGAAGTCGGGCAGGACCGTGGCGCCCAGGCCCTCCGCGACCATCAGCTTGCCCATCTCCGCGCCGTCCGTGGAGTACGAGAAGGTCGGGCTGCGGCCCTCCAGGAGGCGGTGCACGTAGCGGTGCATGACGTAGCCGGAGCGCATCACGATCAGCGGCTCACCCAGCAGGTCCGCGACCGGGACCGTGGCGAGCGCCGCGAGGCGGCTGTCGGAGCGTACGCACACCACCGGGCGACCGCGCAGGAGTTCCGTGGTGTGGAAGCCGGGCGGCTTGTCGTCGCCCTGAAGGTAGTTGACCAGCCCCAGATCGAGTCCGCCCTCCAGCAACGACCGGTGGATGTCGGCCTGTTGGGCGCCGGTGACCTCGACCTGGGTCTCCGGGTGGGCGGCGCGGAACGCCCGGATGGTCGGGACGAGCAGCGGCACCGTCGCCGCGTTGACCGTGCCCAGCCGGATCATCCGGGTGGTGCGGTGCTGGTCGTCGGCCGCCTTGCGCAGGGTGTCGACCGCGTCGAGTACGCCGACGATGTGCGGCAGCAACTCGCGCCCGGCGGCGCTGATCCTGGCCCCGGAGCGGCGCCGGTCCAGGATGTCCACGCCGAGTTCGCGCTCCAGGTTGCGCACGGTCTCGCTCAGGGCGGGCTGGGACACGTGGAGCGCCTCGGCGGCGCGGCGCAGGGACCCCAGCCTGGTCACCGCCGCGATGTATTCGAGCTGCTCTATTCGCATGCGCGTGATCGCCTTTCGGCCCTGTTCCGGCTCTGTTCCGGCCTTGCTCCGGCCCTGTTCCGGTTTTGCTCCTTGGCGTCGCTCTGAAAGGGAAACCCTATCACCGGGTCGCATATACCGAATCGACCGTACGTGGGCCCCGGAGTACGCTCATGGTTCAAGGAGCAGTACAGGGAAGCTGTCGAATAGCCGGAAAGGCGGTGGCGCGGCGATGCGGGATCCGATGAATGATCTTCGGGAACTCACCCGGCGGCGCCATGTCGACCTGGTCCGTGTCTCCAGCGCCCTGTGTCCGCGTACGGGCTGACCAGCGCACACGTCGTCGCCTCGGGTCGACGGTGAGCCCTTTGGCGCCCCGCGGCCGGTACGCGCCGCCGATTTAACGAATTGTTCACGTTTCCCGATGGCAGGCCCCGGCTCTTTTCGTGTCCCGGGCCGCCGGGCGCGTTTCCCCTGCCCGCTTTCGTACGCCGGGAGTTCCCGATGTCCCTTCCGCCCGCCGCTTCCCCCTCTTCCTCCTCTTCCCTCGCGGAGCCACTCCGTTTCGCCTATTGGGTGCCCAATGTCAGCGGTGGCCTGGTCACCAGCAAGATCGAACAGCGCACCGACTGGGGATACGACTACAACCGTGAACTGGCCGTGCTCGCCGAGAACAACGGCTTCGACTACGCGCTGAGCCAGGTGCGCTACATGGCCAGTTACGGCGCCGAGTATCAGCACGAGTCGACCAGCTTCAGCCTCGCCCTGCTCCTCGCGACCGAGCGGCTCAAGGTCATCGCCGCCGTCCACCCAGGACTCTGGCACCCGGGCGTGCTCGCCAAGCTGGGGGCCACCGCCGACCAGCTGTCGCACGGGCGGTTCGCGGTGAACGTGGTCAGCGGCTGGTTCAAGGACGAGTTCACGGCGCTCGGGGAGCCGTGGCTGGAGCACGACGAGCGCTACCGCCGCTCGGAGGAGTTCATCCGCGCGCTGCGCGCGGTGTGGACCGAGGACCACGCCGAACTGGCCGGTGACTTCTACCGGATCAGGGACTTCTCGCTGAAGCCCAAGCCGCTCAACACCCCCGAGCGCCCGCACCCGGAGATCTTCCAGGGCGGCAACTCGACGGCCGCCCGCGCCATGGCGGGCCGGGTCTCCGACTGGTACTTCTCCAACGGCAAGGACTTCGACGGCGTCACCGAGCAGATCCGCGACGTACGGGCGTCGGCGGACGCGGCGGGCCGCCGGGTGCGGTTCGGGCTCAACGGCTTTCTCATCGCCCGGGACACCGAGGCGGAGGCGCGCGAGGTGCTGCGGGAGATCGTCGCGAAGGCGGACACCGAGGCGGTGCACGGCTTCGGCGCGGCGGTGAGGCAGGCCGGACGGTCGGCGGCCGACGGCAAGGGGATGTGGCAGGACTCGTCGTTCGAGGACCTCGTCCAGTACAACGACGGCTTCAGGACCGGCCTGATCGGTACGCCGGAGCAGATCGCCGAGCGCATCGTCGCGTACAAGCGGCGCGGGGTGGATCTGCTGCTGCTCGGCTTCCTGCACTACCTGGAGGAGGTCGAGTACTTCGGCCGACGGGTGCTGCCGCTGGTGCGCGAGCTGGAGGCGGAGCTGCCGGAGGCGGAGCTGACGGAGGCCGGAGCGGCGGTGAAACCCGTGGCTCTGCGCGCCTGACGCGCGTGCCGTCGTACGCGACGCCGGTCTTTCCGGCTCCGTACCTTCCTGCTCCGTACCTTCCTGCTCCGTACCTTCCTGCTCCGTACCTTCCTGCTCCGTAC
>NZ_QQNA01000271.1 GCF_003346515.1 Streptomyces corynorhini
CCCCCCGCCCCCGCCCGGAGCGCCCTTCCCCCCAGCGGCGCGGAGGCAACGCGGAAGCCCGGCGCCACGCGGTGTGCGCGGCGCCGGGCTCCGTGGCGCTGAGTGGGGTGCGGGCCCGTCCCTGGAGGTCAGGCCGCGGTACGGCGTCCGCCTTCGGCGCCCCGGCCAGGACCGCCCCTGCGGCCCCGGCTGCCGCGACCCGCGCCGCCGCCCGTGCGCACGCCGGATCCGGCGCCGCCACCCGTACCCGTGGCGGAGCCCGAGCCGGAGCCCCTGCGGGCGCCGCCGGGACGCGAGGTCCTGGGCTTCTTCTGCTGCACCACGGGCTGCGGCACCTCGATGGTGACGGCCACCCCTGAGGGCACCCGCGCGCCGGTGAGCCGCGCCAGCTCCTCGTCGGTGGACTTGATCCGCGCGGAGCGGGGGTCGATGCCCGCGTCCGACATCAGCCGTGTCATCTCACGCCGCTGCTCGGGCAGCACCAGCGTCACCACGCTGCCGGACTCCCCCGCCCTGGCGGTGCGGCCGCCCCGGTGCAGGTAGTCCTTGTGGTCGACGGGCGGGTCGACGTTCACGACCAGGTCGAGATCGTCGACGTGGATGCCCCGGGCCGCGACGTTCGTCGCGACGAGGCAGGTGACCAGGCCGTTCTTGAACTGCTCAAGGGTCCGGTTGCGCTGTGGCTGCGAACGGCCGCCGTGCAGCCCCGAGGCCCGTACGCCGCTCGCCAGCAGCCGCTTGACCAGCCGGTCCACCGACCGCTTGGTGTCCAGGAAGAGCAGCACCCGCCCGTCGCGCGCGGCGATACGGGTGGTGACTTCCTTCTTGTCCGTCTCGTCCAGGACGTACAGCACGTGGTGTTCCATCGTGGTGACCGCGCCCTGGGACGGGTCGACGGAGTGCACCACGGGGTCCGTCAGGTACTGGCGTACGAGCCGGTCGATGTTCTTGTCCAGGGTCGCCGAGAACAGCATCCGCTGCCCGTCCGGCTCGACCTGCTTGAGCAACGCCGTGACCTGCGGCATGAAGCCCATGTCGGCCATCTGGTCGGCCTCGTCGAGGACCGTGATGGCGACCTCGTCGAGCCGGCACTCGCCGCGCTCGATGAGGTCCTTGAGCCGGCCGGGCGTCGCGACCAGCACCTCGGCGCCGCGCCGCAGCGCGTTCGCCTGCTTGGTGATCGAGAGCCCGCCGACGACCGTGGTCAGCTTCAGGTTGACGGCGGTCGCGTACGGCGTGAGCGCGTCGGTCACCTGCTGGGCCAGCTCACGCGTGGGAACGAGCACCAGCGCGAGCGGGGCGCGCGGCTCGGCCCTGCGGCCCGCCGTGCGGGCCAGCAGCGCCAGGCCGAAGGCGAGGGTCTTGCCGGAACCGGTCCGTCCGCGGCCGAGGATGTCGCGGCCCGCCAGCGAGTTCGGCAGGGTCGCGCCCTGGATCGGGAACGGCTCGCTCACCCCCTGGGCGGTGAGGGTCTTGAGCAGAGCGGCGGGCATGTCCAGCTCGTCGAACGACTCGACGGCAGGCAGCGCGGGGGTGATGGTCTCCGGCAGGGTGAATTCCTGCGGGCGCGCGGGAGCGCGGCGGGGCGAGGGTTTAGCCGCGCCCTTCGCGGGTCCCTTGGCGCGGGAGTGCGCCGGGCGCTTTCCGGCGGGACGGGCGGCGCGGTCCTGCCGTTCGGATCGAGTCATTCGGAAAAGCCTTCCTGGGGCCTGACGACCTGGTGCACGACAAGGAGCGGATCAGCGGACGTCCGCAGCGGAGCGGCTGACGCCGGCGACGCGGCTTCGGATACCAGGTCGTGAGTACTGCGGCCTGAGAACAGCGCGAGCCGGGGCCCGCACCTGCACGGTGCGGGCCCCGGCTGCGAGGTACACGTCCGGGAACTAGGCCGGGACGATGTTCTCCGCCTGCGGGCCCTTCTGGCCCTGCGTGACGTCGAACGAGACCTTCTGGCCCTCCTGGAGCTCACGGAAGCCCTGGGTGGCGATGTTCGAGTAGTGGGCGAAGACGTCGGCGCCGCCGCCGTCCTGCTCGATGAAGCCGAAGCCCTTTTCCGAGTTGAACCACTTCACGGTGCCAGTAGCCATGTCATTCTCCTAAAACAGGTGCAGAGCCGGAAATCCGCACTTTACGGATTCCTCGTCGCCGCATTGAGCCCCATCCGGAGAAGCCGGCAAAAACAATAATGCGCCTGATGGAGAAACATTCCCGTCAGGCGCACATAAAGTTCATGGGTACCAAAACTGCAACGCAGTCAGCCTAGCACGCCCCCGCCGGGGACATCGAGTGGGGCACGCCACATGACAGCGGGACCCGCCCGAACCCCCGCGCGCGACCCCGCCGCACCGCGTCAGCAGGCCGCCGCGTCGCCCATCCGCAGGTTCCCGGGCGGTACGGCACCCTCGGTGCCGCGCCGTACGGTGTGCAGCGGACGCCCCGGCCGCCAGGACCTGAGCACCAGGTCATCGCCCTCGATCTCGGTCTGTACGATCTCGGCGACGTCCACCCGGAACAGCTGGAACGGCAGCGGCGGACGGACCGCGTCGACGTACCGCGTCCGCAGCCGCCGCTCGGTCACCTCCACCGCCCGGCCCGCGATCCTGACGTCCCCGTCGGCCCGCGCGTCACCGGCCCCGGGATTCGCCTGAACGGCGAAACGCGGATCGCGCGCGAGGTCGCGCGCCTTCAGCGAATTGTGCGCCATGCCGAGCCACAACTCCCCGAGGAGGAAGTGGACTTCGAGCCCCGTCACCCGGGGGGACCGGTCTTTGCGGAAGGTCGCGAGGACATGGCTCGGATACATCTCGAAACGCCGCTCGACGTTCTCGGCGAAGCGCGGCTCGGCCGACAGCACATCGGCCCAGGTAAATATCATGGAACTTCTCAACACCCCATAGGCGACACTCATTCGGGTCACGGCCCCGAGCCGTGACCGGCGTTCGCGCACGGAACCTTATTACCACGGCGCCCGCCGCCCTCCGGCCGGGGAGCCCCCTCCGGCCGCCGCCCCCGACCGCCGCCCCGGCCGCCGCGCACCCGCCTCACGGGTCCAGCGTGACGCCCGGCTTCAGCTGCTCGACGGAGAGCGGCCCGCCCGGCAGGGTGGAGCGGGACGGGGCGCGCAGACAGTCGAGCAGCAGGGCCGCCGCGCGCTCCGAGAGCTGCCAGGACACGAGATCGGACATGGCGCCCATCGGGCGCAGCAGCAGCGAGAGCAGCGCGGCCACGTCGCCCGTGCCGACATCCGGGCGCAGGGTGCCCTCCCGCTGCGCCGCGCGCACCACCTTGTCCAGGACCGCG
>NZ_QQNA01000272.1 GCF_003346515.1 Streptomyces corynorhini
GTCCCCGTGGTCGGCCGTCGGAGCCGACGGCCGACCACGGGGACGTGGGTCAGGCCGCGAGGAGGGCCCACCGCCGGGTAAGGCTGACGGGGCGCGCGGGGGCGCGCTACTGTCGTGAGTATCCATCAGGAAGCGTCTTCTTCCTCGGTGGTCAGGCCCCCGATCGGGATCGCTAGTCCCGGCCGGGGGCCGACGTATGTCTGGGGTGATGTGTCCTGCAAAGCGTAAGGCAGCCGAGGGACACCAAATCCACCAAAACCAGGGATGTTCACCCGCCCGAGTGAGTGCGAGCGACGGGCGGGTGGGGTGGGGTGGGGCTTGGTGGGGTTCTTTCTCCTCTCACGTCCTTTGGACAAAGAGCACCGCAGCCGCCGAAACCCGCCGGAACGAGTTCCGGTCACGCGAGACGCGATTCCGCCCAGACGATCTTGCGCGGGAACAGCCCCGGCCGCGGCAGGTGGGCAGCGGTTGGCGGTAGCGATGGTTCCGGCTCGCGCGCCGCAGAAACGAAACCCGGCCGTGAGAGCGCCTTTGCCGACCGACGCTGGGGTCGCTTGCCCAGGTCACTTGCCGCAGAGCCCTGTCAGGCGAGAACTTGGCCGAGGAGATCTCGGGGGCGGCCGCCGAGGGCCTGATGGAGGACTTCGGCTCTGGACCTGATCAGGCCGTCACGGTACGGGCCCGGGAGACGGTCGAAGATCCCCGCCGCCATCTCGGCCGCCGCTGAGGGGTCGCCGTCGAGACGCAGACAGGCGGCGGTGTCCATCGCGATCAGGGCCCGGGTCATCACCGACGGAGAATCGGTGAGGTCGAGCGCGTCGTCCTGGGCCGAATAGGCGGCTTCGGTATTCCCGAGGAGGGTGTACGCCTGGGAGAGATGCACGAAGTGCTTCTGTCCTGGGTAGCCGAACCAGGTGTCGGCGGCTTCACGCCCGTCGAGGCGCTCGACCAGGTCCCGCACGTCCGTGACCGCCGTCGCGGCGCCTCGGTGATCGCCGATGGCGGCAAGCGAGCGGGCCGTGACGGCCGCTGCCAGCGCTCCGGCCGCAGTCGGTGTTCGGCCAGCTGCCTTGCGGGCTCGGGCGGCGATGCGCACGGCCGCCTCGGGGGCTCCGTAGTTCAGCGGCACCATCGCGTGCCGTGCCAGTACCCAGGCGGTCATCCGGCGGTCGCCGGATTCCCGGGCCGCCTTCTCCGCAGTCGCGAACCAGCGGAAGGCGTCTCCCTTGTCACCCCGGTCGTGTTGAACGATGGCGACGAGCCCGGCGAGCCCGGCGGCGGTGCGGGCGAGATCGGCTCGCGCACTGGCCGGGTGGGGTTGGTTGAGGACTTGGCCGAGGAGGTCGAGATCCGCCTGCATCCCGCTCAGCACTTTGTCGGGTGCCCGGCCGTGGTAGCCCCCTCGGTGGCGCTCGAATGCCGACTCCAGATAGGCCAGGTCACCGGCCGCGGAGCCCGCGAGGGCGCCGTCGATGCCCTCGCGGGCCTGTGCGATGCCGGGCGATGCGGTCGCGCCTACCGCAGCGGCCGCCACCCCGAAGAACCTTCGTCGATTCACGTCCTCTTCCTCCCCGCGCCGGCTACGTCGGTGCTGCCGCGATGCGGCGACCGCCCGCTGCACTTCCTCGACACTCAGCCCGTATGCACGGGCGATCGTCTTGTGCCAGTCCGGGACCGGTAGCCGCTTCTCCAGTTCCCACCGTTTGATGTTCTCCCAGTCGAACCATCTGCCGTTCTGGGCCTGTTGAACGATCTGGGCCTGCTCGTCGCGGGCGCGGCCGGCGTCTTCGCGGATCGATCGCAGTAAGACGCCAATGCCGTCCGGAGCCACCATGGCACTTTCCCCTCCGTCGCCGTCGGGTGCGGCCCTCGTCCTGGCCCCCCGGAGCGGCCCCCCGCCGGGAAATGCACCCCTTCGTGGCCCCTCATTCCTGATGTTCCCCGGCAGTTCAATGGACGAACGCCGCCGGCCTCTCGGCTCGCCGCCGACACGGCCCCGACAGCGAGCCGCGGTTCCGCCATCCGCACGGCGCCACCCGGACAGAGAGACCACCTGGAGGGGATCATGGACACCGAAGCACCCGTGAAACGGCTACCGGCTCGCGCCGCGTGGGAGGAAACGGGAACGGCTCTTGTTCCCGGGGTCCTTGAGCCGGACCGCTTCAAGGCTCTGGCCGAGGAGGCGCACGGCAGGCTCGAACTGGTCGAGCCCCACATCCACGAACACACAGCCGCACACCGCGACGGATCGTTCGCCTCCCCGGTCCACTGCGGCTTCATCCCGCCCGGCCCTGTTCTGGAGGCCCTGGCCTACGACAAAGTCCTGCTGATGGCCCTGCGCAGGACCACCGGCATTCCCCGGCTGATCCCGCGCGGGGGCGCCGTCGTCCTCTACCGGGAAGGCGACTTCCAGGGCCTGCACACGGATTCGGTGAAGTCCACCGTGACCGTCGCTGTCGCGCTGACCGAGCATCTGCCTCCGATGGGCTGGGCTCCGGACCTTCTGGGGGCCTTCCCCGACCGCCTCGGGGAGGTCGTCATCGAGCACGGCGTCTTCCCCGCGGGCGAGGGCTTCACCACCCTGACCCACCCGTACGGCGACGGCAGCGTCCGGGCGTTCGCCGGATATCACGTCCCGCACTGGCGTCGCCCGCTCACCGTTCCGATGGGCCTGTTGGCAACCATGTCGTTCATGGACCTGTGATGGCCATGACGCCGCGCCAGCTCTGGCTGGCAGAAGGCCGAGCAGTCATCACGGAGGACGTGGCCGACCTTGGGCTCTGGGACGAGATCGCGGAGGAGGCCGCCCGGTGCGAGCCGCACGCGGTCGTCCGACACAACCAGCGGCCGGGACTGCTGGTGATGCGGGACGGATCGATCACCTCCCCCCAGCGGTGCCGGGTCCACACCGGCGGAGACGCGCTCAGCCGGCTGGCCATGTCCAAGGGCCTGGCAGAGGCAGCGGGCGAGGCGACCGGTCGCGCCCGGATGACCCCGGTCCGTTTCGGTCTGAAGTTCTACGAGCCCGGCGACTACATGCACGTTCACCGGGACGACGGAAAGTGTGGAATCACCTTCTCGTGCGGCCTGACCCCCGGCCTCGTCTCCATGGGGTGGCTTCCCCGCCTGCGGTGGCTGACGAGCCGGCAGGTGGCCGACCGTCTCGGCGACACCCCGTACCCCGACGGCGGCGAGACCTTCCCGGTCCGCCACCGCGTCCTCACCGGATTCGACGGAAGCCGAATCCCTCACTGGCGTACCCCGCTCGACTCGCCGTCACGCGAGGTGCTGATCACCATCTGCTTCACCGACCTCTCGGTGTAGCACCGTCCTTCTCGATCAAGGAGGAACGACCATGTCCCAGCAGATCCCGTCCGCCACGACGCAGGCCGTGGACCCGGCCGACTTCGTGGCCGATCTGCACGCCGAGGGCAACATGCCGCAGAACTCGGGCGGCGACCCGGCCGTGCCCGACTCCGCCTTCCCCGACACCCACACCTACCCGCTGCCGTCAGCCCGACGGCCGTAGGCAGTAGCTGAACCCGCCGCCCGGCCGTCGGGCGCCCCGCATGGCCAGGGAACCCGGCGGCCGGGCTTCAGCACCTGCGAAGGGAAGATCCATGCGCAAGACATATTTCGAAGGCGCCCACCGGACCCGCCATCCCGACCACACCTGGGAGGCGATCCGGCCACTGCTGACGGCGTACGGCATCACCCGCGTCGCCGACGTCACCGGGCTGGACGACATCGGCATCCCTGTGACCATGGCCGTGCGCCCTCTGGCCCGCACGCTGTCCGTAGCCCAGGGCAAAGGCACGACACTGGCCGCCGCCCGGGTCTCGGGAGCCATGGAAGCCATCGAGGCATGGCACGGCGAACGGGCCGTCCCGGCAGCCGACTTGCGGGCCCCGGCCGACGGGCTGGACCTGCCCTATCCGGTGACCGCCCTGGAGAGTCATCCCGGGTCTCTGGTCACCGGCCGGACGGTCCTGGACTGGATCACCGCATGCTCGGAGCCGGATCACGAACACGTATTCGTTCCAGCGGCGTGCGTACGGCTGGGCCGCGAAACCCACGGCCGTTGGCGGCTGCACCTGCCCAGCGCGTCCACGAACGGCCTCGCCTCCGGCAACACCCACGCCGAGGCCGTCGTCCATGCTCTGGCCGAACTGATCGAGCGCGACACGATCAGCGCTGTCACCTGCGGACAGGGGCGCGGCCGGCTCGTCGATCCCGACAGCATCGAGGACAAGCACTGCGCGGCGCTGATCGACCGGTTACGGGCGGCCGGGGTCTGGCTGGAGCTGTGGCACCTGCCGAACCGGTTCGGGGTGCCCGTCATGAGCTGCTACCTGTGGCGCGAGGACCAGCCGGCCCTGCTGGTCGCCGGCTCCGGCGCCCACCTGGACCCCCACGTCGCCCTGTCCCGGGCGATCACGGAGGCGGCCCAGTCCCGGCTCACCCAGATCACCGGCAGCCGGGAGGACATCCACCCGGCCGCCTACCGGACCGCCGTACACCATGGCCCACGGCCCTCCACGGGCCCCGGCGCCAGGTGGGCACAGGTCGCCGCGCAGTACACCACCGGGTTCGTCACGGACAGCGGCGAGGCCGAGCACCTTGCCGCCCGCATCAAGGCCGTCACCGGCCACCACCCGCTCGTGGTGGACCTCACTCACGGACCCCACCGACGGAGCGAGTTCGCCGTCGTCAAGGTGCTGGCCCCGGCCCTGCGCTACGACGCCCGGCACATCATCCCCCGGCCGGCCCAGGAGGCGGCCGCATGACCATTCATGTCTTCTCCGGGCCGAGTATGCCCGCCGCACGGGTCCGCGAGGTCCTGCCCGACGCCGTCACGCACCCCCCGGTCCGCCACGGCGACCTGATGCGGCTCGGCGCCGGTCCGGGCGACACCGTGTTGATCATCGATGGACTCTGGCACCAGAGCGCGCCGGTACGGCACAAGGAGATCCTGGCGATGCTGGCCGAAGGGGTCGCCGTGGTAGGCGCCGCCAGCATGGGAGCCCTGCGGGCTGCCGAACTCGCCCCGTACGGGATGGTCGGTGTCGGCCGGATCTTCGAGGACTTCCGTGGCGGCGTTCTGGACGCGGACGACGAAGTCGCCGTGCTGCACACCGACGACGGCCGCCCGTTGTCCGAAGCTCTCGTGAACCTGCGGGCCGCCCTGACCCGGGCCGCCGCCGACGGGCAGCTGGGCGGTATCGAAGCGGACCGGCTCGCCGCCCTGGCCCGCACCCTCCCCTGCGCTTCCCGGTCGTGGACCGCGCTGGGCTGCCTCGCGGCCAGGGAGGGGCTGGGGCCCGCGTTCAGCCGGGCGGACGCCTGGCGCCGCACGCATCCCGGCGATGCCAAGAGGCAGGACGCCGAGCGGGCTCTTGCCTTCCTTGCCGCCGGCCTGCCCTCAGCCCCCGGCGCCGGGGCGTGGACGGGCGAACCGTGGCAGACCAGCTTCGTCCGGTACTGGCAGGCGGAATTCCAGCCGGTCGCGGTGGCGGGCGAGCCGCCCGTGAGTTTCCTCGCTCTCCTGCATCATCAGCAGCTGTACGACCCGGGGTTCCCTGATCGGTGGCGGACTCGGGTCCTGGCCGCCCTCACGCATGAGAGGTTCGACGGCATGTGCCGCCCGGTACGATCCGCGGCGGTGGAGCGGTCCGCCCTGCGGTGCGCCGCCGCGGCAGGCGTGGAGGTAGCCGACATGTCCGGCGACCAGCTCGCCCACTGGCTCACCGAAGAGGAGATCGGCCGACTTCCGCCCGACGAAGCGCTGGTACGGGTCGTCGTCCGCTCCGCCCGCCTGGACGGGGCGTGGACAGTGTGGCCCGCCACGGTGGCCGAAGCGGGCAGCCTGCTCGGTTCCGTCCACCGCGCGGCCGAGGCCGTGACCGCCGCATTCGACCTCAACGCCGAGATCGAGGCAGCGGACCCCCACCACACCACGGCTCACCTGCGCAGCGACCGCATCGCCGCTCACCTCGCCCGGCGCTGGGGGCTTCCCGAGGGATACGGCCGGGCCGTACTCGACGCGGCGGCCCGGGACCGGGCGTTCCGCGACTTCGCCGGGGCCGTCGAGGTCGCCCGAGCGTTCTACCTCTCCGCCCGCGCTGTGGTCACGGCCCCGTCGTCGTCCTTGGCCGCCTGCGACGCGAGGCAGAGCCTCCGGACCTGAGCAACGGCCAGCGGCGCGACGGCGGCGGTCGCGATGATCAGCGCGCCTGTCGCCAGGGTGGTGCGGAGCCCCAACAGGTGGGAGGCGGGACCGGCGAGAAGATAGCCGAAGGGCACGGGCAGGATCTGCCCGAGCGTCGAGTAGGACAGGGTCCGGCCCATCCGGTCCGCCGGAATCCGCTCCTGCACCAGCGAGGCCCACACGGTCATGCCGACCGCCAGCCCCGTGCCCGCCACCCCCGCGGCGGCCACGAGTGCGGGCAGCGGCACGGCGGCCGCCATCGCCGCCAGCGGTACCGCCATCGAGCCGGTGCCCGCGCAGACGACCAGCCCGACCCGGCGCGGCTTCCACATCAGGGCCAGCGCTGCCCCGGCCACCAACCCGGCGGTGAAGCCGGACACCACCACACCCCACGGGGCCGCGCCGCCGAGAACCTGCTGCCCGTACACCGGGCCCAGAAGCTGGTAGCCGACCAGCCATACGGGAACGATCACGGCGGCCTGGCAGACCATCACCCACAGCCAGCGGCGGGAGCGGAAGTCGTCCCATCCCTCGCGCAGATCGGCGGTGAACCCGGCACGGGTCTCGACGGTCTTGGCCTTGAGGCTGATCCGGGAGAAGAGGAGCGCCGAGGCGGCGAACGTCACGGCGTCCCATCCGAGGGCCCAGCCAGGGCCGGCCACGGCGACCAGGACACCGCCCAGTGCCGGCCCTGCCACCTTCACCGTATTCTGGCCGATCTTCAGCAGGGCGTTGGCCGCGTGCCGCAGTTCGGCCGGGACCACCTCCACGACGATGCCCCCGGCCGCCGGGGTGAAGAAGGCACCCGCCGCCCCGCAGACCGCCGACATCGCCACCAGATGCCACACCCGGGCCACGCCCGAGACCAGCAACAGCACCGCCGCCACCTCCGCGACCGCGCAGACGACGTTGGACCACACCATGACCCGGGCCCGGGACAGCCGGTCCGCGACGACCCCGCCGACGAGCAGCAGCAAGATCTGAGGCACGACACTCGCCGCGAGAACCGCGCCCAGCGAGCCCGGCCCCCCGCCGATCTGAAGGACCGCGAAGGCCAGACCGATGGGCGCCACGGCCGAGCCGGTCCAGGAGAGCAGACGGGCGGTGAAGTGCAGCCGGTACGGTCTGACGGCCAGTGGAGCGCCTGCCTCCCGGACCCGGGCAGCCCAGCTGATCCGTGGAACGGGCCCCGCTGGATTCCGGTCGTGCGGCCGCGCCCTGCCCAAGATCCAACTCCGCCCGGAGAACACGAAATCCCGGCAGCGGGACGCCACCGGGAAGGTCGCCCCGACTGTAGAGCAACCCGAAGATCGTGTGTCGCAGAAACACGATCAGGCACCCGGCGGCGCCACTGCGCCGCCCCGCACATCCCCCCGTACGCCCCATACGCCCCGGCCCGACCCGCACGCCCCGCACGCCGCGCCCGCCGCGCCCGCTCAGCTCGTGGGAGTGCCCTGGTGGAAGTAGAGCCGCCAGCCCGTGGCCGTCAGCCGCCACAGGGAGCTGCGCCGGACGCGACGCCCTCCGTTGTCGGCGAGGTACGTCAGGTGGACGATGCCCGGGGCGAGTACGGCCCCCGCCAGCTCGCTGACCTCGACGGGGGACTCCGGGAGCACGGAACCCGCGCTCGTCACCGTGAGGATCGACGTCGCGTCCCAGCGCCGTCCCGACGCGCCGATCTCGGTGAAGTCCGGGTCCAGGAGGGCGGAGACCAGCTCGGGCGACGCGCGCACACCGGGGTCGAGGAGGCGCGTCTCGGCCGCTACGGCCGCCTGAACGGCCCGTTCATCGCTCTCGTCCACCACCATGCGCACCGACCCTACGCATGCCGGAGGGCGGCAGGCCCGTGGCCCGCCGCCCTCCGCGTCACACCCGTACCGGATTACTTGATGATCGTGATCCGGTCCGCCGCCGGCGGGGCCAGCGGGGTCGTGGCCGACGAGTTGGCCTTCAGGTAGGCGTTGAACATGTCCAGGTCGGACGCGCCGACCAGCTTGTCCGTGCCCTGGCCCAGGACCGCGAAGCCGTCGCCGCCGCCCGCGAGGAACTCGTTCATCGCGACGCGGTAGGTCTTCGACGGGTCGAGCGGCTCGCCGTTCAGCCGCACCGTGTCCGTGACGACCCGGGCGGCGCCCGTCTTCGTCATGTCGAGGGTGTAGGTGAGGCCCCTGGAGACCTGGAGGATCTTCGGGGACGCCTCGTTCGCGCCGCTGACCTGCTGCTGGAGCGCGGTGATCACCTGGGCGCCGGTCAGGTCGACCGCGTTCATCATGTTGGTGAACGGCTGGACGGTGAACGCCTCGCCGTACATCACCACGCCGTCGCCCTCGCTGCCCGAGGCCGCGTAGACCAGGTCGGCCCTGATCCCGCCCGGGTTCATGAAGGCGAGCTGCGCGCCGCCCTTGTCCGCCGCCGACATGCCGTCGAGTTGGGCGTCCGCGATCAGGTCGCCGAGGGGGGACTCGGGGGTGGTGGCGCCGCGGCCGTTGATGTCCGCCGAGATGTAGCCCTGCGGGGCGTTGGCGATCGGCGCGGCGATCTTGTTCCACCGGTCGATCAGCGAGGTCATGTCCTTGGCCTTGGCCTGGTCACGGCTGACGATGTGGTTCGCCGACTTCACGCTCGTACGGACGATGTCCTTGGTGCGCAGGTCGTAGGTGAGCGTGGTGTCCGTGTACAGCTTGCCGAACGACGACGCCGAGGTCACCAGGCGCGGGTTGCCCGCCGGGTCCTGGATGGTGCAGGCGTACGCCTGGTGCGTGTGGCCGGTCACCAGCGCGTCGACCTTGGGCGAGACGCCCTTGGCGATCTCGACGATGGGGCCGGAGATGCCGTCACCGGCGCCGGGGCTGTCGCAGTCGTAGTTGTACGAGGTGGAGGCGGGGGCGCCGCCCTCGTGGATCAGCGCGACGATCGACTTGACGCCCTGCTTGTCGAGTTCCTTGGCGTACTTGTTGATCGTCTCGACCTCGCTGTGGAACGTGAGGCCCTTGACTCCCTCGGCGGTGACGATGTTCGGCGTGCCCTCCAGGGTCACTCCGATGAAGCCGATCTTGACGCCGTTCTTCTTCCAGACCGTGTACGGCTTGAGGATCGGCTTGCCGGTCTTCTCGGACGTCACATTGGCCGCGAGGTAGGGGAAGTCGGCCCCCTTGAACTTCTTGCCCTTCTCGTAACAGCCCTCGGTCGGGTGACAGCCGCCGTTCTGGAGCCGGGCCAGTTCGACCGCGCCCTCGTCGAACTCGTGGTTGCCGACGGCCGTCACATCGAGGTCGACCTTGTTGAGCGCCTCGATCGTCGGTTCGTCGTGGAAGAGACCGGACAGCAGCGGGCTGGCACCCACCATGTCGCCGCCCGCCGCGGTGATCGAGTACGGGTGGCCCTTGCGCGCGGTGCGCAGCGAGGTCGCCAGGTACTCCATGCCGCCGGCCGGTATCGCCTTGACCGTGCCGTCGGCCTGCGTCTCGTTGACCGTGCCGGCCGAGCCCGCCGGGGGCTCCAGGTTTCCGTGCAGGTCGTTGAAGGAGAGCAGTTGTACGTCGACGGTGTGCGGCTTCGGCTTGGGCTTCGGCTTGCCGTGGCCCTGGTTGCCGTGGCTCTGGCTGCTGCCGTGCGCCTGGGCGTTGGCCTGGGCGTTGGCCTGCGGGTGGCCCTGCGCCGTGGCCGGCATCGCGGCGACCAGCGCGCCGACGGTGGCCAGACCAGCGGCAGCGGCGAGCACCCGCCGTGCCGCGCGGTTCTTCTGCGGTGTCGCTGACATCGATCCCCTTGGATTGTGCGCGTAGCTGAGTGCTGAGTGAGGTGGGCCGCCGTGGGGGGCTCGCGAAGCTCCGGAAACCGCAGAGGTCCGCGTGCGGCAGCCTAGAGTCAACGCGCGTAGCTCAACAGAGGGAAAGGGTTACGAGCTGGTTGCCATTGAGGGTGCGGGCCCGGATCGGGGGCCGGGCGGGGGCCACCGGTGAGGGTGGTGGCGGTACGGGCACGAGCCCGGCCGGCCGCTCACCACCGTGCCCTCGCCGTACCCTCGACGCATGACTGACGCAGCAGCCCTTGAGCCCGGCCGGCAGATCCAGACCCTCGACGCGCTCACCCCCGAGCAGGCCGAGGACGTCCTC
>NZ_QQNA01000273.1 GCF_003346515.1 Streptomyces corynorhini
ATCCAAACGAGAGGCCCTAGGGTCTTTCGTCGAAGTAGCGCCGTCCGCCCGTAGGGCGGGCGGGCCCCGCGCCGTCCGGTGCCGATCCCCCGCGTCGGACCGCACGCGTCCGACGCCCTCAGAGAGGAGAGACATGCCCCCTGTTCCCCATCTCCCCGACGGACACCGCCGGCTCGGCGACTCCGGCCTCGTCCTGTCCGAGATCGGCATCGGTGCCAGCACCTTCGGCCGGTCCGGTATGCGCGCGACCGGGCAGGAGGCCGTCACCGCGATCGTCGACCGCGCGATCGACCTCGGCATCACCTACTTCGACCTCGCGGAGGGGTACGGCGACCGGCCGGGGCTGAGCGAGGAGCTGTTCGCCGCCGCGCTCGGCGACCGCCGCGAACAGGTCGTCATCGGCACCAAGTTCGGGCTCAACCTCAGCCGGGAGCGCGGTGCGGCCTACGCCCGGCCGGGGTCCCGCAAGTACATCGTCGCCGCGGTCGAGGAGTCGCTGCGGCGGCTGCGCACCGACTACATCGACCTCTACCAGATCCACTTCCCTGATCCGCTCACCCCGATCGAGGAGACCCTCTCCGCGCTCGACGCGCTGGTGACATCGGGGAAGGTGCGGTACATCGGCGCGTCGAACTTCAAGGCGTGGCAGGTCGTCGAGGCGGAACACGTCGCGCGGGCACGGGGGTTCACCCGGTTCGTGTCGACGACCGACGAGTACAGCCTCCTCTGGCGCAAGCCGGAGGAGGAGCTGATCCCGGCGCTGAGCCACCACGGTCTGGGCTTCATCCCGTACTTCCCGCTGCAGAACGGGCTGCTGACCGGCAAGTACTCGGCGGAGCACGCCCCGGGCGACGCCAAGATCACCAACCTCAAGCGCTACCTGCTGGGCGCGGCGCCCTGGGCGGCGCTGGCCGCGTTCGAGCAGTTCGCGCGCGACCGGGGCATCACTCCGGGCACGGCGGCGCTCGGCTGGCTGCTGGCCCGGCCGACGGTCACCAGCGTGATCGCGGGCGTGACCGTCCCCGGGCAGCTCGACGAGAACGTCCTGGCGTCCCGGTGGATCCCGACGGCCGACGAGGAGGCCGAGCTGCGCGGCCTGTTCACCGGCGACCTGTCGGGCGGTCCCGGCGTGGTCGACCGCGGCTGAGGCGCCCTCGGCGGGGTGGTCCCGGGGACGCCGGGGGTCACCCCGCCGAGGGGCGTTCGGCCGCCGTACGGCCGCACGGCCGGGCTCCCGTCGCGATCGGCCGCGTGGGGTCGGTGATCCAGGCGGACCAGGAGCCGGGGTACAGAGCCGCCTCGACGCCCAGGGAGGCGAGTGCCAGCACAGTCGTCGTCGCCGACACCCCGCCGCCGCAGTACGCGCCCACCTCGTCTCCGTCCAGGTGCGCGGCGTACAGGGCGGTCAGCGCCGCCGCGTCGCGCAGTTCGCCGCCGGTGAAGTTGTCCGCGCCGGGGATGCTGTGGGCGCCGGGAATGTGCCCGGTCCCGGTGCGGTCGGGGTCGCCTCGGTACGCCTGCGCGGCGCGCGCGTCGATGAGGTGCCCGGAGGCGGCGAGCCGCCCGGCCTCCTCGGCGGTCAGCAGGGGAAGCGACCCGGGCCGTACGGTGGCCGACCCGGCGCCGGGCGGGGGGACGTCGGTGTCGAGCGCCCCGCCGATCCGCCGCCAGCCGGACAGACCGCCGTGCAGGTAGCGCACGTCCTCCACTCCGGCCCAACGGAGCGTCCACCAGGCGCGGGTGGCCACGGCGGGGTTCTGCCGTGTGTGGACGACGACCGTGCTGTCGTCGTCCACACCCCACCGTCGCAGCCGGTCCTGGAGGCCGCTCGCGCGCGGGAGCGGGCTGTTGCCGGAACTCCCGGTCCGCGGGCCGACGAGGTCCTCCTCGAACGACACGAAGCGGGCGCCGGGCAGGTGTCCGGCGAGGTAGGAGTTCCGCGGCTCCGGGCCTTCTCCGGCCTCGCGGCCGACCTCCAGGACAACGACCTGCGCGCCGGAGCGCAGAGCGTCGGCGAGCTTCCTCGCCGACGTGGTGACGGCCTTCGCTGGCACTGGGCGCATAGCTGCACTCCTCGTTCGCTGATGCGATAAAACTTATCAACGAACATTGCGAGCAATACATATCTTTTATTAAGAGTCCAAGAAGTCAGCGCTCCGGCATCCGCCGACCGGGCGGGGCCGGGCGGGGTCGGGCCCGGCCGGGCAGGGCCGTGCGGGGTGGGGCCGTGCGCGCAGGTGCAGTCACGTTACGGATACCGCGCGCGCCGAGGCCGCTCGTACGGTTCCAGGGAAACCTCCGCTTCCCCAAGGACGCCCCGCGCGACGGTCCAAAACCGCCCCGAAGCAGGCTTCCCGGCCGATCGCGCGCGTCGGCGGCGCACCCGAGGACGTGGACATCGTGATCAGCGCACATCTCCACACCGATCGCGTCGGCCGGAACACGTACCCGCACGGCCGACAGTGGATACCCACTTCCCCCAACGCCACCCATCCGATGCCGAAGGACGACTCCGGCTTCCGGACTCCTGCGGAAGGACACAGGACATGAGCCACCCCACCGACCCCGTCGTGACCACGGCGCAGGGGGCCGTCCGCGGCCTGTGCCAGGGCGACACCACCGCCTTCCTGAACATCCCCTACGCCGCCCCGCCCCGTGGCGCCGGCCGGTTCGAGCCGCCGCGACCGCACGAACCGTGGGACGGCGTACGGGACGCCACCGTGCCGGGGCCCAACGCGCCGCAGTCCGCACGCAAGCTCGGCAGCGTGGACATGTCCCCCTACTTCGGCACCGGTTGGAGCCGCGGCGAGGACCACCTCACCGTCAACGTCTGGACGCCCGACGCCTCCGGCGGCGGCGACCTGCCCGTCATGGTGTTCGTCCACGGTGGCGCGTTCGTCGCCGGATCCACCCGGTCCGCGCTGTACGACGGCTCCGCCTTCGCCCGCGACGGCGTCGTCCTCGTCACCCTCAACTAC
Organism: Streptomyces corynorhini; assembly: GCF_003346515.1. Lineage (GTDB taxonomy): Bacteria > Actinomycetota > Actinomycetes > Streptomycetales > Streptomycetaceae > Streptomyces > Streptomyces corynorhini. The sequence goes on from NZ_QQNA01000273.1 coordinate 2,979, forward strand.
CGGCTCGGCATCGCCGGTTTCCTCGACATCCCCGGAGCGCCCGCCAACCGCGGCCTGCTCGACGTGGTCGCCGCGCTGGGCTGGGTGCGGGAGAACATCGCCGCGTTCGGTGGTGACCCGCACCACGTCACCCTCTTCGGTCAGTCGGCCGGGGCGACCATCGTCGGGGGCGTCCTCGCCACCCCAGGAGCCGCGGGGCTCTTCCGCCGGGCGATCGTCCAAAGTGGCAACGGCCTGGGGGCGTTCACCACCGAGCAGGCCGCCCGTGTCACCCGGGCAGCGGCCGAGGTCCTGGGCATCGAGCCCCGCGCCGACGCCTTCGCGGACATCTCCGACGACCGCCTGGTCGAGGCCGCCTCCCGGCTCGTGGACATCGACCTACGGACCGCGACACACTACGATCCGCTGATCGGATTCAGCCCCTTCGGCCTGGTCCTCGACACGCAGCCCGCCGAATCCGTCGCCATCGGCCTCGGTGCCGGCACCGACCTGCTCATCGGGACCAACACCGAGGAGGGAAACCTCTACCTGGTCCCCGTGGACACGTACGCCACCTCTACCGCCGGGGACGTCGACGACGCGGCGGCGCGCTCGCACCCGAATCCGGCGCGACTCGTCGAGACGTACCGGAAGGCACGCCCCGGTGCGTCCTTCGGCGAGCTGCGCTCCGCCATCATGGGCGACGCACTGTTCGGCGCGGGCAGCTGGGCCCTGACCGACGCACATGCCGCGCACCCCCAGTCCGCCACCTACGCCTACGAGTTCGCCTGGCGCTCCCCGGCGCTGGACGAGAAGCTCGGCGCCGCCCACACGGTCGAGCTGCCCTTCGTCTTCGATCTCGCGCACCTCCCCCGGCTGCGCGGCCCATCCGCCCTGCTCGGCCCCGACAAGCCCCCCGCGGATCTCGCCGCCCGTACGCACGCCACCTGGATCCGGTTCGCCAGGACCGGCAACCCCGGCTGGGACGCGTACGACGACGAGCGCCGGGCCACGATGCGCGTCGACGCCGAGTGGACCCAGGTCGACGACCCCCGCGGCCAGGAACGGCAAGCCTGGCGCTGGTCTCCGGCCACCACTCCCCAGGACACACCATGACCAGAACCGTCATCACCACCGAGAACACACCCGCCCTGGCGGCCCCGCTGTGCCGAGGCTGAACGATCGGCGCGCACAGGCAACGCAGGCGGCGGACCTGCCGACTTCGACCGCGAGCGCCACCGGCGACGCAACGAGGCCGAGCGGACCATCAACCGACTCAAGAACTCCCCTGCAGTCGCCACCCGTTACGGCAAGAGGGGGCCTACGTCCACCACGGCACCGGCACCGCAGCCGCGGTCCGGCCATGGCTCCGCCCATGATCCGCCGGACTGTACCTCATGGCTGACCACGACCTTGCCGAAACGTGAGCCGTGCGCGAAGTGCTCGAATGCCTGTAGGGCCTCGGAGAAGGGGAAGACTCGACCGATCACGGGGCGGACGCGGTGGTGGGCTATGACGCGGTTCATCTCCTCCAGGTCGCTACGGCTTCCGACACCGATCGCACGGAGTGTGGCGAAGCGGAGGGAGAGAGACATCAGGTCCATGCCCTGCCCGGCGCCGCCGAGGTGGCCGACCAGGGAGATGGTGCCGTGCAGGGCGAGCGCCTCCACGGACTGGGAGATGGTGGCGGCACCGCCGACTTCGACGACGATGTCGACGCCACGGTCGTCGGTGAGCTTGCGGACGACGGATCCCCAGTCAGGGGTCTCGGCTTAGTCGACGACGTCGGAGGCGCCGAGTTCGCGCAGGCGCTCGGCCTTGGCCTCGCTGGAGGTGGTGGCGATGACCCGAGCACCTGCGGTGCGGGCGAACTGCAACGCGAACGGCGACACACCGCCGCTGCCCTGCACCAGCACGGTGTCGCCAGGCCCGACGCCGGCCACGGCGGACCAACCGGTCAAGGCCGCGCACGGCAGCGTCGCGGCCTCCTCGAAGCTGAGGTGCTCGGGCATCGAGACCAGGACGTTCTCGTCGACGACGGCGTAGTCGCCGAGCCAACCGTCGATGTCGGTGCCGTACATCTGGCCCAACTTTCGCAGCGGGCCGCCGTACCACGTCGGGTTGAACGAGTTGACCACGCGGTCGCCGACCCGGAACCGGGTGGTGTCCGGCCCAACAGCCTCGATCACACCGGCGGCGTCGGAGAGCTGGATCAGGTTCGGCAGTGGCGGGAACGGGTAGAGGCCGCTGGCGATCACCATGTCACGGCTGTTCAGGGAGGTGGCCTTGCTCCGCGACCAGACGGAGCATGTCGCGTGGGCGTGTGACAGCGGGTGAGCCTCAGGCGAGGCCGCTGTCCGCGGTGCGGGCCTCGATCACGTCCCTGAGCTGAGAACGCACGGTGATGCCGAGCTTGGGGAACGCCCGGTACAAGTGTGAGCTGACGGTTCGTGGGGAGAGATACATTTTTTCCGCCACCTCCCGGTTGGTCAGGCCACGAGCCGCGAGCCGTACGATCTGCTGTTGCTGTGGCGTCAAGTCGGCAAAGGCGTCCGGTTCCGGCGTGTCGCTCTGGGATCCGGCAGCCCTGAGTTCGGTGTGGGCGCGCGCCGTACCCGGCCTTGCTCCCAGCCGTCGGAAAATGCCCTCGGCCTCGGCCAGCGCGGTCCGCGCCTCGACAATGCGGCGCCGACGGCGGAGCCATTCGCCGTAGGCCAGCAGCGTCTGGGCGTGCTCGAAGGGCCGACGCGCCAGTACCGGAGTCTCCAATGCCTGGGTGAAGTGGCTCTCGGCCCCGTTGGGAGGAGCGAGAAGCGCCCGGCTCAGCTGCACCAGGGCCGCTCTGCGCGGCGCCAGCGGGCCCGCGCTTTCGAGGGAGCGCTCGGCTCTGTCCACGATCCGGGCGGCCTCTTCATGGTGGCCGCCGCGGGCCGCTGCCGACGCCAGTTCGGGCAGCGCCGGGTACGAGAGGTGATAGTGCACCGGATCGCCCGGACCGTCGAAGAGCTGGCGATAGTGCAGGTACGCCGTTTCGTTGTCGCCTTCCGTCGCTGCGGCGGTTCCCAGCGCCCGATGGGCCAGGGCGAAGACCGAACGGCTTTCCACGGGGTCGACAAGTGAAAGGGCGTGCCGAGCCTGGGCGCGTGCTCCGGCCGCGTCGCCGCGTAGCGCACGGAGCAGGCCATCGGTGGCGCCGGCACAGGCGGCCGCGTGGTCGAGACCGACCTCCGAGGCGACAGCCGAGAGTTCGGCGCACGCCGTCTGGGCACGCGTCCATCGGCCGTGTTCCAGGTAGGCCAGAGCGGCGATCCCGCCCAGGCCGTCGGGGAGCGGTCCCTGAACGGTCCACGACGTGAGCGCGGCGTCGAAGGCGCGTACAGCCAGGTCCGTCTCGTCCAGCAGCCAGGCCGCGATGGCGAGCAGCATCAGCGTCCCGGGATGCTCCGAGGCCGCGGTGATCAGGGCCGGCAGCCGCAGGGCCACCTGCGGCTCGGTGCTTTCAGGGCGCGTGACGACCCTGACCCAGTCGGTCAGGAACGGCTCCCGGTCGCCGGTACGGTGCGAGGGGGCCGCCGACACGGCGGACAGCAGACGTTCGATCTCGTGTGCCTGTGCCGGGTCGGCCGAGTAGAAGCGGACCACGGCTGCTGCGGCCAGTGCCTCCAGCACGGCTGCGGGATGGGTGTCCGCCAGGGCGGCGGCCGGACGCGTCAGCTGTCCGAAGGCGGTGTTGTGCGAGGTGGTCAGTGTCATGAGCCGTCCGACCTGCAGCGCGGCGAGCACCGCGGCCGTCGGATCGTCTGTGCTGGCGCGGGTGCGTGCGGCCAGCCGTTCGACGGAGTCGAGTCGGCCGGTCAGGACCGCCGTTCCGGTGGCGGCGGCCAGCAGTCGGGTGGTGTCGCCTCGGCCGGGGTGAAAATCCGCGGCCCGTTCCAGCATGTGAGCCGCGGCAGCGTATCCGCCGCGGTGACGTGCCCGGTTCGCGACGTTCTCCAGTTCGGCCGCTACGTGTGTGCTCAAGCCGGAGGTCGCGGCGGCGAGGTGCCACGCGTATCGGTCGGGGTCCTGCCCGCGGAACAGCTCAGCCAGCTCCAGATGGGCCGCGCGCCGCTCCTCGACCGGTGCGGCGTGGTAAATCGCGATGCGGGACAGCGGATTTCCGCAACGGAGCCGCCCGCCGGTCCTGCTGACGAGGCCCGCCTCCTCAGCGGGCGCCCACACGGGGTCTCCGATGTCGGGGAGCCAGGACAACACGGTGCGTGAGGGGTCTTTGGTGTCCGCCGTGGCCAGTTGTACCAGTGCTCTGCGGGTGGTCGGCGGCAGCGCCGCGAGGCGGGCGGCGTAGATCCGCTCCAGTCTGTCGGTCACCGGGAGCGGGCCGTCGGTGTCGTAGGGCGTGCGCGGGTGAGGCGTGCGCGGGTAGGGCGTGCGCGGGTAGGGCGTGCGCGGGTGTTCCGCCGCGGCCCGTGCCAGTTCCGCCAGGGCCAGGGCGTTGCCCTCGGCGTGCTCCAGGATCCGCGCTCGGGTGCGCCCGGTCGGCGCCTGCGGCTGAAGATCCAGCAGCCGTTCCGCCGCCTCCGGGACGAGCGGGCCCAGGTGGATGGCCGGTCCCCTTGAGCCGAGCCTGGGAAGTGCGCCGTCACGGGTGACGATCACCACCGTCACCGGTTCGTCGGCCAGCCGTCGGGCGACGAAGGAAAGAGCGTCCAGCGAGGCGTGATCGGTCCAGTGGGCGTCGTCCACGACCAGCAGCAGGGGCTGGTCGACGGCGACATCGGACAGCAGTGTCAGGACGGCGATCCCTATGAGCATCGGCTCCGGTGCCTCACTGTGCTCCGCCAGCCCGAATGCGGTGTACAGGGCTCTCCGTTGTCTGGGTGGCAGAGCGTCGATCCGCCCCCGGACCGGCCGCAGGAGCTGGTGCAGGCCCGAGAACGGCAGATCGGTCTCGGACTGGCTGCTGACGGCTCTCAGCACCCGGCCGCCGTCTGCGGCGAAGCGACGTGCGACCGACTCCACCAATGTGGTCTTACCTGCTCCGGGCGCCCCTGAGACGGTCAGCGGTCCGCCTCTGTGCCGCGCCGCGCCCACGGCGTCGACGAACTCGTCGAATTCGGCTTCCCGGAGCACCGGGAAGGCGTCTCGGCCAGCTGTGGCGTCCGCCGCGTGTTCGTCCACTGGTTCTCCAGACATCGCGGAACGTCGCGGAGTGGGGTCATCCCGGCTGCCACGTTCCGCATACCGACGCTACCAGCGTATTCTCGCGGGACAGTGGGTGCGGTCATGTGACGAATGGCGTGTGGACGGGCGGCGTCGGGCGGCCCGGAGCGCAGTCGGCAACCACTCCCCAGCGGCACCCCCTCGGCACCCCCAGCGGCACCCGCCGGTCGCGCCCGTGCGCGGCTACCCGTGTGTCGGTGGCGCCGCGATCGCTTCCGTCCCCTGGCACCCGCGTCTTTCTCCACCCGACTCGCTATCCGTTCACCGGCCGTCGCTGATCACACCGAGGACACATCGTTCACGCTGAGTGATGACGGCCCCCTGGCCGCGGCACTCAGGACAAGGTGCAGTCACGTGTCCGATACCGCCCGGCCCCGCCTGCTCCCAAGCTGGGGAACGTCCGACACATTCGAAGGAGCACCATGTCAAGCGTTTCTCTCCGTGGCCCCGTGGACCCGCTGAACACCCAGCCGGACGGCACCGGAACGCCGACGGTCAGCACCATCGAACTCGGTGAGGTGCAGATCCATCGCGTCATCGAGTTCTCCGACACGACCCCGATGACGACGGACGTCTTCTTCCCCAACAGCAAGCCCGAGGAGTGGCAGCGCCACACCGAGTTGCTGGTGCCCCACCACTGGGAGCCCGAGAACGACCTCACGCGCGCCGCCACCCAGTCCTGGGTACTGCGCAGCGAGGGCAGGATCATCCTTGTCGACACGGGCGCTGGAAACGGCAAGTACCGCCCCCACCAGGAGATTTGGTCCTACCTGAACACCGACTACCTGGCGAACCTGGCCGCTGTGGGTGTGCGGCCCGAAGACGTCGACATCGTCATCAACACCCACCTGCACGACGACCACGTCGGCTGGAACACCCGGCTGGAGGGCAGGGAGTGGGTTCCCACCTTCCCCAACGCCACCTACCTCATGCCGCAGCGCGACTTCGAGTACTGGAAGCCGGAGAATCTCCACAACACCGTCTTCGGCCGGGGCAACCAGAACGTCTACGAGGACAGCGTCACCCCGGTCGTCGAGGCCGGTCTGGTGAAGCTCTGGGACGAGTCGTACACCATCGACTCCCACCTCCGCCTGGAACTGGCCCCCGGGCACACCCCCGGCGCGTCGATCATCCATCTGGAGTCCTCGGGCGACCGCGCCGTCTTCGCCGGTGACCTGCTGCACGGCGCGATCCAGGTCAACGAGCCGCACATCAACAGCTGCTTCGAGGAGGACGAGGACGGCGCGCGCGCGAGCCGTGCGCGGATATTCGCCCACGCGGCCGACACCAACGCCCTGATGCTGCCCGCCCACCTGCCCGGCCACGGCGCCTTCGAGATGCGCCGACGTGGTTCCGGCTTCGAACTCAGCAACTGGGCGCCCTTCTCCCGGACCTGATCACGACAGACGCGGGGAGGGCACGCTCCGTCGACGCAGGGGGCTGTTTCACACGGAAGGGACAACGGAAGAGACAGAAGAGGCGGAACAGACGGAACAGTCGGAACCGACGGCAGAGGACGGGGTGCTGAACGCCGTGCGGCACCCGGCATCACGATCCCGCTTCTCCAGGAGACTCGACGGGTTCCCCTGAGGGGTGCGCCTTGAGCGTGCCGCCGATCCAGCGGCGGATCTCGGCGGCGATGGGCGCGGACCTGTTGGCCCAGCCGGTGTGGCCGAGCCGTTCGCCGTGATGCCAACGGGAGACTGTCGCGCCGCGCAGCAACCCGCACAGGGCGTCCACGGCGCCCGGCGGCGCGAGCAGGTCGCCGCCGACCGACACCGCCAGGACGGGCAGGCGGACGGCCGCGATGAGTTCCTCGTAGTCGATGTCGGCCCCGACCGGACGGTAGCGGCCGGTGCGGGCCATCCGGGCCCAGTCGCCGACCAGGACCCGGGACTGGCGGCCGGCGAAGCGCAGTACGTCGCCCGGCCAGTAGCCGCGCAGCCGGGCGACCGCCGCGACGGTGTTGGTCCCCAGCAGCGGGATCAGCCCGCTCACCCCGGGGTACGTGCGGAAGTGCGGGGTACCGGCGGCCACCAGCAGGATCCCGGCCACATCGGCCGGATTCCGGGCGGCGTACATCAGACCGATCTGCCCGCCGATGCTGTGCCCGAGGAGGAACACCGGGCTGCCGGGGGCCCGTTCGCGCAGAGCGCCGAAGACGGCGGGAAAGTCCACGGTGGCCAGCTCGTGGTAGCCGTAGCGGGCCGAGGAGTCGGGTCGGGGCAGGCTGTCGCCGTATCCACGCAGGTCGACCACCGCGACGCCGAGGCCGTGTGCCACCAGAGCCGCGGCGAACCGGCGGTAGTACCGGGCCCGGACGCCGAGCGCGGGCCAGACGACGACCAGGGGCGCCTTCGCGGGACCCGGCCAGTGGCGCACCGCGAGCACGGCTCCGTCCGGCAGTCGCACCGCCAGCTGTTCGGGGGCGGGGACGGAGCCGTGCTCGCGGTG
>NZ_QQNA01000274.1 GCF_003346515.1 Streptomyces corynorhini
GGCATCCCCGCGCCGTACGGCGCGGGGATGCCGGGCGGGCCGTGGTGCGGCCGGGGCATCGCGCCAGACGTGCCGGACGAGGTGCCCTCGCCGTACGGGCTCCGCGCGGCCCGGCCCGTCTCCAGCGCGGCCCGGCCCTGCGCGCCGGGCACTCCGGCCGTGGGCCCCGGCGCGTGCGCCGGGCCCGGCGCTCCGGTCTGCTCGATGCCGCCGGGCGGCCCGGACTCGACTCCGCTGCCGAGCTGTTCCGGCGCCCCGGAACCGTGGAGTCCGGAGGGCGCGGGACCGGCGTCGAACGTCTCCGGCTCGTCGAGGGGCTCCGGCACCGGCGCGTATCCGCACAGCGCCTCCTCGGCCGCGCCCGCCGCGAGCCCGGTCAGCACGACCCGGCCGTCGTCGCAGACGAGGACGGTGCGGATGGTGATGTTCCGGTGGGTCCAGCCGTGCGCGTGCACCACGCGTACGGCGGTGAGCACGTCGGAGGCGATCTCGGCCGCGCGGAACGGGTTGAGCGGCTTCTCCGCGAGCAGCGCGGCGAGCGGCCTGGCCGCGACGAGTTCGCTCACTATCCACAGCGAGCCGGACTCGGCGAAGACGTCGAAGACCTGGTCGAGCCTGGGGTGGTCCGGGATCTGCGCCGCGCTCTGCGCCGCCTCGATGGCCCGCCGCACGGCAGGGTCCGTATGCCTGCGGGGAGTACGCCCGGGAGCGCGCCGGGGTGCGGCGCCGCCCTCGGCGTCGACGACCTCGGCCTCCACGACCTCCGGCAGGGGCACCTGCCGGACGAGGACCTCCTGCCCGCTGTACGTGTCGAACGCACGGGTCTCGACGAGTTCGTACTCGTCGGACGGTGGCAGGGGCAGGCGATAGCGGTCGGCGAGCACCCGTCCCGCGTATTCGTCCACGACGCCTCCCCGACAAACAGGCGGTCTTCCGGTCCCGGAGACCCACGAAACCGCCAATTCCGGTCGTTTACCGGCTCATTGTGGATGCGTACGGTTCGCGAGTCTCACGATACGTGGCTGTGGGCGAACGTGCCGCCGGGTCTCGGAACCCGGCACGGAACGTTCGCATTCGCAGCACCCCACTCCTGCCCGCGACAGCCGCGGCCATTCCCTGGCCGAGTGGTGAAGGCGCGCCGGACGCGCGCTCAGCCCTTCGGCTCGAAGGTGGCGAAGGCCGTCTCCCGCAGGGTCTCGCACTCCGACGTGTCCCACTCGCTCGCCTTGCAGCTCACCATGATCGAGTAACCCCGGGAGCCGTCGACCTTGAAGCCGCGGTTGAGGACCCTGACGCGCTGGCCGCTCTGGTCGCGCTCGAACTCCCAGTCGGCGACGGTCGGGTAGCCGTTGTACTCGGTCGCCTTGAGGCTGACGCGCTTGTAGTTGCCGCTGCTCCGGCTGACGATCGGCTCCTGCTGCCGCCAGGCCGCCGCGGCGTCGCCGGTCGGGGTGCTGGTGAAGTCGCCCTGCACCCGGGGGAATCCGCCGCTCTTGCTGTATATGCCACCGGAGTTGCTCCCGGCTATGCCCGTCTTGCGGAAGCCCTCGGGCATCGCCATGGAGAAGTGGAACTGGGCGTCGCTGACGGTGGCGTAGCCATCGGGGAGCCCGTCGTCGCCCGTCTTGCCCTTGTCCTTGCCCTTGTCGCCCTTGTCCTTGTCGTCCCCATCGGCGTCGTCGGACTGGTCGTCGCTGTCGTCCGACGTGTCGGAACCGGCGGCCGAATCGGAACCGGAACCTCCGGAATCCTTGCCGGCGGTGGCAGCGGAACCGTCCTTGCCCTCCCCCTTCGTGCTCTTGCCCGACGCCGGGCCGTCCTTGTCGCCGCCGCCTGTGGCGTCGTCGGCGGACCCGGCGGAGGCCGCCTTGTCACCGCTCCCCTTGCCCGGACCGGCCGCGCCGTCGGAGCTTCCGTCCCCGTTCAGGGCGACGATCAGCACCGTGGCGATGATGGCCAGCGCCGCGACGACGGCGATCACCACCAGCGTGCGCCGGGGCACCACGTCCGTGAGCGAGGCACGCGGCGCGGCGGGCCTGGCCGGGGCGGCGGACTGGAGGGCGGACGTCGGATACCCGGCGGCCCCTGGCGCGGGGCGCGCCGCGGGCCGGGGCGCGGGGGGAGCCGACGGCAGCGGAAGCGCCCGGGTGGCGTCGAGCGCGGGCTTCGGACCGCTGTCGGGCGCCTGGACGATGTCTTCGAGGAGCGCTCGCGCGCCCGCGTCGTCGAGCCGCTGCTCGGGGTCCTTGGCCAGCAGCCCGTAGATGACCTCTTTCAGCGCGCCCGCGTTCTTCGGCGGGTCGAGCGGCTCGGTCATGACCGCCGTCAGCGTGGCGATGGCGGAGCCCTTGTCGTACGGGGGCGAGCCTTCCACCGACGCGTACAGCAGGCCGCCGAGCGACCAGAGGTCGGCGGCGGGGCCCGGCTTGTGGCCACGGGCGCGCTCGGGCGAGATGTAGGAAGGGGCGCCGACGAGCATGCCGGTCGAGGTGACCGACGGGTCACCCTCGACCTGGGCGATGCCGAAGTCCGTGAGCACGACACGGCCGTCCTCGGCGATCAGCACGTTGGACGGCTTCACGTCGCGGTGCAGGATGCCCTCGCGGTGCGCCGAGCGCAGCACGTCGAGGATGGCGAGTCCGACCTCGGCGGCCCGTTTGGGCGTCAGGAGACCGTCCTCACGGACGGCTTCGGCGAGGGACTTGCCCTCGACCAGCTCCATGACGATCCAGGGCCGGTCGTCCTCGTCCACGACGTCGAAGACGGTGACCGCGCCGTTGTTGCGGATCCGGGCGATCGCCTTGGCCTCGCGCAGCGTGCGCGTGATGAGCCGGCGCTTCTCGTCGTCGTCGATGCTGGAGGGGAAGCGCAGTTCCTTCACCGCGACCGTACGGCCGAGCGTCTCGTCGAGGGCGCGCCACACCGTGCCCATGCCCCCGCGCCCGAGCACCGCACCGAGCCGGTACCTGCCCGCGAGCAGGCGGCCTTCCGGGGTGTCGTCGGAGCCCTTCCCGGTCTCCCGCCGAGGCTCCTGCGCCGTGTCCCGCGACTGCTTCGACTCCGACATGCGTCCCCTCTGCGATCCCTGATCCTGGCCCGCGCCCGCCGCCGCACGGTGCCGTAACGCGCCCTGGCAGAGCCTTCATTGTCCCTCACTCCGGGACCGACACTGCTGCCGGGTCCGGTGCCCGCCGGGATGGTGCCGCCGGAAGGACCCCCACCATGCCACTGCCCGGGGCAGGGCCGAACACTCCGCTGATCACGCCCCTGTTCGAATTCTGCACAAGTGCACGCGTAACGGATGAGTTTGATGTGACGAACGATGCGCCTGGGATCGATTGGATTCTGAGCGCGCGTCATCCGGCGGGGTACCCGCGCGTCTATACGTGTCCGCCCTCCTCCTGGTTCACCACGGGCACGTCCGGGTTCGACGACGCCCCCCGTTCGCGAACGGCGCGTCAGGTCGGCACGATGTCCGGCGCGCCCAGCCGCGCCGCGTCCGCCGTCTGGTCGTCGGGCTGCCGCTGCGACTCCCGCTCCGCCTCCACCCGCTTCTCGTAGTGCGCGACCTCCCGCTCGATCTGGTCCTCGTCCCAGCCGAGGACCGGCGCCATCAGCTCCGCGCACTCCCGGGCGCTGCGCGTGCCCCGGTCGAAGGTCTCGATCGAGACGCGGGTGCGGCGGGTCAGCACGTCTTCGAGGTGGCGGGCGCCTTCGTGGGAGGCTGCGTAGACGACCTCGGCGCGCAGATAGTCGTCGGCCCCGCCGAGCGGCTCGCCGAGTCCCGGGTCGGCCGCGATCATCTCCAGCAGCTCCTCCACCAGCGTCCCGTAGCGGTTGAGCAGATGCTCGACCCTGGCCACGTGGATCCCGGTCCTGGCCGCCATGCCCGCCCGCGCGTTCCACAGCGCGTGGTAGCCCTCGGCACCGAGCAGCGGCACGTCCTCCGTGACGCAGTCGGCCACGCGCTGGTCGAGGCCGTGCACCGCCTCGTCCACCGCGTCCTTGGCCATCACCCGGTAGGTGGTGTACTTGCCGCCGGCGACGACCACCATGCCGGGCACCGGGTGCGCCACCGTGTGCTCGCGGGACAGCTTGCTGGTCGCGTCCGACTCCCCGGCCAGCAGCGGGCGCAGCCCCGCGTACACCCCCTGCACGTCGTCGCGGGTCAGGGGGACGGACAGCACCGAGTTCACGTGCTCCAGCAGATAGTCGATGTCGGCGCTGGAGGCGGCGGGGTGGGCCTTGTCCAGGTCCCAGTCGGTGTCGGTGGTGCCGACGATCCAGTGGCGGCCCCAGGGGATGACGAACAGCACCGACTTCTCGGTCCGCAGGATCAGCCCGGTCGAGGAGTGGATCCGGTCCTTGGGCACGACCAGGTGGATGCCCTTGGAGGCCCGGACGTGGAACTGGCCCCGCTCGGCGATCAGCGCCTGGGTGTCGTCCGTCCACACCCCGGTGGCGTTGACGACCTGCTTGGCGCGGATCTCGTACTCCCCGCCTGCCTCCACGTCGCGCACGCGCGCGCCCACGACCCGCTCGCCCTCGCGCAGGAAGCCGATGACCCGCGCCCCGTTGGCGACGCGGGCGCCATAGGTGGCGGCCGTGCGGACCAGGGTGGCCACATAGCGCGCGTCGTCCATCTGCGCGTCGTAGTACTGCAACGCGCCCACCAGGGCGTCCTTCTTCAGGCAGGGCGCCACCCGCAGGGCGTTACGACGGGAGAGGTGGCGGTGAACGGGCAGCCCCCGGCCGTGTCCTGACGACACGGACATCGCGTCGTACAGCGCGACGCCCGATCCCGCGTAGAACCGCTCCCAGCCCTTGTGCCGCAACGGGTAGAGGAACGGTACGGGCTTGACCAGATGGGGCGCCAGCTTCTCCAGCAGCAGCCCGCGCTCCTTGAGAGCCTCGCGCACCAGGGTGAAGTCGAGCATCTCCAGATAGCGCAGACCGCCGTGGATCAGCTTGCTGGAGCGGCTCGACGTGCCGGCGGCCCAGTCACGCGCCTCCACCAGTCCGGTCGACAGCCCTCGCGTGACGGCGTCGAGAGCGGTGCCCGCCCCGACCACCCCCGCGCCGATCACCAGCACGTCCAGCTCGCGCTCGGTCATCTCCGCCAGCGCTCGGGCGCGCTCCTCAGGTCCCAGTGTCGCTGTCCTCACCGCTGCCTCCCGGTCGTCCCCCGCGTGGTCGGGCTCATAGATCGATTCTGTCCGCAGTCGGCGACTTCAGCCACTGGCTGTGGACAACTCCCGTCCCACCCGGTCCCGGGCGGCCGACGGCAGGCCCGAGCGGCGGGTCCGGGCGGCGGACGAACCGACCCCCGAAAGGCGCAATATCCGACAAACAGCCTCCACGGACCACGCAATGCCGCATAACGGTCATATTTAAGCCTAGTCTGACAGTGCGCTCGCTCATTCTGTCCACCGGGCTTGCGCTCACTGTCAACTCCGGCTATGTCCGGTCCGGGCCCGCGCAGTCCGCCCGGACCGGACCGCAGGGAAGGACGCGGCCACCGCCATGCCCGCAGATCTCGCCGTCATCGGACTCGGCCACCTCGGCCTGCCCCTCGCCCAGGCCGCCGTGGCCGCCGGCATCGACACCATCGGCTACGACACCGACCCACGCCCCGTGGCCAAACTCGCCGCGGGCCAGAGCCCGGTCGACGGACCCCTCACCGCCTCCGACGTCCGCCGGATGCTCTCGGGAGGGTTCCGGCCCACCACCAACCCGACCGAGCTGGGCCGGGTCCGTACCGCCGTGATCTGCGCCCCCACCCCCCTGGGCCCCGACCGGACCCCCGATCTCACCGCCATCGGCGCCGCCGCCCGCGCCCTGGCGGCCCGGCTGCGCCCGCACACCACCGTGCTGCTGGAATCCCCCGCCGCGCCCGGCACCACGGAGGGCTTCCTGCGCGGGATCCTCGAAGAGGGCTCGGGACTGCGCGCCGGACGCGACTTCCACCTCGCCTACTCCCCCGGCCGGGTCGACCCCGGCAACCGCGCCCACGGCTTCGCCGGCACCCCCAAGGTGATCGGCGGCCTCACCCCCGCCTGCACCGAGTCCGCCGCGACCTTCTACGGCCGCCTCACCGACAAGGTCGTACGCGCCCGCGGCCCGCGCGAGGCCGAGACCGTCAAACTCCTCGAAACCAACTTCCGGCACGTGAACATCGCGCTGGTCAACGAGATGGCCGTGCTCTGCCACGACCTCGGCGTCGACCTCTGGGACGTCATCCGCTGCGCGGAGACCAAGCCCTTCGGCTTCCAGGCGTTCCGGCCGGGCCCCGGCGTCGGCGGCCACGGCGTGCCGATGGACCCCAGCTATCTGCCGCACGCGGGCCGCACCCCCGGCCATCCCCTGCGCATGGTCGGCCTCGCCCAGGAGATCAACAGCCGGATGCCGCAGTACGTCATCCAGCGCTGCGCCACCCTGCTCAACGAGCACGGCAAGTCCGCGCGCGGCGCCCGGGTGCTGCTCCTCGGCGTCACCTACAAGCCCGACCTGGCCGACCAGGAAGGCTCACCGGCGACCGAGATCGCCTGTCGGCTGATGGACCTCGGCGCCGCCGTCAGCTACCACGACCCGTACGTACCCGACTGGCGCGTGCGCGAGCTGCCCGTACCGCGCGCCGACTCTCTCTACGAGGCCGCCGCCAACGCCGACCTGACGGTCCTGCTCCAGAACCACCGCACGTACGACCTCCAGGGGCTCGCGGTCAAGGCGCAGTTGCTGCTGGACACCAGGGGTGCCAGCCCTGCGGGCGCGGCACACCGGCTCTGACCAGGAAGGTCCCGCCGGACGTAGCGCCGGGCCCCGGAGGCTCCCCGCGGGAAATACTCACCGCCGCCTTCTCCGGCGCCCGCAAGGCGGCCTCCTGACGGAGCGCCGCTCATACGCGAAAGGCCGCCTCTTCAAGAGGCGGCCTTTCGGGCGGGAAGTGGCGGGAAGCGGGGGAGCGACGGTCAGCGGCTGTGCTGCGAGTCCGCCACCGTGACCTCGACGCGCTGGAACTCCTTGAGTTCGCTGTAGCCCGTCGTCGCCATGGCCCGCTTCAGCGCGCCGAAGAAGTTCATCGACCCGTCGGGGCTGTGCGAGGGGCCCGTCAGGACCTCCTCCGTCGTCCCGGCGATGCCCAGGTCGACCAGCTTGCCGCGCGGCACGTCCTCGTGGACGGCCTCCATGCCCCAGTGACGGCCCTTGCCGGGCGCGTCCGTGGCGCGCGCCAGCGGAGAGCCGATCATGACGGAGTCGGCACCGCAGGCGATCGCCTTGGGCAGGTCGCCGGACCAGCCGACCCCGCCGTCCGCGATGACGTGCACATACCGGCCGCCGGACTCGTCCATGTAGTCACGGCGCGCCGCCGCGACATCCGCGACGGCGGTGGCCATCGGGACCTGGATGCCCAGCACGTTACGGGTGGTGTGCGCCGCGCCGCCGCCGAAGCCGACCAGCACGCCCGCCGCGCCCGTACGCATCAGGTGCAGGGCGGCGGTGTACGTGGCGCAGCCGCCGACGATGACCGGCACGTCCAGCTCGTAGATGAACTGCTTGAGGTTCAGCGGCTCGGCCGCGCCGGAGACGTGCTCGGCGGAGACCGTCGTACCCCGGATGACGAAGATGTCGACCCCGGCGTCCACCACGGCCTTGGAGAACTGGGCGGTGCGCTGCGGCGAGAGCGCCGCCGCGGTGACCACGCCCGAGTCGCGCACCTCCTTGATGCGCTGCCCGATCAGCTCTTCCTTGATGGGCTCCGCGTAGATCTCCTGGAGCCTGCGGTTGGCGGTCGCCTCGTCAAGACCGGCGATCTCGTCGAGCAGCGGCTGCGGGTCCTCGTACCGGGTCCACAGGCCCTCCAGGTTGAGGACGCCCAGACCACCCATCTCACCGATACGGATCGCGGTCCGCGGCGAGACCACGGAGTCCATGGGCGCGGCCAGGAACGGCAGCTCGAACCGGTAGGCGTCGATCTGCCAGGCGATCGAGACCTCCTTCGGGTCCCGGGTGCGCCGGCTGGGGACGACGGCGATGTCGTCGAAGGCGTACGCCCTGCGGCCGCGCTTGCCGCGCCCGATCTCGATCTCAGTCACGATGTGTGGCCTTTCCCTCTACGTCTGCCGTCCCAGTATCCCCGACGCCCGTTCGCCCGGTGCCGACGGCGCGTCCCGGCGCCCGCCCCGCCGGGGCCCCGGCCCCGGCACACCCGTGAGGGACGGGCCCGGACCGGGCACCGTCCCTCATGCGTACGCGCGGTTCAGCCCCGGGTGTAGTTCGGTGCCTCGACCGTCATCTGGATGTCGTGCGGGTGGCTCTCCTTGAGGCCCGCCGCGGTGATCCGGACGAACCGGCCCTTCGTCTCCATCTCGTCGATGGAGGCGGCGCCCACGTACCCCATGGTCTGGCGCAGACCGCCGACGAGCTGGTGCAGCACGGCGGAGAGGGGGCCACGGTAGGGCACCTGGCCCTCGATGCCCTCGGGGACGAGCTTGTCGTCGGAGGAGACCTCGGCCTGGAAGTAGCGGTCCTTCGAGAAGGAGCGGCCCTGGCCGCGCGACTGCATCGCGCCCAGCGAACCCATGCCCCGGTACGACTTGAACTGCTTGCCGTTGATGAACTGAAGCTCTCCCGGCGACTCCTCGCAGCCCGCGAGGAGGCTGCCGAGCATCACCGTTCCGGCACCGGCGGCGAGGGCCTTGCCGATGTCGCCCGAGTACTGCAGGCCGCCGTCGCCGATGACCGGGATACCGGCCGACTGGCAGACGACCGCCGCCTCGTAGATCGCGGTGACCTGCGGGACACCGATCCCGGCGACGACACGGGTGGTGCAGATCGAACCGGGGCCCACGCCGACCTTGACGCCGTCCACACCCGCGTCGATCAGCGCCTTGGCGCCGTCCCGGGTGGCGACGTTGCCGCCGATGACGTCGACGGGAACACTCGACTTGATCTTGGACATCCAGCTGAGCGCGTTGCTGTTGTGGCCGTGCGAGGTGTCCACGACCAGGAAGTCGACGCCCGCCGCGACCAGCGCCTGGGCGCGCTCCAGCGCCTCCGGGCTGGCGCCGACGGCGGCGCCGACGAGCAGCCTGCCCTCGGCGTCCTTGGCGGCGTTCGGGTACTTCTCGGCCTTGACGAAGTCCTTGACCGTGATGAGGCCCTTGAGGATGCCCGCGTCGTCGACCAGCGGCAGCTTCTCGATCTTGTGGCGGCGCAGCAGCTCCATGGCGTCCACGCCGGAGATGCCGACCTTGCCGGTGACGAGCGGCATCGGGGTCATGACCTCGCGCACCTGACGCGTGCGGTCCGCCTCGAAGGCCATGTCCCGGTTGGTGACGATGCCGAGCAGCTTGCCCGCGCGGTCGGTGACCGGGACGCCGCTGATCCGGAACTTGGCGCAGAGCTGGTCGGCCTCGGCGAGCGTCGCGTCCGGGTGGACGGTGATCGGGTCGGTGACCATGCCGGACTCGGAGCGCTTCACCAGGTCGACCTGGTTGGCCTGGTCGGCGATGGAGAGATTGCGGTGCAGCACGCCCACGCCGCCCTGCCGCGCCATGGCGATCGCCATCCGGGCTTCGGTGACCTTGTCCATCGCGGCGGAGAGCAGCGGGATGTTCACTCTGACGTTGCGGGAGACCAGCGACGCGGTGTCCACCTGGTTCGGCAGGACTTCCGAGGCGCCAGGCAGCAGCAGCACGTCGTCGTATGTCAGCCCGAGTGTCGCGAATTTCTCGGGCACTCCGTCGACGTTTGCAGTCATGACACCTTCCCCAAATGGCCTTGATCGGTGCGGATGTCCATGCTAACGGGCTTCGCGAGCCGCTCATTCCACGAACAAGATCACCGACCGGCTTCGTATGTTCATCCGTAGACTGCCACGCCCGTCCCCGGGGCCGGAGCGGGTGTGGCAGAACGGTGAGCGGTCACTGCCCGGCCAGGGCCCGCAGTCTGCTGAGGGCGCGGTGCTGCGCGACCCGCACCGCGCCGGGCGACATGCCGAGCATCTGCCCGGTCTCCTCGGCCGTGAGTCCGACCGCGACCCTGAGCACCAGCAGCTCGCGCTGGTTGTCCGGCAGGTTCGCGAGCAGCTTCTTGGCCCATTCCGCGTCGCTGCTGAGCAGCGCGCGCTCCTCCGGGCCCAGCGAGTCGTCCGGCCGCTCGGGCATCTCGTCGGACGGCACCGCGGTCGACCCCGGGTGCCGCATGGCGGCCCGCTGGAGGTCGGCGACCTTGTGCCCGGCGATGGCGAAGACGAACGCCTCGAAGGGCCGTCCGGTGTCGCGGTAGCGGGGCAGCGCCATCAGGACGGCGACGCACACCTCCTGCGCGAGATCCTCCACGAAGTGGCGAGCGTCACCAGGCAGCCGGTTCAGCCGCGTGCGGCAGTAGCGCAGCGCGAGCGGGTGGACACGCGCCAGCAGATCGTGCGTGGCCCTTTCGTCGCCGTCGACGGCACGGTGTACGAGCGCACCGATCACCGTGGTCTCGTCATCGCGCATCGGTCCATGGTGCCTTGGCGGCTGCTGGTCGGCGGCGCCGCGTCCGTAGTTGTGCACCGAAGCGTTATGAGCGGGTGCGGCAGAACTCATTCCGTGCGCCCTCCCCTCGCGCTCGTCCGACTCGTCCCCGAGGAACTCCACATCTCCAAGGATGCGGCATAGCGCGGGAAACGGGTGTGTACGGGCGTACGTTCGGCCCCGCCCGCTCACCGCCACCATCCCGCCCGGGGGCTCGCGCGGAGCCGGTCACGGACCGCGCGGAGCCTCCGGATCGGGGGGAACGGGCCCCGCGCGTCAGCGCACGAGACCCCAGCGGAAGCCGAGCGCCACCGCGTGCGCGCGGTCCGAGGCGCCGAGCTTCTTGAAGAGGCGCCGGGCGTGCGTCTTGACCGTGTCCTCGGAGAGAAACAGCTCACGGCCGATCTCCGCGTTGGAGCGGCCGTGGCTCATCCCTTCGAGCACCTGGATCTCGCGGGCCGTGAGGGTGGGCGCGGCGCCCATCTCGGCCGAGCGGAGCCGGCGCGGCGCGAGGCGCCAGGTGGGATCGGCGAGCGCCTGGGTGACGGTCGCGCGCAGCTCCGCGCGCGAGGCGTCCTTGTGCAGATATCCGCGGGCGCCGGCGGCGACCGCGAGAGCGACGCCGTCCAGGTCCTCCGCGACCGTGAGCATGATGATCCGGGCTCCGGGGTCCGCCGAGAGCAGCCGCCGGACCGTCTCCACCCCCCCGAGCCCCGGCATGCGGACGTCCATGAGAATGAGATCGGACCGATCCGCGCCCCAGCGGCGGAGGACTTCCTCGCCGTTGGCCGCGGTCGTCACGCGCTCGACGCCGGGCACGGTCGCGACCGCGCGGCGGAGCGCCTCTCGGGCAAGCGGGGAGTCGTCGCAGACGAGGACGGATGTCATGACCGTCCTCCGCAGCTGATGCGCGTCACCTTGAGCCTCCAGGCTGGGTACATGTCGTCACCTGTGCGATTGACGCTCTCGGACATGTGCCCGATCGCTCATTCTCTCAACCGCCTCACACACTCAACGACGGTCACTCGAAAGAGTTACGGGTCGGAGGATCGAGTTCCGCACTCCCCGTGAGGGCGCGCACACGGAGAAGAACGGCCTCACCCGCGGAACGTCGATTCAAACCATGCCCCATTTAGCGCCTTTTCTTCACTTTCACTAGTGTCTGTGGCTAGATTCGTCATGAGTCATATTTACATCTACTTAGATAGTAGATGTACCGTCGTGAGCACTGGCGTGAGTTGCGCGCCGGGCTCGTACCTGGCGTCCAAGCCGCCCGTATCCGCCTCAGCACGGTTTCAAGGGGACATGAGCAATGGCAGATTTCTCCCGCCTTCCCGGACCGAACGCAGATCTGTGGGACTGGCAGCTCCTCGCGGCTTGTCGTGGTGTGGACAGTTCGCTCTTCTTCCATCCGGAGGGGGAAAGAGGCGCGGCACGAAGCGCGCGTGAGAACTCGGCGAAAGAGGTGTGCATGCGGTGCCCGGTCCGCGCGGAATGCGCGGCGCACGCACTGGCGGTACGGGAGCCGTACGGCGTGTGGGGCGGGCTGACCGAGGACGAGCGCGAGGAACTGATGGGACGGGCGCGCACCCGGCTGATCAGCGCGTCGGCCCCCTCGGGGGCAGCGGACACGGACCACGACGGCCACACCGGGCACGCGGACCGCACAGGGCACGGCGGCGACTGATCTTCGCGGCGCGCCCCACCAGGGGAAGAAACGTTCCTGCATGGCATCCCCGCACCGCCCAGGCCCCCCAGACGCCCCAGGCCCCGGACACCGCGGACACCCGCGACACCGCGGACGCCCCGACCGCCCGCCGATGTCCGCCGACGCCGGTCAGCGAGCGGCGGCCAGCGCGAGCTGGTCCAGCGTGGCCGCGACGGCCGGGACGCGGGCGAGGTCCGGCAGGGTCAGCGCCACGACCTCGCGCCGGACGGCGGGTTCGACCGCGACCGTACGGACGCCTTCCGTACGGACGGACTCCATCGCGAGCTGCGGCAGGACCGCCACGCCGAGCCCCGCCGCGACCAGGCCGATCACGGCCGGGTAGTCGTCCGTCGCGAAATCGATCCGCGGCGTGAACCCGGACCGCTCGCAGGCGGCCACGAGCTGTTCGCGGCAGCGCGGACACCCCGCGATCCACGACTCGCCGGCCAGCTCCCCGATCGGCACGGTACGGGCGCCGGCGAGCCGGTGCCCCGCGGGGACGAGACCGACGAGCCGGTCCACGAGCAGCGGACGCACCACCAGGTCCGCCCATTCCGCGGTGGCGCCGTCGTACCGGAACGCCAGCGCCACATCGCACTCGCCGTCCCGCAGCATCGCCGCCGAGTTCGGCGGCTCGGCCTCGACGAGGGAGACCCGGATCCCGGCGTGGGCGGCGCGCAGGGCGGCCAGCGCGGTGGGCACCAGGGTGGAGCTGCCGCTGGGGAACGACACCAGCCTGACCCGGCCCGCGCGCAGCCCGGCGAGGGCGGCGACCTCCTCCTCGGCGGCGCCGAGCCCGGCCAGGATGCCCGTCGCATGGCGTACGAGGACCTGTCCGGCCTCGGTCAGCCGCGTCTCGCGCCCGGTCCTGACCACCAGCGGGGTGCCCGCGGAGGCTTCGAGCGCCCGCATCTGCTGGCTGACGGCGGGCTGCGTACAGCCCAGTTCGCGGGCGGCGGCGGAGAAGGAACCGGTGGCGGCCACGGTGCGCAGTACACGGAGATGACGGGCTTCGATCACCCGTCAACCATAAGTGCTTCTTTGAGATGGCGCCGGAAAATACCTGGAGAGCTTGGGTCCGGTGCGTCTAGCGTGCGCGTATGAAGCTTCTGAGCGTAAATGCCGGGCGGCCGATGCCCGTGGATTACACCGACGCGCCCGGTGGCGCCACCGGGATCGACAAACGGCCGGTGGACGGTCCGGTCCTGGTGACGGATCCGGGGCCGAAGGGCGCGGGCGGCAGCGGCATCGCCGGTGACGCGGTCTGCGATCTGCGCCATCACGGCGGCTGCGACCAGGCGGTGTACGCCTTCGCCCGGGAGGATCTGGACTTCTGGGAGCGGGAGCTGGGCCGGCCGCTGGCCAACGGCGTCTTCGGCGAGAACCTCACGACGTCCGGTGTCGACATCACCGGCGCGAAGATCGGTGAGCGCTGGCGGATCGGGCCCGATGTGGTGCTGGAGGCGACGTCCGGGCGGATTCCGTGCCGTACGTTCCAGAGCTGGCTGGGTGAGAAGGGCTGGGTGAGGCGCTTCACCGGGCAGGCCGTGACGGGCGCGTACTTGCGGGTCATCGCTCCGGGCGAGATCCGCGCGGGCGACCCGATCGAGATCGTCCACCGGCCCGCGCACGAGGTGACGGTGGCGCTGTCGTTCCGGGCGGTCACCACCGAGCGTGAGCTGCTGCCCCGGACCCTGGCGGCCGGTGAGGCGCTGCACTCCGAGGGGCTGCGGATCGCGCGGGAGTACGTCGAGAAGTCGACGAAGCGGCCCTGACCCTGCGGTGGTGGCGACGACCGCCGGGCCGGGGAGACCGTCCGTCCACGGAACGCTCACATCAGAGGCGCGGGGACAGGCACTAACGTGCCGCGTATGACGACTGCTTTGATTACGGGCTCGACGGCGGGCATCGGTGCCGCCTTCGCGCGACGGCTGGCGGCCGACGGGCACAACCTCGTGCTGGTGGCCCGCGACATCGAGCGCCTGCGCGATCAGGCCACCGAACTGCACGACCGGCACGGCATCGAGGCCGAGGTGCTGACGGCCGATCTCGCCACGGACGGCGGTATCGAGTCGGTGGAGAAGCGGCTCTCGGACCGGAGGGCACCGGTCGATCTGCTCGTCAACAACGCGGGGTTCGGCAACAAGGGCCGCTTCCTCGAAGTCCCCGTCGCCGACGAGCTGACGATGCTGAAGGTGCACTGCGAGGCGGTGCTGCGGCTGACGTCGGTGGCGGTGACCGGGATGACGGCGCGCGGGCGGGGCGGGGTCGTCAACGTGGCGTCGGTGGCCGCGTTCGTGCCGCGCGGGACGTACGGGGCGTCGAAGGCGTGGGTCGTGCAGTTCACCCAGGGGGTGGCCCGGGATCTGGCGGATTCGGGGGTGCGGCTGATGGCGCTGTGTCCGGGGCTGGTGCGCACCGAGTTCCACGAGCGGGCCGGGATGGGCGTGGACGACATCCCCGACTGGATGTGGCTGGACGCGGACAAGCTGGTGACGGCGGCGCTCGCGGATCTGGCGCGCGGCAAGACCGTCTCCGTACCGGATCCCCGGTACAAGGCGCTGATGGGAGCGGTGAAGCTGGCGCCGCGCGGGCTGCTCGGCGGGATCACGTCGAAGACGGGCCGCAAGTACGGCCCGCGCTGACGCGGACGGCCCGGCACCCCACCAGAGGTACCGGGCCATCGTGTGTGGCTTTCTCACCGCGACCCTCAATTGAGGAACCACGATGGCGAGCAACCACCTCCGCGAGAGCGGCGGCGGTTTAGCCGCGAAGAGGGGGTCAGTGGCTGTGGCCGTGACCGCCGGCCGCGTCGGCCTCTTCCTCGGCCGGCTTCTCGACGACCAGGGTCTCGGTCGTGAGCAGCAGCGAGGCGATGGACGCGGCGTTCTCCAGGGCGGAGCGCGTGACCTTGACCGGGTCGATGACGCCGGCCTTCACCAGGTCGACGTACTCGCCGGTGGCCGCGTTGAAGCCGTGGCCCTTGTCCAGCTCCGACACCTTGGAGGTGATGACGTAGCCCTCCAGGCCGGCGTTCTCGGCGATCCAGCGCAGCGGCTCGACGACGGCGCGGCGGACGACCGCGACACCGGTGGCCTCGTCGCCGTCCTTGCCGAGGTTGCCCTCCAGCACCTTGGCGGCGTGCACCAGGGCGGAGCCACCACCGGAGACGATGCCCTCCTCGACCGCGGCGCGGGTCGCGGAGATGGCGTCCTCCAGACGGTGCTTCTTCTCCTTCAGCTCCACCTCGGTGGCGGCGCCGACCCGGATCACGCACACGCCGCCGGCCAGCTTCGCGAGGCGCTCCTGGAGCTTCTCGCGGTCCCAGTCGGAGTCCGTGGACTCGATCTCGGCCTTGATCTGGTTGACGCGGCCGGTGATCTCGTCGGCGGCACCCGCGCCGTCGACGATGGTCGTGTCGTCCTTGGTGACGGTGACGCGGCGGGCGGAGCCCAGCACGTCCAGACCGGCCTGGTCGAGCTTGAGGCCGACCTCCTCGGCGATGACGGTCGCACCGGTGAGGGTGGCGATGTCGCCGAGCATGGCCTTGCGGCGGTCACCGAAGCCGGGGGCCTTGACCGCGACGGCGTTGAACGTGCCGCGGATCTTGTTGACGACGAGGGTGGAGAGCGCCTCGCCCTCGACATCCTCGGCGATGATGAGCAGCGGCTTGGAGCCACCGCCCTGGATGACCTTCTCCAGCAGCGGGAGCAGCTCCTGGATCGAGCCGATCTTGCCCTGGTGGATCAGGATGTACGGGTCGTCGAGGACGGCCTCCATACGCTCCTGGTCGGTCACCATGTACGGGGACAGGTAGCCCTTGTCGAAGGCCATGCCCTCGGTGAAGTCCAGCTCCAGGCCGAAGGTGTTGGACTCCTCGACGGTGATGACACCGTCCTTGCCGACCTTGTCCATCGCCTCGGCGATCAACTCGCCGACCTGGTCGTCCTGCGCGGAGAGCGCGGCGACGGCGGCGATGTCGGACTTGTCGTCGATCGGGCTGGCGGTCGCGAGCAGCTCGTCGGAGACGGCCTTGACCGCGGCGTCGATGCCCTTCTTCAGGGAGGCCGGGGAGGCACCGGCGGCGACGTTGCGCAGGCCCTCGCGGACCAGCGCCTGGGCCAGCACGGTGGCGGTGGTGGTGCCGTCACCCGCGATGTCGTTGGTCTTGGTCGCCACCTCCTTCACCAGCTGGGCGCCCAGGTTCTCGTACGGGTCGTCCAGCTCGACCTCGCGGGCGATCGTGACACCGTCGTTGGTGATGGTGGGGGCGCCGAACTTCTTGTCGATGACGACGTTGCGGCCCTTGGGGCCGATCGTCACCTTCACCGTGTCGGCAAGCTTGTTGACGCCGCGCTCAAGGGCGCGACGGGCGTCCTCGTCGAACTTCAGGATCTTCGCCATGGCTGCTTCTCATGTCCTCTCGAATGAACTGCGCCCCCGTCCGCCCGGCAATCGCTGGGTGGCCGAGGGCGCAGCTCAAAAGCAAATCTTTCGGTGAATTACTTCTCGATGATCGCGAGCACGTCGCGAGCCGAGAGGACGAGGTATTCCTCGCCGCTGTACTTCACTTCGGTGCCGCCGTACTTGCTGTACAGAACGACATCGCCGACGGAAACGTCGAGCGGAAGCCGCTCGCCGTTCTCGAAACGGCCCGGACCCACGGCCAGGACGACGCCCTCCTGGGGCTTCTCCTTGGCAGTGTCCGGGATGACCAGGCCAGAGGCCGTGGTCTGCTCGGCGTCGAGCGGCTGGACCACAATGCGGTCCTCGAGCGGCTTGATGGCAACCTTGGTGCTGGCGGTCGTCACGATCCGACCTCCCCCTTCGGAGATCTCACGGGGTTAACTGTCTGAGGGTGGCGACCAGATGGGTCCGTCGTCGCGGGTGCCGGACCTGCCAGTCGCGCTTTGGCACTCTCCAGTGGGGAGTGCCAGACCTGAGACTATGACCGCGATTAGCACTCGGTCAAGCGGAGTGCCAATTCAGGCCGTCGTGGCGGTTCGCCGCGGGAGGATCCCCGAGGGGTTCGCTACGAGAACGCGCACCCGTGGCCAGGGGTTCCGCGCCGGGAGGCGCCCCGCGAAACGGCGCGCGCCGGCCGCGCCCCCTTCGGGACGTCGGACGGCGCGCGGGGCCCGGCTCATCCGGCGGAGGTCACACGTAGTCCTCCAGCCGGGCCACGGCGTACCCCTTGTCCGTGATGCGCTTCATCGCGGCCCTGATCAGATCGGGCATGGTCGCGTTCCAGTCGTCGCGGCCCCGGAAGTGCGTGAGGATGATGTCGCCGGGGTGCAGGTCCTTGTCCCACTCGCGCCACTCCATGCGGTCGGGGTACGCCTCGGCCGTCCAGAGCGGCAGCCCCTTCACCCCGCAGGTCTTGGCGGCCCGCACCGTGTCGCCGTTGTAGTTGCCGTACGGCGGCCGGAAGAGCGTGGGGCGCTTGCCGTACCGCTTCTCCAGCTTGTCCTGCTGATCGCAGATCTCGCGCCGCTGCCCCTCGTAGGACAGCCCCGGCAGGTACTTGTGGTTGAGCGTGTGGTTCTGCAGGGTGACCCCGCGGTCCTGCATCTGCTTGAAGTAGCCGTAGTTGTCGTTGATGACGTAGTCGCTGAGGAAGGCCGTGTACGGGATCTTCAGCTCGGTCATCATCCGCAGCAGTTCGGGGTCCTTCTCCATGCCGTCGTCCATCGTCAGGAAGACGACCCTGTCCTTGACCGGGACGGTGGTGAAGACGGGCGGCAGGTTCTCGCCCTCCTCCTCGTTCGCGATCTCGAAGCCCTCCCGGTTGGTGATCTTCGGCTTGACGGCGGGCGGCGCGGGCGTGGGCAGCGGAGTCTTCGCGAGCCCCCATTTTTTGGCCACGACGGCGCGCGCGGCCTGCGCGGCCCGTACCGCCTCGGCGTTCGAGGAGAGCGCCCCGGCCTCGCCCTTCCCGTGCTGCCCGTGCTGCCCGTTCGGCGCTCCGGCCGCCGGGTGGCCCTGGTCACGCCCCTGCCTCTGCCCGTGCCCCTGTCCGGCGTCGGCGGACCCGGCGGGCTTGCCCGAGGCGGCCGGTTCGCCGGACTCCGTCGTGGCGCAGCCGGAGCCGACGGCCGCCACCAGCAGGACGGCCAGCACCGCGCGGCCCCGCCCCCGGCGTCGGCGGGCCGGGCGTCCGGCGCGCTCGCGCGACGCCGCGGGCACCTCCGTACCCCGTGCACCCTTTGATGCCATTTCTTCGTTTTGTCGTACTAGTTGCATGGCGCCGCATCCTGTCAGCGCGGAGCGCCCGCGCCCGGCCGACACCGCCGCCCGGACGCGCACCGTCCCCCGGCTGGCCCACAATGGACCGGGTGACCGACCGCGCCTCCTCCCCCGCCACTGAGTCCCCCGCCGCCGAC
>NZ_QQNA01000275.1 GCF_003346515.1 Streptomyces corynorhini
ATCGATCTCGGCAGGCAGCGGCTGCCGCTGCCCGAACCCCTCAGCTCGGAGCACCAGTTGCTCCGCATCCAGCAGGGTCGGCAGATCATCGTGGGGCTGCGCTCCGAGGCGGCCCGCATCGCGCCGCCGAGCCAGGCGCGCTCCGGCGAGGTCGCGCTGAGCGGCATCGTCGAGCACATGGAGTACCAGGGGCACGAGGCGCTGGTCCATCTCGACATCGGCTCACAGCCCGCCGCGGTCACCGACCTCGAATCCGCCCGCCCCCGCTCCGGATCGCGTGGCCGCCGGGGCCCCGGACTGCTCCAGCGCCTCACCGGCCGGGCACAGGGCCGCCCGGCCGGCCGGGCGGCGGGTCCCGTGGTGGTGCTGGACGGCCAGGAGCCCCAGGAGGAGGCTCAGTCCGCCCCCGAGCGCGCCGCCCTCACGGCGAGCGACCTGGTGGTCCGTACCGGCCCCGACATGCGGCTGCGGACGGGGGCGCAGGTGCCGTTGCTCGTCGACCTCGCGCATCTGTACGTCTTCGACCATCTGGGCCGCAGAATCTGCCCCGCGCCGAGGGATCTGCCGGGGCTCGACGGGTAGGCGTCCGAGAGACCGGCTGGGGGTGCACCGGCTCACCGGGCACCCCCAGCGGGTCTCTCGGACGAAGCCCCGCGGTTCTGACCGGCCCTGGCCAGTCCAGACCGATGCCGACCAGCGCTGACCGGTGTCGGCCGGTCGTGGCCGGTGCGGCCGGTGCCGTGCGCCCGCTCCCGGGGCGCGGGCGGGCCTCCTCGTGCCGTACTCAGCGCGCGAGGTGAGTACCTGTACCGATGTGGGCCCCGCCCCGGCCGCCGATCCTGGGGCCATGACCGAGACTCCTGTTCAGCAGCAGAGCACCGCCGCCTTCTACGTGCAGGCCGTGGCCTCCTTCGCCCTCGCCCTCGTCGCCGTCACCGTCGGCATCCTCAAGCTCGAAGCCAGCGCCTGGGTGCGTGGCTTCCTCGGGATCACCGTCCTCTACCTCACGACCTCGGCCTTCACCCTGGCCAAGGTGATCAGGGACCGGCAGGAGGCCGGACAGATCGTCAGCCGGGTCGACCAGGCGAGACTGGAGAAGATGCTCGCCGACCACGATCCGTTCCAGAAACTCTGACGCCCGCACGGGCTCCGAACCGCCCCGAGAAGCTCTAAGCGCTTGCTCACCCTCGGGGGTAGGGTGTGCCTCCTGATCGAATGGACGCCCGAACGGACGAGAGGGACGAGCGATGCCTACGGCGGAGCAGGCGGCGGACGGCGAGAATCCGCCGTGGGGCGAGGTGACCCCGGAGGCGGCCAGGAAGCTGCTGGTCGCGGCCGTCGAGGCGTTCGCCGAGCGCGGCTACCACGCCACCACCACCCGTGACATCGCCGGTCGCGCCGGGATGAGCCCGGCGGCGCTCTACATCCACTTCAAGACGAAGGAGGAGTTGCTCCACCGGATCAGCCGGATCGGCCACGACAGCGCGCTGGCGCTGCTGACGGCCGCCGCGGACGGCGAGGGCACGGCGTCGGAACGGCTCGCCGACGCCGTACGCTCCTTCGTCCGCTGGCACGCGGAGCGGCACACCACCGCCCGCGTCGTGCAGTACGAACTCGACGCGCTCGGCGCCGAACACCGCGCGGAGATCGTGGAGCTGCGCCGCCGCAGCGGCGCGGCGGTGCGCCGGATCCTGACCGACGGCGTGCGGGACGGCGAGTTCGACGTACCCGACGTGCCGGGCACCACGCTCGCGGTGCTGTCGCTCTGCATCGACGTGGCGCGCTGGTTCAACGCGGCGGGGCCGAGGACGCCCGACGAGGTCGGCGCGCTCTACGCCGACCTCGTCCTGCGGATGGTCTCGGGCCGCGTGTGATCCCGCCGCCTCCGTCCTCCTGACCGGGCACGGAGCAGCGCTCAGAAGTAGTACCGGGACACCGACTCCGCCACGCAGGCCGGCTTCTCGCCGCCCTCGCGCTCCACTGTGACCAGAGCCGTGACCTGCACGCTGTCGCCCGCCTCCACGGCTTCCTTGAGGACGGCCGACGCGCGCAGCCTGGAGCCGACGGGCACGGTGGAGGGGAACCGGACCCTGTTCATGCCGTAGTTGACGGCCATCCGCGCGTTCTCGACCCGCAGGACCTCCGGCAGCAGCACGGGCAGCAGCGACAGTGTCAGATAGCCGTGCGCGATCGTGGTGCCGAACGGGCCCGCCGCCGCCCGCTCCGGGTCCACATGGATCCACTGGTGATCGCCGGTGGCCTCGGCGAACAGGTCGATCCGCTTCTGGTCGATCTCCAGCCAGTCGCTGGGCCCCAGTTGCTCACCGGCCCCGGCCAGCAACTCCGCGGCTGAGGTGAACGTTCTCGGCTCGGCCATGCTCCCTGCTCCCTGTTTCTCGGGGCTGCGCTGCTCGGTCTGTTTCCAAGCGCTTGCTCAGCATGTTGGGCCGAGGTGCTCGTGTCAACGCGCTCCTCGCACCGGGCCCGTCGAGCGGCCCCCCGCCGCCGCGCGCGGCGAGAGCGCGCGCGCTACTCCGGCGCCCCGGCCGCCGGTGCGGGGGCGGTCCGTGCCAGGCCGGCGAGCAGCAGATCGATCATGCGGCGCGCCTGGTAGCCGGGGAAGGTCTCGACTCCGACGCAGAGATTGCCGATGCCGAGCATGACGTCGTACGCGCGGATGTCCGGGTGCGTGTGGCCTGCGGCGGCGGACGCTTTCAGCAGCTCGTCGAGCACGGGCAGCAGACGTTCGACGAACTCGTTGTGCAGGCTCTCGAATCCCGCCTGGTCCGAGTGGAGTGCCTCGGCGAGGCCGTGCTTGGTGACCAGGAAATCGGCGAACCGGTGGACCCACAGCCGCAGCGCCTCGTACGGCGTACCGGCGGCGGGCGCCGTGGGCGCGGCGGCGAGCGCGTCGACCTGGTGCCGGAAGACGGCGACCACCAGGTCCGCCCGGGTGGGGAAGTGGCGGTAGATCGTGCCCATGCCGAGGCCCGACTCGGCGGCGATCTCCCGCACCGGGGCGTCGACTCCCGCACGGACGAACACGGCCGCCGCGGCGTCCAGCAGAATCCGCTCGTTGCGGCGGACATCGGATCGCCTGCGGCCTGCCGGGGGTGGCGGCGTGCTGGGCGCGGCCATCGCGGACACCTCCCACCGGGGGAAACGGAGCGGAGTCCCGCATCCTCACGCGGAGCGACGTTCCGCGGGAAAATCATGCCAGACGGCGCCCGGCGCGGGCCACCGGGTGCTCCGCGCCGGGCGGTCAGGGCCGCCGGTCTCCCGCGCCCCCTTAGACGAGTAAGTCCGAAGTCCCGTCTGCGGGGAGGCGCCATGCACGCACATCCGCGGCGTTGTCGTCGGTCAACGACGCTCCGCGTCGCTTCCCTCCTCCGCCTTGCGGCCGCACGCACCTGACACCTCCCCGCCCGCCCCAAAGGGCGGACGACGCTACTTCGGACTTACTCGTTTAGGGTGGGCGGGGTGCCACAGATTCCCGAGAAGGTTCAGGAACTCACCGTCGGCCAGTTGTCGGCGCGCAGTGGAGCCGCCGTGTCGGCGCTGCGCTTCTACGAGTCCAAGGGGCTCATCACGAGCCGCAGGACCACCGGCAACCAGCGCCGCTACACGCGCGACACGCTGCGCCGCGTCGCCTTCGTACGGGCCGCCCAGCGGGTCGGTATCCCGTTGTCGACCATCAGGGACGCGCTGGGCGGACTCCCCGAGGGGCGCACCCCCGACCGTGACGACTGGGCGCGGCTCTCCCTGGCGTGGCGCGCGGAGCTGGACGAGCGCATCAAGCAGCTCGGTCGGCTGCGCGACCATCTGACGGACTGCATCGGCTGCGGCTGCCTCTCCCTGGAGACCTGTGTCCTGTCCAACCCCGACGACGCCTTCGGGGAGCGGATGACGGGCTCCCGCCTGCTGGGGGAGCGCCGCGTCCCGCGCGAGCCGACCGCCGCGCAGGAGCCGACCGTCGCGGAGCCGTGCGGATCGACGTGCCGAAGCACGCCGTCCTGACCGGCCGTCCACCGGCCGTCTGCCGTCCGGCCGTCCGTCCGCGCGCTCGTACCTCGTGCCACACGGCGGGGGCCGGGACGTCTCCGCGGCCCGCCCCCGCGGGTCTCACGCCACCGACGCCAGATCCCTGATCCGTACCCGCTTCGCCCGCGCCAGGGCCTCGTTCGTGAGGACGGGCGGCGGTACGACGATGCCGCACCCCGTACAGACGGGTCCCGACCACGGGGCGTTCGACAGATCGGGGCGCCAGACGATTCCGTGCAGCCCGCAGACCGGGCAGCTGGCCCCCGGGCCCGTCTCCAGTCCTGAGATCAGCCGACGCAGCACCTCGCCGAGCGAGGCGCTGGGATGGACGGCCGGGTCCTCGCAGCGCGCGACGCCGTTCCCGCCCCAGGTGCGCCGGTGCCAGTCGTCGGAACTGCCGGGCCTGCGCAGCCCGTCGTGCTTCTCGCGCCTGCGGCGCTCGGCGAACTCCAGCTCGTACGCGAGCCAGACGGCCCGCGCGTCCTCCAGCTCGTCCAGCGCGGCCGTCAGCCGCGCCGGGTCGGGCGCCCTGTCCTCGGGGTCGATGCTGTGCCTCGCGCACAGGTGATCCCAGGTCGCCCGGTGCCCGTAAGGGGCGAATCGTTCCAGGCACTTGCGCAGTGAGTACCGTCGCAAGGCCAGATCGCACCGCGGATCGCGCACCTGTCTCGCAAGACTCCGGAACCCGGCCATCGCATGCCACCTCCGTCGCTTCTCGGCGTTGAGGAATGGACGTACGCCTGCCCCATTCGGCTCCATCAAAAAACAGATGGCACCCATGAATTCCGGCATTTCGGTTGTTATCGAGCGGTATTCGAAGCGGATTCACAGGAAGTGACGGGACTCCACCCGGAAGATCCGCGCGGAGAACGTGACTGGTGTTCACCTTACTGGCGGGTCATACCGTGGGTAACCTCCGGGCACCCGCCTCCAGGAGGAGCCCCATGCGACGACACACCTCACGAGCCGATCGCGCCAGGACCAGAGCCGGCCGGGCCGGGCGCACCCGCGCCAGAGCCGCGGCCACCACCGTCGCGGTGTTCGCGCTGGGCGCCTCCCTGCTGCTCCCGCAGGGGCCGGCCGCCGCCGCGCCCACGGCCGGGACCGGGCCGCTCGCGGCGCCCGCCGCCGACGCCACCGACCACTGTCAGGGGCAGTGCGCCGACATCCTGCCGCCCGGCGCGAACGGCAACGCCACCCTCGCCGACATCCTCGGCAACAAGCTCTTCGGCACCTTCCCCGCCCACGCCTCCGACCAGCTCGCCCGCTACGACTCCCTGGTGGCGGGGCGGAGCGGACTCACCGACGCGAAGATCACCGACTTCTTCAACGACGCCTCCTTCGGCGTCCCCTCCGGCCAGGTCGAGTCCGTCACCTCACCGCGCGAGGACGTGACGATCACCCGGGACAAGAAGACCGGCGTCCCGCACATCAAGGGCACCACCCGCTACGGCACCGAGTTCGGCGCCGGTTACGCCGCGGGGCAGGACCGCCTCTGGATGATGGACCTCTTCCGCCACATCGGCCGCGGCGAACTGACCTCCTTCGCCGGTGGCGCCCTCGCCAACCAGGGCCTGGAGCAGCAGTTCTGGCCCTCGGCTCCGTACACGGAGGCCGAGTACGAGGCCCAGGTCGAACGGATCAGGACCACCGGGGGCGAGCGCGGCGAGCTGGCCATGGCCGACGCCCAGGCGTATGTCGACGGCATCAACTCCTACCGGCAGAAGTCCAAGGACGGCCGCTACTTCCCCGGCGAGTACGTCCTCACCGGCAAGATCGACTCGATCACCAACGTCGGGGAGATCGAGCCCTTCAAGCTCACCGACCTGATCTCCATCGCCTCCGTCGTCGGCGGCCAGTTCGGCGGCGGAGGCGGCGGCGAGGTGCAGGCCGCGCTCTCGCTGCTCGCCGCGCAGCAGAAGTACGGCGTGGTCAAGGGCACCGAGGTCTGGGAGTCGTTCCGCCAGCGCGACGACCCCGAGGCCGTCCTCACCGTCCACGACGGCACCGCCTTCCCCTACGCGCGCAAGCCCGCGAACCCGCGCGGCACGGCCCTGCCCGACGCGGGCTCCGTCCAGGCGGAACCGCTGGTGTACGACAGGACGGGCTCGGCCGTCACCCGGGCCGAGGCCCCCGTCGGCGTCCCCGAGGGGATCGAGCCGCTGCGGGGGATCTTCGACGACGGAGCGGTCCAGGACGGCGCGCTCTCCGCCAGGAAGGGGATGTCCAACGCGCTGCTGGTCTCCGGGCAGCACACCGCCAGCGGCAACCCCGTCGCCGTGTTCGGACCCCAAACCGGCTACTTCGCGCCACAGCTGATGATGCTCCAGGAGCTTCAGGGCCCCGGCATCAGCGCGCGCGGCGTGGCCTTCGCGGGCGTCGGCATGTACGTGCAGATGGGCCGGGGCCAGGACTACGCCTGGAGCGCCACCTCCGCGCAGCAGGACATCACCGACACGTACGCCGTCGAGCTGTGCGAACCGGGCGGCGGGACACCGACCAAGGCGTCCACCGCGTACCTCTACCGCTCCGTCTGCACCCCGATGGAGAAGATGGAGCGCAAGAACGCCTGGAAACCGACCACCGCCGACTCCACGGCCGCGGGCTCGTACCGGCTCCAGGTCTGGCGCACGAAGTACGGCATGGTCACCCACCGCGCGACCGTCGGCGGCAAGCCCGTCGCGTACACCTCCCTGCGCAGCACCTACCGCCACGAGGCCGACTCGATCATCGGCTTCCAGATGCTCAACGACCCCGGGTACGTCAAGGACGCCGCCTCCTTCCAGCAGGCCGCGCACCGCATCGGCTACGCCTTCAACTGGTTCTACGCCGACTCCCGCACCGCCGCCTACTTCAACAGCGGCCTCAACCCCGTGCGGGCGGCCGGAGTCGACGCCTCGCTGCCGGTGAAGGCCGAGCAGGCGTACGAGTGGCAGGGGTTCGACCCGGCCGCCAACACCGCCTCGTACACGCCCTTCGCCCAGCATCCGCAGTCCGTCGGGCAGGACTACTACATCTCGTGGAACAACCGGCAGGCCGAGGAGTACGACGCGGCGGGCTTCGGCTACGGCGCGGTGCACCGCGCCGATCTGCTCGACGACCGGGTCGAGGCGCTGGTGGCCAAGGGCGGCGTCACCCGCGCCTCCCTCGCCCGCGCGATGGCCGACGCGGCGGTGACCGATCTGCGGGGCGAGCAGGTGCTGCCCACACTGCTCAAGGTGATCCGCTCCGCGACCGTCACCGACCCGGCGCTGAACACCGTCGTCCAGCAACTGGAGAGCTGGCGCGCCACCGGTTCCCGGCGCATGGAGACCAAGCAGGGTTCGCACACCTACACCGACGCCGCCGCCGTACGGATCATGGACGCCTGGTGGCCCCGGCTGGTCGAGGCCCAGTACAAGCAGGGCCTCGGGAGCGGTCTGTACGAGGCGCTCACCGCGTCGCTCCAGACCGACGAGTCCCCGGCGTCGAGCCACGGCCCGACGGGCGCGCACAGCGGTTCGTCGTTCCAGTACGGCTGGTGGGGCTATGTCGACAAGGATCTGCGCCAGGTCCTCGGCGACCCGGTCCTGGCGCCGGCCCCGGTCACGTACTGCGGGGACGGCTCCCTGAGCGCGTGCCGCGAGACGCTGCTGTCCACGCTGAAGACGGCGGCGGCCGTACCGGTCAAGGAGGTCTACCCGGGCGACGAGAACTGCTCGGCCGGAGACCAGTGGTGCACGGACTCGATCATCCACAGGACGCTGGGCGGCATCAGCCACCCCAAGATCAGCTGGCAGAACAGGCCGACGTACCAGCAGGTGGTCGAGTTCCCCTCGCACCGCTGACGGCTGAGCGCCGACGGCGGCCGTGCCGACCGGCTGTGCCGCACCGACCGGCCGGCACGGCCGCCGGTCAGTGCGGCACGGTCTCCCGCAACGTCTCCCGCAATGTCTCCCGGAACTCCCGGGCCCTGGCCATCAGCCCGTCGAGAGTGTCCCGGGTGCGCGCCAGTTCGTCGATGTGCCGCGAGAGGCGGTCGCGCTCCTGCTCCATACGCGCCAGAGCGACGTCGGAGTTCGTCTCGCTCGGCGCGTACGCGCAGGGCAGCAGCTCGATGATGGTGCTGCTGGACAGCCCGGCGGCGTACAGGCGCCGGATGAACGCCACCCGTTCGACGACGTCCTCCCGGTACTGCCGCTGCCCGCCCGCGCTGCGGCAGCTGACGATCAGCTTCTGCTCCTCGTAATAGCGCAGGGACCGGACGCTGACTCCGGTCCGTGACGCCAGTTCCCCGATGCGCACGTCGTCCTCCTCGGTGATCCACGTCCGGTGTGAGGTGCGGCACAACGCTTGCCTCTCACATCAATGTGAGGTTCTAGCGTAGTCGCTGTGCCCGCCACCCGGGCACCCAGGAACGAGGAGACCTGCGCGATGACTCTTTTCAGCAGCTACCGGCTCGGCGGACTGACCCTGCCCAACCGTGTGGTGATGGCCCCGATGACCCGGGCCAGGGCCGCCGACGGCGGTCTGGCGACCCCGTCGATGGCCACGTACTACGCCCAGCGGGCGACGGCCGGGCTGATCGTGTCCGAGGGGGTCCAGCCGAGTCTGATCGGCCAGTCCAACCCGGGGACGCCGGGGCTGCACAGCGACGAGCAGGTCGCCGCGTGGCGCCCGGTGACCGCCGCCGTGCACGCCAACGGCGGACGGATCTTCGCGCAGATCATGCACGGCGGACGGGTCTCGCACCCCGAGACGACCGGAACG
This sequence comes from Streptomyces corynorhini, assembly GCF_003346515.1. GTDB lineage: Bacteria > Actinomycetota > Actinomycetes > Streptomycetales > Streptomycetaceae > Streptomyces > Streptomyces corynorhini. Next base: position 8,791 of record NZ_QQNA01000275.1, read on the forward strand.
GTGCCGGTCGGCCCTTCGGCCGTGCCCGCCACCGGCGACGTGTTCACCCCCTCGGGCCGGCAGCCCGCGCCGGTGCCGCGCGCCCTGGAGACCGCCGAGGTGCCCGAGCACGCCGGGTCGTACGGCGCCGCCGCCCGCCGCGCCGTCGACGCGGGCTTCGACGGTGTGGAGCTGCACGGCGCCAACGGCTACCTCATCTCGCAGTTCCTGTCGTCCAACGGCAACCTGCGCTCGGACCGTTACGGCGGCTCGGTGGCCAACCGGATCCGGTTCGCCGTCGAGGCGGTGTCCGCGGCCGTCGAGGCCGTCGGCGCCGACAGGACCGGCATCCGCCTCTCCCCGGGCGGCGGGTTCTGGGGGGTCGAGGAGCACGACGCGCTCCAGCTCCACACCGCGCTGCTGACCGAACTGGCCCGCCTGGAGGTCGCGTACGTCCACCTCGAAGCCACCGTCGGTGACGACGTGCTGCTCGGTCTGCGCCGTGCCTGGCCCGGCACCCTCGTCATGAACCCGGTCTTCCCGATGGGGCCGAAGCAGACCGGGCGGGCCGACGCCGACCGCTGGCTCGGACTCGGCGCCGACCTCATCGGCTTCGGCCGTTCCTTCCTCTCCAACCCCGACCTGGTCGAGCGGCTGCGTACCGGACTGCCGATCGCTCCCGTCGACGAGGCCACGTACTACCAGGGGGGTGACGCGGGCTATCTGACCTACCCGTCGTATCAGCACACGGCCTGATGGCCGGGCGGCGCGGTCACCGGTAGAGCAGATAGGGCCGTCGTACGGCGCGGAACGCGGCCAGTTCGTCCTGCCAGGCCCCGGCGATCTCGTCCGTGTCCGCGCCCGCGTCGATCATCGTACGTACGCTGCCGGAGCCGGTCAGCTTGTCGATCCAGTGGTCGGCGCGCCACGCGAAGCCGCTCCAGGTCCGCGCAGCCGTGACCAGCAGGGCGATCGCGGTACGCACCGGGTCGAAGGTCTCGCGGTCGTGGACGTGGAGCTGCACGCCGCCGACCGTGCGGCCCTCGAACTTGGAGAACGTCGGCGCGAAGTACGCCTCGCGCAGACGCACACCGGGCAGGGACAGGGCGTTGGCCGCCTCGGCCCACCTCCCGTCGACGCCCTCCGCGCCCAGCAGTTCGAAGGGGCGGGTGGTGCCCCGGCCCTCCGAGAGGTTCGTGCCCTCGAACAGGCAGGTCCCGGCGTAGACCAGCGCGGTGTCGGGCGTGGGCATGTTGGGGCTCGGCGGCACCCACGGCAGCCCCGTCACGTCGAAGAAGTCCCCGCGCCGCCAGCCCGACAGGGTGACCGTCTCCAGCCGTACGGGCCGCGCCAGGAACTCGCCGTTGAACAGCCGGGCCAGCTCGGCGACGGTCATGCCGTGCGCCTGGGCGATCGGCTCACGGCCCACGAAAGTGGCGAACTCCCGGTGCAGGACCGGGCCGAGGGCCGCGCGCCCGGTCACCGGGTTGGGCCGGTCCAGCACGACGAAGCGCTTCCCGGCCCTGGCCGCCGCCTCCATGCAGTCGTACAGCGTCCAGACGTACGTGTAGAAACGGGCGCCCGCGTCCTGGATGTCGAAGACGACGGTGTCGACGCCGGAGGCGGTGAAGACGTCCGCCAGCGGCCCGCCGCTCTTGAGGTACGTGTCGTAGACCGGCAGCCCGGTCGCCGGATCGTCGTACCGCCCCTCGGAGCCGCCCGCCTGCGCCGTCCCCCGGAAGCCGTGTTCGGGGCCGAAGACCGCGACCAGGTCGACGCGTTCGTCGGCGTGCATGACATCCACGATGTGGCGCACGTCGGAGGTGACGCCGGTCGGGTTGGTGACGACCCCGACCTTCTGCCCCGACAGCCGCCGGTACCCGTCGGCGGCGAGCCGGTCGAACCCGGTACGCACGCTCCCGGCCCCGGCGCCGCCCGGCCGCGCGGTCGCGTCGGGGGCGGTGGCCGCCGGGGTCGCGGGGGAGGCCCCGGCCACGGCCAGCGCCCCGGCCAGCCCTCCGGCGCCCAGCAGTCCCCGTCTGGACAGATTCATTCCGCCACCTCCGCGATCGGACGCCGTCATGGCCACGCACGCTAACGCCTGCGGCGGGCCGGGGGAACGAGGCCCGCTCCGGCGTCTCACGGCCGGCTCCCCGGCCCCTGAGCCTCTCCCGTGTCCCGGGCATCCCCCATGTCCCCGGCGTCCCCGGCGCCCCCGGCGTCCGCCTGGCCGGGACGCGCCCTTTCCCCGTTGGATACCGACTGGTTAGTATGTCGAGGCCGGTGGCGTGGCCGGCGGAGAGGCGGGCCGTTCCGATGGATGCCGTGCGCGATGCCGGGGTTGTGGTCACGGGGGCCGGTGCGGGGATCGGGGCCGCGCTCGCCCGCAGATTCGCCGCCGAGGGGGCCAGGGTGGTGGTCAACGACCTCGACGCCCGCAAGGCGGGCGCCGTGGCCGACGAGATCGGCGCCGTGGCGGTGCCCGGCGACGCCTCCCTGATCGTCGAGGACGCCCGCGAGGCGCTCGGCGGGACCGTCGACATCTACTGCGCCAACGCCGGGGTCGGCTCGCCGCCCGGTCGCGACCTGCCCGCCGACGACGTCTGGGCGACGGCCTGGGACGTCAACGTGATGGCGCACGTACGGGCGGCCCGCGCGCTCGTCCCGGCCTGGCTGGAGCGCGGCAGCGGCCGGTTCGTCTCCACCGTCTCGGCCGCCGGACTGCTGACCATGATCGGCGAGGCGCCGTACAGTGTCACCAAGCACGGCGCCCTCGCGTACGCGGAATGGCTCGCGCTGACCTACCGGCACCGGGGCCTCAAGGTCCACGCCATCTGTCCGCAAGGGGTCCGTACGGACATGCTCACCGCGACCGGAAGCGCCGGGGAACTCGTGCTGTCATCGAGCGCCATCGAGCCGGAGGCCGTGGCGGACGCCCTGTTCGAGGCCATGGCGGAGGACCGGTTCCTGGTACTGCCGCACCCCGAGGTGGCCGGTTACTTCCGGGCGCGCGCCGGTGACCCCGACCGCTGGCTGGAGTCCATGAACGGGATCCAGCGCGCCTGGGAAGCGGGCGGCGCGTGACCACGGCACCGGGCGACGGGACGGGCGAGGGCGCCCAGGAGGCGGCGGCCGGTTCTTCGCGCTACGCGGCCCGGCCCTGGCTCGGTCTGCTCAGCCCGGCCCAGCGCGCGCCCCTCGACCCGCCGCCCTCCGTCGTCCACGCCTTCCGGGCCGCCGTCGCCCGCGCTCCCGGGCGTACCGCGCTCGGCTACTTCGACGGCCGCCTGGACTACCGCGAGACCGACGCGCTCTCCGACTCCGTGGCCGGGCATCTCGCCGCCCGGGGGCTGGCGCCCGGCGACCGGGTCGCGATCATGCTCCAGAACACCCCGCACTTCGTCCTCGCGCTGCTCGGCGCCTGGAAGGCCGGTGCGGTCGTCGTACCGGTCAACCCCATGTACAAGTCCGCCGAGGTCGCGCATGTGCTGACGGACGCCCAGGTGACGGCCGTGATCTGTGCGGACCGCGACTGGGGCGCGTTCCTGCGCGACACGGCCGCCGCCTCGTCCGTACGGATCGCGCTCACCGCCTGCGAGCTGGACCTCCAGACCCGCGACGACGCCCGTGTCCTCGGCTTCGAGCGGCAGCCGCCGACCGACGACGCCGCCGACCTGCTGGCCGTCGCCCGTGCCGGACGCGCCGCACCCGCCGGTCGTGACCCCGCCGCCGGGGACACCGCGCTGATCAGCTACACGTCCGGTACGAGCGGCACCCCCAAGGGCGCCATGAACTCCCACGCCAACATCATGTACAACGCCGAGCGCCAGCGGACCGGGCACCCCGTCGAGGAGGGCTCCTGCTACTTCGCGCTCGCGCCCCTCTTCCACATCACCGGCCTGGTCTGCGAGCTGGCCGCGTGCTTCGCCAACGCGGGCACCCTCGCCCTCACCTACCGCTTCCACCCCGGCGTGGTCCTCGACGCCTTCACCGAACACCGCCCCGCGTACACCATCGGCCCCTCCACCGCCTTCATGGCGCTCGCCGCCCACCCGGGCGTCACCCGCGCGCACTTCTCCTCGTTCCGGGTGATCTCCTCGGGCGGCGCGCCGCTGCCGCCCGCGCTGGTCGAGGAGTTCCGCGCGGAGCTGGGCCCCTACCTCCGCAACGGCTACGGGCTCACCGAGTGCACCGCGCCCTGTGCCTCCGTGCCGCCCGCGCGGACGGCCCCGGTCGACCCGGTCTCCGGCACGCTCGCGGTGGGCGTACCGGGGCCCGACACCGTCGTACGGATCATCGACGAGCGGGGGGCGGACCTGCCCTTCGGCGAACAGGGCGAGATCGCGGTGCGCGGCCCGCAGGTCGTCTCCGGCTACTGGCGGGCGCCCGAGGCGAGCGCCGCCGCGTTCCCGGACGGTGAACTGCGCACCGGTGACATCGGTTTCATGGACCGCGACGGCTGGCTCTACGTGGTCGACCGGAAGAAGGACATGATCAACGCCTCCGGCTTCAAGGTGTGGCCGCGTGAGGTCGAGGACGTGCTCTACGGCCACCCCGGCGTCCGCGAGGCGGCCGTGGTCGGGGTCCCGGACGCCTACCGGGGCGAGAGCGTGAAGGCGTACGTCAGCCTGCGCCCCGGCGCGACGGTGGACCCCGGCGAACTGCGCGCGTACTGCCGCGAGCGGCTCGCCGCGTACAAGTACCCGCGCGAGGTCGAGATCCTGCCCGAGCTGCCCAAGACCACGAGTGGGAAGATCCTCAGGAGGGAACTGCGTTCCCCGCCGTAGGCGTCGAACGGGGCGGCGCGTACGGCACGGAGCGGAAGGCGGGTGGCCGAGCATGGCGAGAACGACGGAAGGGGACGGCGTCCCCGTACCCCAGCGGCTGCTGGCCGCCGCCACCCGGCTGTTCGCCGAGCGCGGCTACGACCGCACCTCGGTCCAGGAGATCGTCGAGGCGGCGGGCGTCACCAAAGGGGCGCTCTACCACTACTTCGGCTCCAAGGAGGACCTCCTCCAGGAGGTCTACTCCCGCGTGCTCCGCCTCCAGCAGGAGCGCCTGGACGCCTTCGCCGACGCCGACGAGCCGGTGGAGACCCGGCTGCGGGCCGCCGCCGCCGATGTCGTCGTGACGACGATCGAGAACCTGGACGACGCCGCGATCTTCTTCCGCTCCATGCACCACCTGAGCCCGGAGAAGAACAAGCGGGTACGGCAGGAGCGGCGCCGCTACCACGAACGCTTCCGCGCACTGGTCGAGGAGGGGCAGCGCGGCGGCGTCTTCTCCACCGCCACCCCCGCCGACCTGGTGGTCGACTACCACTTCGGCTCGGTCCACCACCTGTCCACCTGGTACCGCCCGGACGGCACGCTCACCCCGCAGCAGGTCGCCGACCACCTCGCGGACCTGCTGCTGCGGGCGCTGCGCCCGTAGCGGCGCCCATAAGCGCTCGACGCCGCGCGAAACCGTTCCTCCCCTACGTACTTGTACGCATTGCGGCCGGACCGGCGCGTTCGTCACCATGAGTGGTGTTCGGCTACGGAACGTCAGGAGTTCCGGGTGGGTGGCGCTGTGCGGGTGATGCCGTGCGGATGAGGCGAGGGGGGCCGTGAACAGGATCCGTGTGTTGCCGATAACCGCCGGGCCGGGTGCGCCGGGCGAACTCCGGCCGGGTCCGGCCGGGTCGGTCGCCGACGATCGCGGTGGCTGACCGGGCGGCGCACACCCGGAAAGAAGGTTCCCGGAGCCGCGCGCGCCGTCCGCGCGGCGCCGGGGGTCGGCGCGTGGCTCGCCCCGTCCTTGTCCGGCTCTGTCGGCACGCGATCTTTCTCTCTGCCGAGTGGTGCGGCAGAATGAATGCGGAGCGTGGTGATATCGGTTCGTACGGTGACCGTGTGGAGCGGTCGGGGATGCACGGGTGCGAGAGTGCGGGGGTGGCGATGGGTACGGCCCTGTGGCGTGATTACGCGTACATGCTGGGGCTCGCCGTCTCCGTCCTGGAGCGGCCCGATCCGGAGCCGCACTGGTCCCTCGTCCTGTCCGAACTGGCCCGGGGACTGCACGCGTCGGCCGTCTCCCTCTCGGAGGTCCACCACACGAAGCGCACCGGGCGGGTGGTCGCCTGGAAATGCGCCGACGAGGTCTCCCAGGAGTATCTGGACTCCCTCACGGTGCGCCATGTCCGCCTGGGCAACCCGCTGGTGGAGCACTACGCCACGACCGGGGACCGTACGCCCCGGTCGGCCACCCAGATCAGGGGCGAGCGGCCGTGGCTGCGCAGTGAGAGCCACAGCCTGGCCCGGGGTACGTTCGGCGCCCATATGCTCGGCATCCCGCTGCCCGCGCCCGTGGGAGCCGCCCGGGGCTTCGTCCTCCACCATGTCCGCGACGACTTCACCGAGGAGGAACTCGCCTATGCCCGCCGGGTACAGCCGCTGCTCGTGAGCATCGACGCCCACTACCGCGCCCGCGCCCAGTGGTGCGAAGCCGCCGCCCGGGTCCCGGCGGGGGCCGCCGGGTCCGGCCCTGTCCGCACCGCTCCCGCTCCGGCCGCCGCTCCCGCTCCGGCTCCTGCTCCTGCTCCACGGGCCGAACGGGCGGCGGAGCAGGGGATCACACCCCGTCAGTTCGCCGTGCTCACCCTGCTGGCGAAGGCGCTGCCCGCCACCGCGATCGCCCATCGGCTGCACATCTCACCGCGCACCGCCCACAAGCACATCGAATCCCTCTATCGGCGGCTGGGCACGTGCGACCGGCTCTCCACGGTCATGCGTGCCCAGTCGCTCGGCCTGCTCCCGCCGCCGTCCATGGACTGCTGACGGCGCTCGTGACTCCTGCTACTGGAGGTGCTTCTTCAGCTCGCGACGGGCCAGCGAGCGCTGATGCACCTCGTCGGGGCCGTCCGCGAGGCGCAGGGTCCTGGCGGAGGCCCAGAGTTCGGCCAGCGGCGAGTCCTGGCTCACGCCGCCCGCGCCGTACAGCTGGACGGCCGAGTCGATGATGTCGACCACCGCGCGCGGGGTGGCGATCTTGATGGCCTGGATCTCCGTGTGCGCGCCCCGGTTGCCCACGGTGTCCATCAGCCAGGCCGTCTTGAGGACCAGCAGCCGCAGCTGCTCGACGGTCACCCGGGCGTCCGCGATCCAGTTCTGGACCACGCCCTGCTGGGCGAGCGCCTTGCCGAACGCCGTACGGGACACGGCCCGTCGGCACATCAGCTCGATGGTCCGCTCGGCCATCCCGATCAGCCGCATGCAGTGGTGGATCCGGCCGGGGCCCAGCCGGGCCTGCGCGATGGCGAAACCGCCGCCCTCCTCGCCGATGAGGTGGGAGGCGGGCACCCGGACCCGGTCGAAGACGACCTCGGCGTGGCCGCCGTGCGCGTGGTCCTCGTACCCGTACACCCGCATGGCGCGGCGCACTTCGAGCCCCGGAGTGTCGCGCGGGACCAGGATCATCGACTGCTGGCGGCGCGGGTCGGCTCCCTCCGGGTCGGTCTTGCCCATCACGATGAAGACGGCGCACTCCGGGTTCATGGCCCCGGAGATGTACCACTTGCGGCCGTCGACGACGTAGTCGTCACCGTCGCGCTCGATCACCGTGCGGATGTTCGTCGCGTCGGACGAGGCCACCTCGGGCTCCGTCATCGCGAACGCCGACCGGATCTCGCCCGCGAGGAGCGGCTCCAGCCACTGCTTGCGCTGCTCGGCGGAGCCGAACTGGGCGAGCACCTCCATGTTCCCGGTGTCCGGCGCCGCGCAGTTCAGCGCGGTGGGGGCCAGTTGCGGGGAGTGGCCGGTGATCTCGGCGAGCGGCGCGTACTGGAGGTTGGTCAGCCCGGCGCCGTACTCCGCGTCGGGCAGGAAGAGGTTCCACAGCCCCTGTCGGCGTGCCTCCGCCTTCAGCTCCGCCACCACCGCCGGGGTGTCCCAGGGGTCGGCCAGCCGGGAGTGCTGCTCGCGCGCGACCGCCTCGGCCGGATACACCCGCTCGTCCATGAAGGCGAGCAGCCGGGTACGCAGTTCTTCGGTGCGGGCGTCGAATGCGAAGTCCATGAGGGGTACTCAGCCTTCCTGGAGCTGGAGGGTGGTGAGGCCGTGCCGGATGAAGACGGGGACGAGATCGCCGATCCGGTCGAAACCGGGGCCCACGGTCTGTCCCAGGGTGTAGCGGTAGTGGATGCCCTCCAGGATCACGGCGAGCTTGAACCAGGCGAAGGCCGTGTACCAGGCGACGGCGGAGGTGTCCCGGCCCGAGGCCGCCGCGTACCGCTCGATCAGTTCGGCCGGGGAGGGGTGGCCCGCCGCGTCCGCCGTCGTGCTGATCGGGGAGCCCGGCAGATCGAGCGGCACGCTGTACATCACCAGCAGCCCCAGATCGGTCAGCGGATCGCCGAGCGTGGACATCTCCCAGTCCAGCACCGCCCTGATCCGGTCGTCGTCGCCGAGGAGCACATTGTCGAGCCGGAAATCGCCGTGCACCACGGTCGGGGCGGGGGAGAGCGGCAGCGACCGGCCGAGCGCCCCGTGCAGCTCGTCGATCCCGGGCAGCTCGCGGCTGCGCGAGCCGTCGAGCTGCTTGCCCCAGCGGCGCAACTGCCGGTCGAGGAAACCGTCCGGGCGGCCGAAGTCCGCGAGGCCCACCGCGCCGGGATCGACGGCGTGCAGCTCGACCAGGGTGTCCACCAGCGCGAGGACGGCGGCCCTGGTGCGCCCGGGACCGAGCGGGGCGAGCTGCTCGGCCGTGCGGTACGGGGTGCCCGCCACGTACTCCATCACGTAGAACGGCGCGCCGAGCACCGACTCGTCCTCGCACAGCAGCAGCGGCTCGGGCACCGGCACGGCCGTCGGGTGCAGGGCCGCGATCACCCGGTACTCGCGCCTCATGTCGTGCGCGGTGGCCAGCACATGGCCGAGGGGCGGTCGGCGGACCACCCATCGCCCGGTGCCGTCGGTGACGGTGTACGTCAGATTCGACCGGCCGCCCTCGATCAGCCGCGCGTCGAGCGGGCCGCCCACCAGGCCGGGCAGCGCGCGGTCGAGATGGCCGCGCAGCCGCTCGGGGTCGAGTCCGGGCGGCGGGTCTTGACGCATCGGCGTACCTCCGTACGGGCGGGGCGGCGGACCGCCGGTCGCGGTCGCCCATCACGCTACCGACCGGTCGGTATGTCGTCCAGTGTCCCGCGCTCCGGTGCTTCCGTGCCCGTGCTCCCGGCGCCCCGGTGCTCCCGTGCCCGTGCTCCCGGCGCCCCGGTGCGCTCGTACCCGCCGCCCGATCGGCGTCCCGCACGTCGCCCGATCGGCGTCCCGCCCGTCGCCCGATCGGCGCCCCGCCCGGCGCTCCGCCCGCCGGGGACTACGCGTGGCAGGCCACGGGGACCCCGCCGTTCATCGCCGTCATGTCCGCGAACACGGTCGCCACGTCGAGCGGCGAGCCCTCCGGCAGACCGTCCAGCTCCGCGTACGCCCGGTGGAGATTGGCCACCAGCCGCTCGCTCTCCCGCCACCCGGCGAACTCGCCGAGATCCGCCGCCCGCGCGGCCTCCAGCGGCGTCAGCCCCTTGGCGTGGCCCGCGTCGGCCAGCTCCTCGACGTAGCGCAGATAGCGCTCCGTCTCGTCGTACACCGACGGATCGCCCACCGGGCCGTGGCCCGGCACGACATGGGTCGCGTCGAGCGAGCGCAGCAGCTCCAGCGCGCGCAGCGACCCGCGCAGCGAGCCCATGGCCAGGAACGGGGTGCCGCCCCGGAAGACGAGATCCCCGGTGAACACGGTGGACCGCTCGGGCAGATGCACGATCGAGTCACCGATGGTGTGCGCCGGCCCCGGATGGATCAGCCGTACCTCGGTATCGCCCACATGGACGGTGAGCCGGTCGGCGTAGGTCACGGTCGGCGCGGTGATCGTTATGTCGCCGAAGTCGGTCCGCGGCCAGACCAGATGCAGCTGGTGCCCGGCCGCGAACTGCTCGGAGCGGCAGGCGTCATGGCCGATCACGACGGCCTCCGGGGCGAACACGGCGTTGCCGTAGGTGTGGTCGCCGTGGTGATGCGTATTGACGACCGTGCGCGGCAGCGGCACCCCGGCGGCCAGCACCGTCTCGCGCAGGGCGCGCGCCCGCCGTTCGGTGGCCGCCGTGTCTATCAGCAGCGTGGACCGCCCGTCGCTGACGAATCCCGCGTTGTTCAGGCACCAGCCGCCGTCCGGCTGGACATAGGCGTACACCTCGGGCGCGAGGCGGACGGTGTACGGATCGGTTGCGGGCACGGCGGCTCCCCGGGGTCGGCACTACGGTCGGCCCCGAGCCTGCCATCCGACGGCCCGTCACCGAAATCGTGCCCCTGACGCGGCAGCCCGCACCGGGAGGGAGACCGGGCGCCGCCGCCCGGCCGCGCGATCAGCCCTCATCCCACCGCTGCGCCGCGACAAAGGCATCGCCGTACTCGGCCGACCAGCGGCCCAGCGCCCGGATCGGCTCCAGGAAGCTGCGGCCCAGCTCGCTGAGCGCGTACTCCACCCGGGGCGAGGGCGGCGCGTACGTCCGGCGCTCGACCAGCGCGTACCCCTCCAGCCGACGCAGCGTCTCGGTGAGCACCTTGGCGCTGATGCCGCCGATCTCCGTACGCAGCTCGCGCGGGCGGCGCGGCCCCTCCGCGAGCGCGTAGAGCACCACCGGGTTCCAGGTGTTGCCCAGCAGATCGAAGCCGATCCTGGACCGGCAGTCCGCCAGCACTCTTTCCATCTCTGCCCTCCCGCGTCGCGCGTATCGCCTCTTCGTACCAGCCGCGCGGGGCACCGAATGGTTACCGGTCGCTCCCTTAGCGTCCCTGCTGGAACGGTACGGGAACGACGGAGGGGCGACCGGCATGCGCATCGGAATCATCGGCACGGGGGCGATGGCGGCGGCTCTCGGCGCCCACTGGGCCCGCGCCGGGCACGAGCTGCTGATCGGCGGGCGCTCGCCCGCCAAGGCGGCGGAGCTGGCCCGCCGCCTCGGCGGGCGGCCCGGTGCCCCCGCCGAGGCGGCGCTCCACGGTGACGCGGCGCTGCTCGCCGTCGGCTTCGACGCGGTCGCCGAGGTGCTGGCCGACGCGGGCGCGGCGGCCGGAGCGCTGCGCGGGCGGGTGCTGATCGACTGCACCAACGCCCTCGGCCCCGGCTTCCTCCTCACCACCGGGACCGGCCCGGGAGCCGCCCGTACGATCGCGGCGGCGACCGGCGCCCGGGTCGTCAAGGCGTTCAACCACAGCGCGGAGGCCGTCTGGCGCCTCGATCCGCCCGTCTTCCCCGACGGCCCGCTCGCCGTGCCGCTGTGCGGGGACGACGCCGACGCGCTGGAGCTGGTGAGCACCCTGGTCCTGGACACCGGCTGCGTACCGCTGAGGGCCGGTGGCCTCGACCGGGCGGACCAACTGGAGGCCATGACGGCCTTTCTGATCGGACTCTGGAAGACCGGCCAGGATCCCCGCGCCATGCTGCCGCCCTACGCCGCGATCACCGCCTGACGCCGCGCCGCGCGAGCGGTCCCGGCTTGCGGACCGGCCCGGGGCGTCGGAGTGTCGGACGCATGAAGGCCATCAGCTACAGCCGCTACGGCGGAGCGGACGTCCTGGAGTACGGAGAGCGGCCCGAGCCCAGGGTCGGACCCGACTCCGTGCTGGTCGAGGTGCGGGCCGCGGCGGTGAACCCCGTCGACTGGAAGTGCCGGGAGGGGTATCTCGACGGGATCCTCGAACCGGTCTTCCCGGTGATCCCGGGCTGGGACGTCTCCGGGGTGGTGAGCAGGCCAGGGGCGGCCGTGACCGAGTTCGCCGCCGGGGACGAGGTCATCGGGTACGTACGGGAGGACTTCCTGTCGCGCGGCACCTTCGCGCAGTACGTCGCCGCCCCGGTACGCACCCTCGCCCGCAAGCCGGCCGCCCTGAGCTTCGCCGAGGCGGCCGGGCTGCCGCTGGTGGGGCTCACCGCCTACCAGGTGCTGCACCGGGTGCTGCGGCTGCGCGCCGGTGAGACGGTGCTCGTGCACGCCGCGGCGGGCGCGGTCGGTTCCATGGCCGTCCAGCTCGCCCGCCATCTCGGCGCCCGCGTCATCGGCGCCGCCCGCGAGTCGGGGCAGGAGCACATCCGGGCGCTCGGCGGCGAGGCCGTACGGTACGGCGAGGGCCCCGGCGAACTCGGCGAGCAGGTGCGCGCACTCGCGCCGAACGGCGTGGACGCCGCCTTCGACATCATCGGCGGCGATCTGCTGCGGGCCACCCCGCCGCTGCTCGCGCCCGGCGGACGGCTGGCGTCCATCGCCGACGGCGGGGTCACGGAGCTGGGCGGCTCGTACGCGTTCGCGCGGGCCGACGCGGCGGACCTGGCGGCGCTCGCCGCCCTCGCGGAGCACGGCGTGCTGGAGGTCGGGGTCGCCAGGACGTTCCCGCTGGAGCGGGCGGCGGAGGCGTTCCGGTTCAACGAGGCGGGCGGCGCCGGAGGCAAGGTCGTCGTCACGGTCGACTGAGAACCGGCCATCCGACCCCGGCCATCCGACCTCGCCCGCGTGACCCCGAACGCGTGACCCCGA
>NZ_QQNA01000276.1 GCF_003346515.1 Streptomyces corynorhini
ACCTTCGACGACGGCCCCGACCCCGAATGGACGCCGAAGGTCCTCGACGAGCTGAAGCGGTACGACGCCCACGGCGTCTTCTTCATCACCGGCACCATGGCCTCGCGCTACCCGGAGCTGGTCAGACGCATGGTGAAGGAGGGCCACGAGGTCGGCCTGCACACCTTCAACCATCCCGATCTCTCCCTCAAGTCCACCTCCCAGATCGACTGGCAGCTGTCGCAGAACCAGCTCGCGCTGGCGGGCGCCGCCGGAATCCGCTCCTCGCTCTTCCGGCCCCCGTACTCCTCCGACGCGCAGGCGATGGACGACAGGACCTGGCCCGTCGCCCGGTACGTCGGCAACCGCGGCTACATCACCGTGCTCGAAAGCGCCGACAGCGAGGACTGGAAACGCCCCGGCACCGACGCCATCGTCGAACGGGCCACCCCCAAGGGCACCAAGGGAGCCATCGTGCTGATGCACGACTCCGGCGGCGACCGCTCACAGACCGTCGAGGCGCTCGCCCGCTACCTGCCCGAGATGAAGGCGCGCGGCTACCGCTTCACCAACCTCACCGAGGCGCTCGGCGCGCCCAGCGCCCACACCCCGGTCACCGGGACAGCCCTCTGGAAGGGCAAGGCGTGGGTCGCCGCCGTGACCCTCTCGGACAACATCACCTCCGTCCTCGTCGTCGGACTCTCGGTGATCGGCTTCCTCGTCATCACCCGCTTCGGCCTGATGCTGGCGCTGTCCTTCGCGCACGCGCGCAAGGTACGCGCCGCCCGCTTCACCTGGGGCCCGCCCGTCACCGAACCGGTCACGGTGCTGGTGCCCGCGTACAACGAACGCGAGTGCATCGCCCACACGGTCAACTCCCTGACGGCGAGCGAACATCCCATCGAGGTCATCGTCGTCGACGACGGCTCGAACGACGGGACCGCCGACATCGTCGAGGCCCTCCGGCTGCCCGGCGTCCATGTCGTACGCCAGCCGAACGCCGGCAAACCGGCCGCCCTCAACAACGGCATCGCACACGCGCGGCACGACATCGTCGTGATGATGGACGGCGACACCGTCTTCGAACCGGCCACCGTGCGCGAACTGGTCCAGCCCTTCGCCGACCCGCGCGTGGGCGCGGTCGCGGGCAACGCCAAGGTGGGCAACCGCGACACCCTCATCGGCGCCTGGCAGCACATCGAGTACGTGATGGGCTTCAACCTCGACCGCCGCATGTACGACATGCTCGGCTGCATGCCCACCATCCCGGGCGCGGTCGGCGCCTTCCGGCGGCGGGCCCTGGAGCGCGTCGGCGGGATGAGCGAGGACACCCTCGCCGAGGACACCGACATCACCATGGCCCTGCACCGCGACGGCTGGCGCGTCGTCTACGCCGAGCGCGCCCGCGCCTGGACCGAGGCGCCCGAGTCCGTACAGCAGCTGTGGTCCCAGCGCTACCGCTGGAGTTACGGCACGATGCAGGCCATCTGGAAGCACCGCCGCGCACTCGTGGAACGCGGCCCCTCCGGGCGCTTCGGACGCGTCGGGCTGCCGCTGGTCTCGCTGTTCATGGTGCTGGCGCCGCTGCTGGCCCCGCTGATCGACGTGTTCTTGCTGTACGGGCTGGTCTTCGGCCCCACCCAGCGGACCGTACTGGCCTGGCTGGGCGTCCTGGCCGTCCAGGCGGTGTGCGCGGCGTACGCCTTCCGGCTGGACCGGGAACCGGCGAACCATCTGGTCTCGTTGCCCCTGCAGCAGATCCTGTACCGGCAGCTCATGTACGTGGTGCTGCTCCAGTCCTGGATCACCGCGCTCACCGGCGGACGGCTGCGATGGCAGAAACTGCGGCGCACCGGTGTGGTCGAGGCGCCGGGCACGACGACCGCGCCGCCGCTCGGCGGGGGCGCGGACCAGAACCGGAGGCCGGTCACATGAACAGGGACCCTGTTGCCGAGGGTGCTACGGGCGCCTCGGGGGCTACGGGCGCTACGGGCGCTACGGGCGTCACGGGTGTCACGGGTGTCACGGGTGTCACGGGTGTCACGGGTGCCACGGGTGCCACGGGTGTCACGGGCGCTACGGGCGTCACGGGCTCGTCGGGCGCCACGGAGGCGGAGACAGCAGCCGTCCGTGATCCCGTGGCAGCGGTCCGGCCGCCCGGACGGGACCGCTACCTGGATCTGCTGCGCGCCGTCGCGCTGGTCCGTGTCGTGGTGTTCCACATCTTCGGCTGGGCCTGGCTGACGATCCTCTTCCCCTCCATGGGCGTCATGTTCGCGCTGGCCGGATCGCTGATGGCCAGGTCGCTGTCGGGGCGTACGCCCTGGGCCGTCGTCCGGGGCCGACTGCGGCGGCTGCTGCCGCCCATGTGGGCGTTCGCGCTGGTCGTCGTACCCCTGATGTTCGCGATGGGGTGGAAGCCGGTGCGGGAGGAGGGGATGGGGTGGTTCCTGCGGCTGGCCGGCTACTTCGTACCGCTCGGCACGCCCCCGTACCCCGACGAGAGCGGCGACGGCGCCGGGTGGCTGGACACCACCTGGGCGCAGGACACCGCGGGACCGCTCTGGTACATCCGCGCGTACCTCTGGTTCGTGCTGCTCTCGCCGCTGCTGCTGCGGGCGTTCCGCAGAGTGCCGTGGGCGACGCTGCTGTTCCCCGTCGTCCTCACCGCGATTGTGAGCAGCGAGCTGGTCACCGTGCCGGGGGAGGCGGGCGAGGTCGTCATCGACTTCGCGATCTACGGCGGCTGCTGGGTGCTCGGCTTCGCGCACCACGACGGCCTGTTCCAGCGGGTCCCGCGCTACCTGACCGTCTCGCTGTCCGGCTTCCTGATGGCCTTCGCGCTGTGGTGGGCCTCCGGCCATCTCACCGACGAGGGCTGGAACTTCGACGAGATCCCGCTCGCGCAGGCCACCTGGTCGCTGGGGTTCTGCGCGATCCTGCTCCAGTACGCGCCGTCCTGGCGGGAGCTGCCGGGCGCACTGGCCCGGCTCGACCCCGTCGTCACACTCGCCAACAACCGGGCCGTCACGGTCTATCTCTGGCACAACCTGATGATCCTGCTGACCTTCCCGCTCGTCGACCAGCTCTGGAACATCCCCGGCATCGACGCCTACGCCCCGGAGCTGGACGCCTCGTACACGGTGCTGCCCCTGCTGCTGGTGTGGCCGCTGCTCGCCCTGATGATCCTGGCCGTGGGGTGGGTGGAGGACGTGGCGGCGAAACGCCGGCCACGGCTGTGGCCGAGCGGCAGGGAGCGGCGGGCGGGGGCGCCGACGCACGCCTCCGGGAGAACGTAACGGCCCACATGCCGACCGCCGATGAGTGAGAAGCCCGGCACAGAGAGCGGTCGCACCGGCAGCGGCTGCGCTACGAGATGAGGATCGGATGACGACCGTGCCGCTGCCCGAAGAGAACACGTAGCGGTCCCGCCACCTTGCGGTCGAGCGGCGAACGACGGCAGTAACGGGGCGACCAGCACTTCCAGTTCATCAGGAACCAGACGCTCGGTCAGATCAGCACGCGCGGCCGCCATCATGCCGCGCGAAAGGCACGTCACATGGCACAGCCTTCTATGCCTTGACTGCTGCGGTCGCTCTGGCGGCCTCCTCGATCTTCGCGCAGTAGGCAGCGCGGGCATCTTCACCGATCTGCGTTTCGTGTTCGGGGCGCATGCCCGTTCGGCCATCGACGCCTTCGCGCAGGATGTCGGCGTGCCCGGCATGCCGGTTGGTCTCGCCGAGGACGTGGACCATGATGGCGAACAGGTTCGTGTGGGAATAAGGCTCCGGCCACCACGGCACATGGCCGGGGGCGTCGAGGGCAAGCTCGTCGATCGTCGCGTCCGAGTGTTCCCACGTGCGCCGGTAGGATTCGATGATCTGATCGCGCGTCTCGTCCTCGGTTGCCCAGAGATCGCTGCCGTCGTGGTCCTGCCACCGGGGCAGCGGTTCCGGGGACGGGCGGTCGAAGATCTCGCCGAAGTACCTGGCCTCGACGCTGGCCACGTGTTTGACCAGGCCGAGGAGGTTGGTCCCGGTCGCTGTCAAAGGTCGGCGGGCGTCATATTCGGACAAGCCGTCGAGCTTCCAGAGCAGCGCCTTGCGGTCCCGCCGCAGTCTCCCGTGCAGGTTGTCCTTCGCGAATTCATCGATCATGCGGTATGAGCCTGCCATGGGCTGCTCGTGGCCTCAAGATCCCGTGCGTGGACCGCAACGACTGGCAGGGCCGAAGCACGGTCATGGCCGCTGCCCTGGCCTGCTACAAGAAGCTCGCGAAACTTGCCACGTGAGACCTCCTCTTAGGCTCTACGTGGTCGATCTGGCCATCGTCGGGCTCCCCTTGATGGCGTTGCCATTGGCATCTCGTGATGCGCGCCGTTCCACTGTCTGGCCACAGTGGTCACACTTGTACTCGCCGCCGTTCTTCGCGGCATTAGCGTCGTAAACCTTCTGCCTCTCGGCAGCAGTGCAGTCCAAGCCGGCTCTGTTGCAGTGATGCACGAGGAGCGGCGCAGCACCCGCCAGCACATAGTACGTGTGCTACGAGGCCCCTTTCTACCTGCGTATGCGCAGGTCAACGGCAGTTTTGGGTTCCGCTGGCGTCCGTGGTGGTGCGTGCGAATCCGTGGGTGTTGCCGTCGCTACTGCCGTCAGGGGCTGGGGCCGCGCGGTCGCGTTGCCGCTGGTGTGGTGTCACCCCCGGGACCCTCACTGCCATGCGCCAGGCTCGGCACGGACGACTCGGACGGTCTGCTCATACAGTTCGTGGCCGCTCTGGGCGCAGTGTCCGGCGATCCAGCGGGTCAGTTCGTCCGGGGTGTGCAGCGTGCCTGACGTGGCACTGCACCGCATCCGTCGCAGAGAACTGTACGAAGCCGTGTCGGGTGGGGGAGGCGGCGACACCCGCCGCTGCCGCTGCCGCAAGCTCCACGACCCCGCAGACGCCTTGATCGGGACGCCGTTGAACCCGAAGACGTACGACTACGCGGGCGCGGTCCTGTTCAACGCGCACGCCGGAGCCCTATGGGCCCGCTTCACCACCTACCTGCGCCGCGAACTCGCCGCCGGGCTCGGCCTGACCCGGCGCCGCGTTCCTCGTCGCTGCGGTTTGGCACCGCCAGGAACTGGAACGGCAGTTCCCCCCAAAGGGGGCTACTGATGATCTTGCCCCCGCCCGCCGTCCCCCACGCGCAGGCGGCACCTGCGCTGAATCTGCTCACGGTGCCCCAGGTCATGGCACGCCTCCAGCTCGGCCGCTCCGCCGTCTACGACCTGCTCCGCTCCGGCCAACTCGTCTCAATCACCCTCGGCCGCGCCCGCCGCATCCCCGCCCACGCCCCTCACCGACTTCATCCGCACCCTCCTCTAAGAGGTCCTAACAAAGGCGTTGGACGTGTCGGTGGGTGATGAGACAGGTGGCGAGCCCGAGGAAGGCTTCGTGGATGTCGTCGCGTCTTTCC
>NZ_QQNA01000277.1 GCF_003346515.1 Streptomyces corynorhini
CCCCGTGGAGCGCGCGCCGGAGCGGACGGGGGCGCTTCCGTCCGCCAGATCGCGTACATCGAGTACGGCGACCTGGAGCGAGGCCGTCGCCGCCGCCCCCGAGGACGTCAGGACGGCGGCGAGCCGCTCGGACAGCTCCTGATCGGCACGCGCGGTGGCCGACGAAGCGGACACCGAAGCCGAAGCCGAAGCCGACGCGGACACCGAAGCG
This sequence comes from Streptomyces corynorhini, assembly GCF_003346515.1. Classification (GTDB taxonomy): domain Bacteria; phylum Actinomycetota; class Actinomycetes; order Streptomycetales; family Streptomycetaceae; genus Streptomyces; species Streptomyces corynorhini. Next base: position 212 of record NZ_QQNA01000277.1, read on the forward strand.
GACACAGACGCGGACGTGGTCGCGGACGGCTCGGGCGGCACCAGAGCCGCCCGGGACGAACCGGTCAGGGCGCCCGCCCCGACGCTCCGCCCCGACCCCGCCCGCGTCACCACCCACGCGGACAGGGCGAGCACCAGGAGCAGGGCGAGGCCCGTGAGGGCGGGCGAAACGGCCCTGCGCGCGGCGGATCCGCGCGCGTGGGAGGCGATCCGGTGGCGTGGCATGGGCGCGAGGCTAGGAACAGCGGCTGTGGCGTACCTGTGCACCGGCTGGGCACCGGATGAAAAGCGGCCGGCTCGTGGCACCCGGAGTACGCTGAGACCGCCGGGGACATTTCAGGCAATCGCTACCGAACCCAGCGCCGTTTCCCGGCGAGCCCGCGGCACTGGGCACTGAGCCCTACCGGCGTTCGCGCCGAGGAGGCGGGTGCCTCATGAACAACTGGTGGGTCAGCGTGGTCGTGATCCTCGCCCTGATCGCGGTGGGTGTGCTGCTCATTCATCTGGTCAACGCGCACCACCGGCAGGACATCGCCGCGTACCCCTACAGCCGAAACCCGTGGGCCCCCGGCAAGAGGTCCAGGTCCGGGCCCGGGTCCACGTCCGGGTCCACGTCCACGTCCAGGCGCGAAGAGGACCGGCACACGGACGACCAGCGAGCGCGAGACCGCCACGACACCTACCGCGACACCGACACCGCCCGCGAGACCGACCCCGACTCCGGCCGCGACACCGACTGAACCACGCGTGAACCGCGCGTGAACCACGCCGCCCGCGCCGCCCGCGCCGCCCGCGCCCACCTGCCACGACGCGGTCCGCACACCCGCGCCCTGGTGATCGTCTTGTCGTACGCGTGACTTACTCTTCCTTCACCCTGACCGGCGTCACGGCCAGGGGTTTCAGCGTGGGGGGAACAACTTCATCATGCGTACGCGCATACTTCCGGCCGCGACAGCGCTCGCGGTACTCCTCGGATCGGTGGTGCTCGCCGCGGGGACGGCGACCGCCGACTCGGCCAAGGTCCTGCCGGTCGGCTCCGCCGGGGACGTCGTCGTGGACGGCGTGCACAAGAGGGTCTTCATCAGCGATCCCACCCAGGGCAAGGTCGTCGCGACCGACTACGCGGGCACGGTCCTCGGGACCGTCTCCGGGCTGCCCCGCGTGGAAGGGCTCGCGCTCTCCGCCGACTCCGAGCAGCTGTACGCGGCGGTGCCGGGGGACGACTCCGTCGTGGCCGTCTCGACGCGCACGGTCACCCCGTCGGCGCGGTACGCGACCGGCGACAACACCGCCCCGGAGGACGTCGTCCTCGCGGGCGGCAAGCTCTGGTTCTCGTACAGCACCGGTACGACGGGCAACATCGGCTCGCTTGAGGTGTCGGGCGAGGAGCCCGTGGTCACCCTCGGCCAGGACGACGAGAGCGGCTGGTACGGCACGCCGAAGCTCGACGCCACCCCCGGCGCCCCGGACCTCCTGGTGGCCGGGGACCCGAACACGACCTCGTCCCGGCTCGGCGTGTACGACGTCTCGGACGGTACGGCGGTCCGCACCGCCTCGGCCGCCGGGTCGCACGGCAGGAACGTCGACTTCGCGCTCACCCCGGACGGCAGCCGGCTCATCACGGCCAACAGCGACAAGTACCACTGGATCCTGCGGACGTCCGACCTCGCGGAGACCGGCTCGTACCCCACGACGGACTACGCCAACGCCGTGGACGTCAGGGCCGACGGTACGGTCGCGGCCGGCAGCGACTCCTGGTACGACACGGACGTCCACGTCTTCCAGCCGGGCGCCACAAAGGCGGTACGGCAGTACGACTTCCCCAACACCGGCAACACCAGCGCCTCGGACACGCTGGCGGCCGGGGCCCTGGCCTGGGAGCCGGGCGGCGGGCGGCTGTTCGCCGTGTCCGGCAACAGCCGGGGGGTGTACTCCCTGCGGGTCCTGACCGACCCCACCAAGTCGGTCACGACCCTGACGGCCACCGCGCCCGCCTCCGCGACCCGCGCCAAGGCGCTCACGGTCAAGGGCAGGATCACCGCGTCCGTGGCGCTCCCGGCGGGGACCCCGCTGACGGTCACGCGGACCGACCTGGAGTCCCCGAAGGGCACGTCGCTCGGGACGAAGAAGACCACGGACGCGAAGGGCACGTTCTCCTTCTCCGACACCCCGCCTGCGGGCGGCAAGGTCACCTACAAGGTCACGTACGCGGGCAGCGCCACGCACACCGCCTCCTCCGCGTCCGCCAAGGTGAACGTCTCGCGGGCGGCGCCCGGCCTGAAGCTGGACCGCAACGGCAAGGTGTACGCGTACGGCACCGCCGTCTCCTTCACCGCGCACCTCGGCACCACGTACAAGAACCGCACGGTCGAGATCTACGCCGACCCGTACGGCGCCGACAAGCCCAAGAAGCTGATCAAGAAGGGCAAGGTCAACTCCAAGGGCAATCTGTCGGCCACCGTGAAGATGACCCGCAACACCACGGTCACCGCCACCTTCACGGGCGACGCGCGCTACGCCACCAAGTCCGTGAAGTCCACGGCGCAGGCCAGGGCCAAGGTCTCCACGTCGGTCTCCCGCCACTACAAGACGGGCAAGATCGGCTCCACGACGTACGCGTACTTCCACAAGAAGACGAACCCGCTGTTCACGACGGCCATGACGTACCACAAGGGGCGGGCGCAGCGGTTCACCATGGAGATGTACTACGACGGCCGCTGGTACAGCCTCGGCGACGAGTACTTCTCGCTGGGCACGAACGGGAAGTCCGCCGTCGAGCTGGCCGGCGAGCGGGACACCGGGATCCGGGTCCGGATGCGCTCGTCGTACATCAAGGGCACGTCGGGTGACAACGTGAACTACACGACGCACGGCGCGTGGAAGTACTTCATCTTCACGAAGTAGCACGAGGCAGCACGAAGCAGTACGAGCCAGTACGAGGCAGCACGAGGCAGTACTGATCAGCACGAGGTAGCACTAAGCAGTACGAAGCATTACTGAGCGGTACGAAGCAGCCGAGGCCGGTCGGGGGCAGCAGCCCTCGTCCGGCCTCTCCGTTTCCCGTTTCGCGGGGCGGAATAGCGACCGCCGGTCCGTCGTTGTACAGTTCAGTTGAAGCTTCAACTAAAGCGACGGACACGAGAGAAGTGGTGAGCGCGATGCAGTTCGGGATCTTCACCGTCGGCGATGTCACGACCGACCCGACCACCGGACGTACGCCGACCGAGCACGAGCGGATCAAGGCGATGGTGGCCATCGCCCGCAAGGCCGAGGAGGTCGGGCTCGACGTCTTCGCGACCGGTGAGCACCACAACCCGCCCTTCGTCCCGTCCTCACCCACCACCATGCTCGGCCACATCGCGGCCACCACCGAGCGGCTGATCCTCTCCACCTCCACCACGCTGATCACCACCAACGACCCGGTGAAGATCGCCGAGGACTTCGCGATGCTCCAGCACCTGGCCGACGGGCGCGTCGACCTGATGATGGGGCGCGGGAACACCGGCCCGGTCTATCCGTGGTTCGGCGAGGACATCCGCAAGGGCATCCCGCTGGCCATCGAGAAGTACGCGCTGCTGCACCGGCTGTGGCGCGAGGACGTCGTGGACTGGGAGGGCCAGTTCCGTACGCCGCTCCAGGGCTTCACCGCGACGCCGCGCCCGCTGGACGGGACCCCGCCGTTCGTCTGGCACGGCTCGATCCGCTCGCCGGAGATCGCCGAGCAGGCCGCCTATTACGGGGACGGCTTCTTCGCCAACAACATCTTCTGGCCCAAGGAGCACTTCCAGCAGCTGATCCGCCTCTACCGCAAGCGCTACGCGCACTACGGGCACGGCACCCCGGAACAGGCGATCGTCGGCCTCGGCGGCCAGGCGTTCATGCGGAAGAACTCGCAGGACGCGGTACGGGAGTTCCGCCCGTACTTCGACAACGCGCCGGTGTACGGGCACGGGCCCTCGCTGGAGGACTTCACCGAGCAGACGCCGCTGACCGTCGGCAGCCCGCAGCAGGTCATCGAGAAGACGCTGTCGTTCCGCGACTCCTTCGGCGACTACCAGCGCCAGCTGTTCCTGATGGACCACGCGGGGCTGCCGCTGAAGACCGTGCTGGAACAGCTCGACCTGCTGGGCGAGGAGGTCGTGCCCGTCCTGCGCAAGGAGTTCGCCGCGCTGCGGCCCGCCGGGGTGCCGGACGGACCGGTGCACCCGGCGGCGGCAGCCGCCGCCACCGTACGGGCCGCCGCCACCGTAGGGGCCGCCGCCACCGTAGGGACGGAGGTCCGCGCATGACCGGGCAGCGGCTGAAGCTCGTCACGGTCTCCGCAGGACTGAGCAGGCCGTCCTCGACCAGGCTGCTGGCCGACCGGCTGACGGAGGCGGCGGGCCGCGAGCTGGCCGCCGCGGACCGCAAGGCGGACATCACCGTCGTGGAACTGCGCGATCTGGCGGTCGACATCGCGAACCACCTGGTCACCGGCTTCCCGGCGAACGCGCTGCGGGACGCGCTGGCGGCGGTGGCCGGAGCGGACGGGCTGATCGTGGTGACGCCGGTCTTCGCCGCGTCGTACAGCGGACTGTTCAAGTCCTTCTTCGACCTGGTCGAGCCGGACGCGCTCAGCGGTACGCCCGTCCTGCTGGCCGCGACCGGCGGCACCGCGCGCCACTCGCTCGTGGTGGAGCACGCGCTGCGCCCGCTCTTCTCGTACCTCCACGCGCTCACCCTGCCGACGGCCGTCTTCGCGGCCACCGACGACTGGGGCACGGGCGCGGACCGGCACGCGGGCGGGCTGCCCGCCCGGATCGACCGCGCGGGCGGCGAGCTGGCGCGGCTGCTGAGCGGAACGCCGACGGGGCGGACGCCTGAATCCGCGTCCGCGGGGCAGGAGGGGTCCGAGGGACGAGAAACGGGAGAGCTGGCCGACGGGGACGACGGGGACGAGGTCGTACCGTTCGCGCAGCTCCTCGCGAACGTCTCCGGGAACGGTCGGTAAGAGGCCGCGCGAATAGGTGGGGTGGAGGAAGGAGCGGGGTGAGGGGCAAGCATGGCAAGGCGGAGGAGGGAGGCGACGCGGAG
>NZ_QQNA01000278.1 GCF_003346515.1 Streptomyces corynorhini
GGGTGCCCGTCCGCGCCGGGTGCGCGTCCGCGCCGGGTGCGCGTCACGGACGGGCACGGTTCACGGACGGGCACGGTTCACGGACAGGCACGGTTCAGGGACGGGCACGGTTCACGGGCGGGGCCCGCTCAGTTCACCCGCCCGTACCAGACGCCCCGGGACCAGATCTTCTCCAGCCGCACCAGGGCGCCGGTCTTCGGCGAGTGCCAGATCTTGCCGCTGCCCGCGTAGATCCCGACGTGGTACACGTTTCTGCCCGAGTGGAAGAAGACCAGGTCCCCCTTGCGGCGCTTCGCGGACGAGATGTGGCGCGTCTTGTTGTACTGCTGCTGTGCGGTGCGCGGGAGCTTCTTGCCGGCCTTCTTGAACGAGTAGACCGTCAGCCCGGAGCAGTCGAACCGGTACGGCCCGGTGGCCCCGTACCGGTACGGCGAGCCCTTCTTCGACGCGGCGACCTTCAGCGCCTTGACGGCGTGTGTCGCCGCCTCGGCCTCGGGCGCGGCGCCCGGTACGAGCAGCGTGCCGCCCACCGCGGCGAGCGTGAGGACCGATACCGCACCGGTCCTGGACAGCAAAGACGGGACATGCGTCTGCGCGGTCATGCGCAACCCTTCGTCAGCCGCCTGTGAAGGATGACCTGTCGGGTTCGGGCTGGCGAAGTCGCCCGGCCGCGGAGCCCTGTCGGAGACAGTTCCCACGGCTTCACCCCAAGGGACGACCACAACCCGCGTCGTCCCGTACTGCTCGGGTCCTCCACTCCTGCCGATCCACTCCTGTCGACTCAGACACCCGGAACGGCGGCAGGACTCGGCGTCCGCCCGGATCGCCCCGCCGGGGGTGGCGGGGGCTTGTCGTCCCAGGGATCTTGACCCAGGAACGCGCCGATTTCCGAGCTGAAACGACGATATGTGAACTTCCTCACGGCTGACCCATAGGAGTGGCGAAGGGGTTTTTCCTACCGGGTTCCTGACGCCCGATGAGGTCCGCGCCTGCGGGAAACCGGGGCCGCGCCATAGCGGTCCGGGCGCCGCGCGCAACTCGACTCCCCGTGGATGTACCGTCAGTTCATACGTTGAACGGGTGAGGGTTTCTCATATGGACGCGCCCGTACGGGAACAGCCGACCGCGGCTCACCCGCGTTTCGCTCCCGCCGCACCGCCTTCGCGGCTCATCCGCCCACCGGACCGAGCCGGCGCGCGGAGGTCTTGCGGCTCTCGGTCACGTGGTCGATCAGTCCGAACGACACGGCTCCCGGCGCGTCGAGGATGGTGTCCCGCTCGATGGTCTCCGCGATCCGGTCCTCGCTCCGCCCGGTGTGCCGCGTCAACATCGTGATCAGCAGGCTCCGCTGACGCAGCATCTCCTGGGCGTGGATCGCCAGATCGGACGGCTGGCCGCGCACCGGCTCCCCGGCCCGCGGCTGGTTCAGTACGAACCGGGCACCCGGCAGGGCCATCCGCTTGCCCGGCGTCCCCGCGGCCACCAGCACGGCGGCGGTCGCGGCGGCCTGCCCCAGGCAGACCGTCTCCACATCGCAGGTGACGAGTTGCATCGTGTCGTAGATCGCGGACATGGCGTCCACCGAACCGCCGGGCGAGTTGATGTAGACCCGGATGTCCCGGTCGGGCGCGTCGTACTCGAGATGGACGAACTGCGCGATCACGTCGTTCGCGGAGGTCTCGTCGACGGCGGTGCCGAGAAAGATGATCCGGTCCTCGAAGAGCTTGGAGTACGGGTCGAGAGTGCGGCTCCCGTGGGTCGTCCGCTCGGTGAACTCGGGCAGGACGTAACGGGACGAAGGGCGGTACATGGGCATGCCTCTCCTCGAAAACGCGGGATTCCGCAGCGTGCGCGTCCGTAGAAAATGTACAGGACGTACAGAATCACGTCCCGGCTGCCGCCCGGTCCTGACCTCGTCGGGTGCCGGTCCGGGGAAATAGGCTGGGGGTCATGGCCTACGAGATTCCGGTGACGCAAGCGCGGGCAGAGCTCGCCGAACTGATCAACCGCGTGGTGTACGGGGGCGAGCGCGTGGTCGTGACGCGGCACGGGAAGCCGCTGGTCGCGCTCGTCTCCGCCGCCGACCTGGAGCGGCTCGAAGGCGAGCCGGAACAGCCGCGGGAGCAGGTGGTCAGCTCGGTGTCGGCGATCCGGCCCGCGGTGCCGTCCGGGCCGGACGAGCGGCGCCGCTTCGGCATCGCGGCGGAGCACCGGCCGGAGCGCGAGGAGCGGCCTCGCGGGTGAGGCACGCGTAAAGGACCGCGCGCCCCCGTCCGCTACAGCGGGGGCGCGCGGCCGGTCGGGAGGGGCGCGGCGTCAGCCGACGGGCACCGCAGTCGCCGTACGGTTCTCGGCCACCGGGTCGTCGCCCGCGGGCGCGGGCTTACCGATCCGCCCACCGGCCAGCACCGCCGCCAGCCCGAGCGCCGCCCACAGGGAGAGCGTCAGGAGCGGGGTCCCGGCGGCGCTGCCGTCGAAGTAGGCGACCGACCGGAGCAGTGAGCCGCCCGCGCCTGGCGGCAGCCGCTGGCCGATGGCACCGATCGGCGCGGGCAGCAGCTCGGGCGCGCTCGTCACCCCCGAGAACGAGTTGCCCAGCAGCACCATCACCACGCTGCCGAGGGCGATCCCGGCCCGGCCGATCAGCGTCGCGAGCCCGGCGACCGCCGCGCCGATGGCCAGCACGGTCAGCCCGATCGACCCGGCCTCCGCCCACCAGTCGCCGGTGAGCACCCCCAGCCAGCTGTGCGCCAGGGCGGCGACGGCGACCCCGGCCGCCGCCGCCGCGCCGGTCAGGCCGAGCGCGGCCCAGGTCCCGCGCAGCCCCAGCACGGTCACCGCCGCGCCGGTCACGATCCCGGCCAGCGCCAGCGGCAGCAGGCTCGCGCCCAGGACGCCGCCGCGCGGATCGGCCGAGGGCGTCGGCACCACGTCGACCACCGGGACGGGGGTCCGCCCCGGCGCCCGAGCGGTCACCGCCTGGGTGAGCAGCTGCGCCACCACCGGGCTCGCCGCCGACGCGGTCAGCAGTCGCACCCCCTCGGGCCCGGCCACCACCGCGCCGTATACGGCCCGGCTCTCGACGGCGCGGCGGGCGGCGGCCTCGTCGGGGTAGCGGTGCAGTTCGAAAGCGCCCCGGTGGTCCCGTTCGAGCCCGGACGCCAGCGGATCCGCCGCGGCGGGCGGGCCGGCGATCCCGAGGGGCAGATCGCGCGGGGCGATCCGGGCGGCGGGCCAGGCGAAGGCCCACAGGGCCAGGGCGGCGACGAGCGGGATCAACAGCATCACCGCGATCAGGCGGCGCGGTGGCGAGCTGGGCATGGTGTCTCGATTCGATGCGGGAGGGGCGGCCGGGAGAGGCGCGCATTCCAAGAGAAGGATCGTTCGTTTTACAGCGCACTCCACTGTCATCACGACTGCGCGCCGCTTGTCAAGAAGGAATGTTCGTTTTACGTTGGGGCCATGGCCCGTGTATCCCAGGAACACCTCGACGCCCGCCGACGGCAGATCCTCGAAGGCGCCGCCCGCTGCTTCACGGCGAACGGCTTCCATGCCACGTCCATGCAGGAGGTGCTCCGCGAGGTCGATCTCTCCGCCGGGGCGGTCTACCGCTACTTCGGCGGCAAGGACGAGCTGATCGGAGCCATCGCCGCCGACGTGCTCGACGGCGTCCGGGGGGCGTTCGACCGGGCCGCGGCCACCCGTCCGCTGCCACCGCCCGACGTGCTGCTGGGCGAGGTCATGCGCGAGCTGCTGGAGAGCGGCGGTCTGGTCGGCGACGACATGCGCACCTCGTCCCGGCTGATCGTGCAGGTCTGGTCCGAGACCCTGCGCAACGAGGAGCTGGCGGAGGTGCTCCGTGACGGCTTCCGGAAGCTGCGCGCGGTGTGGATCCCCCTGATCGAGACGTACCAGGAGACAGGTCTGATGCGCGCCGACGTGCCCGCCCCCGATGTCGCCAGGACCATGATCGCCACGGTTCAGGGATTCATGGCGCAGCAGGCCCTCTTCGGCGAGATGCCCATCGAGGTCCTCCAGAACGGGCTGCGCGGGCTGATGTCGATGGGGGAGCGCGAGCCCTCCGGAGTGCCCGCTGTTAACGCGCCGGTAAAACTTCCGTCCTAACGTGCGCATCCGGCGGTGAAAGTCCCGGCCGACCTTCAACGAAATGTTGAATGTGGCTAGGCTCGCGCTCGGCCCGGCCGTCACCGGGCCGGAGACGATCCGGAGGACGACGAGGTGGATGCGTGCGACTGACACCCCATGAGCAGGAACGCCTGCTCATCCACGTGGCCGCCGATGTGGCCGCCCGACGCCGGGCACGCGGGCTGCGGCTGAACCATCCCGAAGCGGTCGCCCTGATCACCGCGCATCTGCTCGAAGGCGCCAGGGACGGCAGGACCGTCGCCGAACTCATGGTCTCCGGCCGCGAGGTGCTCGGCCGTGACGACGTCATGGAGGGCATCCCCGAGATGATCCACGACGTCCAGGTGGAGGCCACCTTCCCGGACGGCACCAAGCTCGTCACCGTCCACGACCCGATCGTCTGACGGGGGAGCGCCGCCGATGATTCCCGGAGAGATCCTGTACGCCGAGGAGCCCGTCGCCCTCAACGAGGGCCGCGAGGTCACCTCGCTGACCGTGCTCAACACCGCCGACCGGCCCGTCCAGGTCGGCTCCCACTACCACTTCGCCGAGGCCAACCCCGGTCTGGAGTTCGACCGCGCCGCGGCCCGCGGCAAGTGGCTGCACATCGCCGCGGGCACGTCGGTGCGGTTCGAGCCGGGGATCCCCGTGGCCGTCGCACTCGTTCCCCTCGCCGGCCGGCGGATCGTCCCCGGCCTGCGCGGTGAGACCGGAGGAGCCCTCGATGACTGAGTCGCCCAGCGAGCCGCCGAGCGGGCGGGCCGCCGCCGGTGCCGCGCTCTCCCGTGCCCGGTACGCCGATCTCTTCGGCCCCACCACCGGCGACCGGATCCGGCTCGCCGACACCGATCTGCTGGTCGAGATCGAGGAGGACCGCTCGGGCGGCCCCGGACGCGCCGGGGACGAGGCGGTGTTCGGCGGCGGCAAGGTGATCCGCGAGTCGATGGGCCAGTCCCGTACCACCCGGGCCGAAGGCGCGCCCGACACCGTCGTGACCGGCGCCCTGATCATCGACCACTGGGGCATCGTCAAGGCCGACATCGGCATCAGGGACGGCCGGATCACCGGAATCGGCAAGGCGGGCAACCCCGACACCATGGACGGGGTCCACCCCGATCTCGTGATCGGCCCCGAGACCGAGGTCATCTCGGGCAACGGGAAGATCGTCACCGCCGGAGCCGTCGACGCGCACGTCCACTTCATCTCCCCGACCGTCGTCGACCAGGCGCTGTCCAGCGGCATCACCACCCTCGTCGGCGGCGGCACGGGACCGGCGGAGGGCACGAAGGCCACCACCATCACCCCGGGGTCCTGGCATCTGACCCGGATGTTCGAGGCGTTGGAGACCTTCCCGGTCAACATCGGGCTGCTCGGCAAGGGCAACACGGTCTCGCGCGAGGCGATGCGTGCCCAACTGCGCGCCGGAGCGCTGGGGTTCAAGATCCACGAGGACTGGGGCGCCACCCCCGCCGTCATCGACGCCTGTCTCGGCGTCTGCGAGGAGACCGGCGCGCAGCTCGCCCTCCACACCGACACCCTGAACGAGGCGGGCTTCGTCGGCGACACCCTCGCCGCCGTCGCCGGACGCACCCTGCACGCCTACCACACCGAGGGCGCGGGCGGCGGGCACGCACCGGACATCATCACGGTCGTCTCCGAGCCGTACATCCTGCCCAGCTCCACCAACCCGACCCGGCCGCACACCGTCAACACCATCGAGGAACACCTCGACATGCTGATGGTCTGCCACCACCTCAACCCCGCGGTGCCCGAGGACCTCGCCTTCGCGGAGTCCCGCATCCGGCCCTCCACCATCGCGGCCGAGGACATCCTGCACGACCTCGGGGCCATCTCGATCATCTCCTCCGACTCCCAGGCGATGGGACGGGTCGGGGAGGTCGTCATGCGCACCTGGCAGACCGCGCACGTGATGAAGAAACGCCGGGGCGCCCTGCCGGGCGACGGCCGCGCGGACAACCACCGGGCCCGGCGCTATGTCGCCAAATACACCATCAACCCGGCCGTCGCGCAGGGACTCGACCACGAGATCGGCTCGGTCGAGACCGGCAAACTCGCGGATCTGGTGCTCTGGGAACCGGCCTTCTTCGGCGTCAAGCCCCAACTCGTCATCAAGGGAGGCCAGATCGCCTACGCGCAGATGGGCGACGCCAACGCCTCCATCCCGACGCCCCAGCCGGTGCTGCCCCGGCCGATGTTCGGGGCACTGGGCAGGGCGGCCGCGGCCGGGTCGTTCAACTTCGTCTCCGAGGCGGCGATCGAGGACGGACTGCCCGAACGCCTGCGCCTGGAAAAGGAGTTCGTGCCGATCCGCAACACACGACGGCTCACCAAGGCGGACATGCGGGAGAACGACGCGCTGCCGCGCGTCGAGGTCGACGCCGACACCTTCACGGTGACGATCGACGGAGAGCCGGTCGAACCCGCGCCCGCCGCCGAACTCCCGCTGGCCCAGCGCTACTTCCTCTTCTGATGGCGGGCGCACAGGCGGGCAGGGCCGCCCTCCTCGTCCTCGCCGACGGCCGGTTCCCCGCCGGCGGCCACGCCCACTCGGGCGGCGCGGAACAGGCCGTCAGAGCGGGCCGGATCAGGGACGCCCACGACCTGGCGGAGTACTGCCGGGGCCGGCTGCACACCGCCGGTCTCACCGCGGCGGCGCTCGCCGCCGCCGCGGCCGGCGGCCTGGACCCGCTGGAACTCGACGCGGCGGCCGACGCCCGCACCCCCTCGCCCGCGCTCCGGGCCACCGCGCGCAGACTCGGCAGGCAGCTGATGCGCGCGGCGCGGGCCACCTGGCCGGGGCCCGAGCTGACCGCGCTCGCCACCGCCCTGCCGCGCGGCGCGCATCAGCCCGTGGTGCTCGGCCTCACCGCCAGGTCCGCCGCGCTCACCCCCGAGGACGCCGCGTACTGCGCCCTGTACGAGGCGGTCAGCGGCCCGGCCACCGCCACCGTACGGCTGCTCGGCCTCGACCCGTTCGAGGCCACCGCCGTACTCGCCCGGCTCGCGCCCGAACTGGACGAGGCCGCGGCCCGCGCCACCGCGCGGGCCGCACGCGCCGCGCACGAGGGGACCGACGTGCTGCCCGCCGCCGCCGGGCCGCTGCTCGACATCGCCGCCGAGGCACACGCCGCCTGGCCGGTCCGCCTCTTCGCCTCCTGACCCCCGCCCGTCCCCCCGCCCCTCCAGGAGCCGCACCATGCATCTCGACCACAGCCACGAAGGACCCGCCGCCGTCGGCGCCGACGCGCTGCGCCCCGACGGCAGGCGGCGCGCCCTGCGCGTCGGGCTCGGCGGCCCCGTCGGCTCCGGCAAGACCGCGACCGTCGCCGCGCTCTGCCGCACCCTGCGCGAGCGGCACTCCCTCGCCGTCGTCACCAACGACATCTACACCCGCGAGGACGCCGAGTTCCTGCTCAGGGAGGCCGTCCTGCCGCCCGAGCGGATCCAGGCCGTCGAGACCGGCGCCTGTCCGCACACCGCGATCCGTGACGACATCTCCGCCAACCTCGAAGCCGTCGAGGACCTGGAGGACGCCGTCGGACCGCTCGATCTGATCCTCGTGGAGTCCGGCGGCGACAATCTCACCGCCACCTTCTCCCGGGGACTCGTCGACGCGCAGATCTTCGTCATCGACGTGGCGGGCGGCGACGACATCCCGCGCAAGGGCGGCCCGGGGGTCACCACCGCCGATCTCCTCGTGATCAACAAGACCGACCTGGCGCCGTACGTGGGCTCCGACCTCGGCCGGATGGCCCGCGACGCCAAGGAGCAGCGCGGCGAACTGCCCGTGCTGTTCACCTCCTTGAAGGGACAGGACGGCGTGGCCCCCGTCGCCGACTGGGTGCGGGCGCGGCTCGCCGCCTGGACGGCGTGAGCGTCCGCGCCACCGCCCGGATCGTCGCCACCCGCGCCGGACTGCCGGTGCTGGCGGGCGAGGGCCCGCTCGCGGTACGCCGCACCCGCGCCGAAGGCCCCGGCAGCCGGGTCACCGTGATCGGCGCCATGAGCGCGCCCCTGGGCGGCGACCGGCTGGCCGTCGAGGTGGCGGTACGGGAAGGGGCCCGGCTCACCGTGGACTCGGCCGCCGCCACCGTCGCCCTGCCCGGACGCCGTGACGGCGCCGAAGGACCGGCCCACTACGACATTCGGCTGACCGTGGCGGACGACGCCCGGCTGAACTGGCTGCCGCAGCAGCTCATCTCCGCGTACCGCAGCGAGCTGCGCATGCGTACCCGCGTCGAACTCGCCGCCACCGCCCGGCTCGTCCTGCGCGAGGAACAGGTACTCGGCCGGCACGGTGAACCGCCGGGCACCCTGCTCAGCAGGCTGACCGTCCACCGCGCCGGACGCCCGCTGCTCGACCAGGAGAGCGCCTACGGTCCCGGCGCGCCCGGCGGCTGGGACGGCGGGGCGGTGCTGGGCGGATATCGCGCGGCGGGGCAACTCCTGTGCGTGGCGCCCGGATTCGACGAGAGGCCCGTGGAGGCGCGGATGCTCGGCTCCACCGCCGTGCTCACCCCGCTCGCCGGACCCGGCTTCCTGGTCACGGCGGTCGCCCCGGACGCCCTGCGGCTGCGCCGGGTGCTGGACGGCGTGCTGGACCGCGTGTTGAACGGCGTGCCGGACGGTGTACGGGACGAGCGGGGGAATGACGTACCGGACGAGGCACTGGACGCGTACCGCTGAGCGGTACCACACTCTCCGGTTATTGGTTCGGTAAAGAAATGGCGGACCGGCCTGTTCTCAGCCACCCCACTGGCGGAAAGATCCAGGGAGTCCGACAGCGGAACTGATCGAGTGATCAGCCGAGTGTCCAACAGGGACCGCGCCGCGGGAGCGGCGCGCCACACAGGGGGAGAAACCACGTGAGACGCACCACAGTGCTCGGCTCGGCCGGCACGCTGATAGCGGGCACGCTCCTAGCCGGTGCGATCGCCGCCCCGATCGCGAACGCGGACGGCGGCCACGCCGCCGCCACGGCGGCGAGCGGCTCGGCCGCCCGCGAGGCCGCCCGCGAGGCCGCCCGTGACGCCGCGAAGAACGCCGCCGCGGCGGCGGGCACGGCCATCGCCGCCGCCCGCGCCGCGAAGCAGGGCGTCGACTGGCGCGACTGCCCGGCCGACTGGGCCCTGGAGAAGCCGATCCAGTGCGGCTGGGTGAAGGTCCCGCTCGACTACACCAAGCCTCTCGGCAAGCAGATCGAGATCGCCGTGGACCGCATCGGCTCCACCGGCACCAAGGGCGAACGCCAGGGCTCCCTGGTCTACAACCCGGGCGGCCCCGGCGGCTCCGGCCTGGCCTTCCCGCGCCGCGTCGTCACCAACAACGCGATCTGGGCGGACGCCGCCAAGGCGTACGACTTCGTGGGCTTCGACCCGCGCGGCGTGGGCCACTCCGCGCCCATCTCCTGCGTCGACCCGCAGGAGTTCGTCAAGGCGCCCAAGGCCGACCCCGTTCCCGACAGCGAGGCCGACAAGCGCGCGCAGCGCAAGCTGGCCGCCGAGTACGCGGCGGGCTGCAAGGAGCGCAGCGGCGAGATGCTGCCGCACATGACGACGCCGAACACCGCGCGCGACCTGGACGTCGTCCGGGCGGCGCTCGGTGACAAGAAGCTGAACTACGTCGGCGTCTCCTACGGCACCTACCTCGGCGCCGTGTACGGCACGCTGTTCCCCACGCACGTACGGCGCATGGTCGTCGACAGCGTGGTCAACCCGTCGAAGGAGAAGATCTGGTACCAGGCCAACCTGGACCAGGACATCGCCTTCGAGACCCGGTTCCAGGACTGGCTGACCTGGGTCGCGAAGAACGACGCCGCGTTCCACCTCGGTGACACCGAGGCCAAGGTCGCCGAGCAGTGGGAGACGCTGCGCGCCGCCGCCAAGAAGGCGCCGCTCGGCGGGGTCGTCGGCCCCGCCGAACTCCTCGACGTCTTCACCAGCGCGCCGTACTACGACTCCGCCTGGGTCTCGACCGCCACCCTGTGGAGCAAGTACGTCGCGGGCGACACCCAGCCGCTCATCGACGCGGGCTCGCCCGACCTGTCGGACACCGCGGGCAACGCCAAGTCGGAGAACGGCAACGCGGTCTACACCGCCGTGGAGTGCACCGACGCCAAGTGGCCGGCCGACTGGAAGACGTGGGACCGGGACACCACCCGGATCCACCGCGACCACCCGTTCCTGACCTGGTCCAACACCTGGATGAACCTGCCGTGCGCCACCTGGGGCGTCAAGCAGCAGACCCCGGTGGAGGTCAAGACGGGCAAGGGCCTGCCCCCGGTGCTGATCACCCAGTCCACCCGGGACGCGGCCACGCCGTACGCGGGCGCCGTCGAACTGCACCAGCGCTTCAAGGGCTCGCGCCTGATCACGGAGAAGGACGCCGGATCGCACGGCATCACCAACCTGGTCAACCCGTGCGTCAACGACCGGGTGAAGGCGTACCTGTTGACGGGAGCGCTCGACAGCGCCGATGTGACGTGCGCCCCGCACGCCACGCCCAAGCCGTAGCGCGACCGGCTCCCTGAGGGAGCCGTGTTCGTCCGGTGACGACGGCAGGGGGCGACCGGTCCGCGCGACCGGTCGCCCCCTGCCGTACGAACCGGACCGGGGCCCAGAACTCCTCGCCCCGGACATGGACGGGGCGAGGAGTTCTGGGCCC
>NZ_QQNA01000279.1 GCF_003346515.1 Streptomyces corynorhini
GCTGCTGCCGGTCCTGCCCGCGACGAACGCCCCGACGGCCGCGGGCAGGACCGGCAGCAGCAGATCCAGGATCTTGAGCAGCCAGTAGAAGCGGTACTCGGCGTCCAGGTAGCGCCTGGCAGGCCCGTCGCACTCCCGCGTGTTGTCCCAGAGGGGGCATCCGGTGGCCGCGAAGTCGGTGTGCGTGGCGGCGGCGGTCCACCACAGGCCGAGCAGGGCCCCCGTCAGCAGCACCAGGATCACCAGCGCCGTCCACAGGGAGCGCCGGTGCAGCCGCCCGGTCACCCAGGCCGGGCCGCGCAGGACCGGCGTCCTGCCGCGCGGGGTCAGCGTGCTCATGCCGCCACCTCCGTCGGCGTCGTGGCGGACGGCGTGAGCAGGACCGGGGCCTCCGGCGAGCGCAGATGCGCGAGCAGCAGCTCCTCCAGGGACGGCGCGTCGGCCCGCCAGCCGTCGGCCAGCGGGCCCTCGGGGCGTACGAGCGCGGTGAGCCCGCGCCCCGACGGGCGGGACTCGACGACGGTGTGCGGCGTGAGATCGGCGGCGGGGCCGGTCACCAGGGTGTGCGCGTGGAGCAGGTCCTCGACCTCCCCGCCGAGCCGCACCTGACCGCCGTTCACGAGCAGCAGGTAGTCGCAGGTGTTCTCCAGCTCGGTGACGATGTGCGAGGAGATCACGACGGTCGTACCGCGCTCCGCCGCGTCGGAGAGCAGGACGCCCATGAGTTGCTGCCTGGCGAGCGGGTCGAGGTCGGCCATCGGCTCGTCCAGCAGCAGCAGTTCGGGGCGCTTGCCGAGCGCGAGGGCGAGCGCGACGCGGGTGCGCTGGCCGCCGGAGAGCGCGCGGACGCGCCGGTCGTGGTCCAACCGCCCCTCCGCGAGGACGCGTTCGGCGATCGTGTCGTCCCAGCGCTCCGGGTTCAGCTCGCGGCCCATGCGCAGCGTCTCGCCGATCGTCAGCCGCGGGTAGAGCGGCTTGTCCTGGGCCACGTACGCGACGCGCTGCCGCACGGCGGCGGGTTCGGCCGAGCCGAGGACACGGAGCGCGCCCTCGGTGGGTGCCAGCAGCCCGGCCGCGTGGGCGAGGAGGGTGGACTTGCCGGCGCCGTTGGGGCCGACGAGGGCGCAGATCCGCCCGGTGGGGATACGGAAGGAGCAGTCGCGCAGGGCCCAGTGCGCCCGCCGCCCGCGCCGCCCGCGCAGTCCGCGCCGTCCGATCGGGCCGAGCGGCCCTCCGTACCGTTTGCCGAGGCCCGCCGCCTCGATCGCCGTCGCTGTCATCCTTCTTCGTCCCCCTTGCCGGTCGTGCTGCCGGTCGTGTCGCTTGTTGTGCTGCCGGTCGGGCCGCTGGTCGGGCCGCTTGTTGTGTCGCTGGTCGGGCCGCCGGTCGGGCCGCCGGTCGTGAAACGCTCCCGCGTCACCGAGGCGAAGAGCGCCGTCATGTCGTCCTGGTCGAGCCCCTCGGCACGGGCCCGGTCCGTCCAGGCGGCCAGCTCCGCGCGCAGGGCGCCGTCCTCGGAGCCCCGGCCGAGGGTCCCCCGTACGAACGTCCCGAGCCCGCGCCGCCCTTCGGCCAGCCCCTCGCGCTCCAGCTCGCGGTAGGCCTTGAGGACGGTGTTCGCGTTGATCGCGGTGGCCTCCACGACCTCGCGGGCCGTGGGCAGCCTGTCGCCGGGTTCCAGCAGGCCCAGGCGCAGGGCCTGCTTGGTCTGCTGGACGATCTGGAGGTAGGTGGCCACCCCGCTGCGCCGGTCGATGCGGTACTCGATCACCGCGCAACCACCCTTTCACTAAGGAAGTAGTGAAAGGGTGGTGTACGGAGACGGCGGCGTCAAGCGCCCCAGCCCCCGCACCGCGTTCAGCGGGTCATTCGAGCGAGCGCGCCGCCGCCGCGGCCACCGCCTCCGACACCGCCGCCAGCGCGGGCGAGTCGAGCCGCCACTGCTGCCAGTACAGCGGGACCCGCAGGATCCGGCCCGGGGCGATGCCCACCAGCGCGCCCGAACGCAGCCGGGGCTCGGCCTGGCTCCTCGGCACCAGCCCCCACCCCAGCCCGGCCGTCACCGCGTCGGCGAAGCCCTCGCTGGAGGGGATGCGGTGGCGCAGGGCGCTGGCGCCGCTCCCGCCGCTCCCAGCGCTGGTGCCGTTCCCGCCGTTCCTTTCGCTCCCGCCGCTCCCGCCGCTCCCGCTGTTCTCACCGCTCGCGCCCGTGAGTTCGCGCACGAAGACGTCCTGGAATTCGTCGCGGCGGTCGAAGCAGATCAGGGGCGCGCGCGGCAGCAGCCGCTCCACGGTGTCACCGGTCAGCCAGCGCGCGGCGAACTCCGGTGCGGCGACCGGCAGATAGCTCATGCTGCCGAGCCGGCGCACCGAGCAGCCCGCCACCGCGTCGGGCGAGGAGGTCACCGCCGCCATCACCTCGCCCTCGCGCAGCAGCTCCGCCGTGTGGGCCTCGTCCTCGCGGCGCAGGTCGAAGCAGAGCCGCGCGTCGTGCGCGAGCGTCGCGAGCGCGGGCAGGAACCAGGTCGCCAGCGAATCCGCGTTGACCGCCACGGACAGCCGCGTGTGCTCCCCGGCGTCGTCCATCCCGAGCGCGGCACGCGCGTCGCCCTCCAGCCGGGCCAGCTGGCGCGCGTAGCGGACCACGACCTGCCCGGACGCGGTCGGCCTGACCGGCTTCGTACGGGTCACCAGCACCCGGCCGGTGCGCTGCTCCAGCGCCTTGACGCGCTGGCTCACGGCGGAGGGCGTCACATGCAGGACGCCGGCGGCGGCGTCGAAGGTCCCCTCGTCGCACACCGCGAGCAGGGTACGGACCAGGTCATGGGGCAGCTCGGACATCATGGCGACATTATTTCCGCTCATGGTGCGTAAGAAAATTTAGCTGGTCTAAGGTACGGCCGGATCCTTAGCGTGCCCGTATGGGAACCGCGCTCACCGCCACGGCCGCCGGATTCGGCACCGGCCTCTCGCTCATCGTCGCCATCGGCGCGCAGAACGCCTTCGTCCTGCGCCAGGGCATCCGCCGCGAGGCCGTGCTGCCGGTGGTGTCGATCTGCGCGCTCTCCGACGCGGTCCTCATCGCCTGCGGGGTCGGTGGCCTCGGCGTGCTGGTCACCGCCTGGCCGTCGGCGCTGACGGCGGTGCGCGTCGTCGGCGCGGCCTTCCTGCTCTGCTACGGGGTCCTCGCCGTCCGCCGGGTCTGCCGGCCGTCGGGCCTGCACGGCGGCGGACCGGAGACCCGCTCGGGACGCCGGGCCGTGCTGACCTGCCTCGCCATGACCTGGCTCAACCCCCATGTCTACCTGGACACGGTGCTGCTGCTCGGCGCCGTCGCGGCTACCTACGGCTCGCTGCGCTGGGAGTTCGGCGCCGGGGCGGTGCTGGCCAGCCTGTGCTGGTTCGCCGCGCTCGGCTACGGCGCCCGGCTGCTGGCCGGGTTCTTCCGCCGCGCCTCGTCCTGGCGCGTCCTCGACGGCCTGGTGGCCACGACGATGCTGGCGGGCGCGGCGGTGCTGGCCGCGGGGGCGTGAGCGGCCGGGCGGGCTCGGAGGAGGCGCGCGGGGCGGTGATGAGGCGGTTCGTTCGTACGGGCTCCCTCTCGCGGCGGCGGGTACGCGGGTACGCGGGGTATGCGGCAGCCGGTCCCGCCGTACCCGGGTACGCGGCAGCCGGTCCTTCCGTAAGCGGGTACGCGGTACGCGCGCTCAGGACTCCGTGCGGTACATCAGGTCCACCTCGTGCGTGACGAAGCCGAGCCGCTCGTACACCGTCACCGCCGCCGTGTTGTCCGCGTCCACGTACAGCATCGCCGTCGGCAGCCCCTCCGCCGCCAGATGCCGCAGCCCGATCGCCGTCAGCGCCTTGCCCAGGCCGCCGCCCTGCGCGTCGGGCCTGATGCCGAGGACGTACACCTCGCCGAGCTGCTCCTCGGCGTGCGCCTTGGTCCAGTGGAAACCGATCAGCTCGCCGTCGCGCTCCGCCAGGAAGAACCCCTTCGGGTCGAACCACGGCTCCGCCACACGGTCGTCCAGGTCCCGCTGGGTCAGCCCGCCCTGCTCGGGGTGGTGCGCGAACGCGGCGGCGTTGACCGCGAGCCAGGCCGCGTCGTCCTGCCCGGGTACGAAGGTACGGACGGTGACCCCGGCGGGCAGCACCGGTTCCGCGACCGCCAGGGGGTTCAACGGGCGGCGCAGCTGGCGCAGTTCGCGGAAGAGCGTCAGCCCGAGCACCTGCGCCAGATGGCGCGCGGCCGACTTCCCGCCGTGCGCCCACGCCCGCAGCCGCTTCCCCGAGGCGGCCAGCAGCGCGGTGCCCAGCGCCCGGCCGTGGCCCCGGCCCCTGCGGCCGGGACGGACGACCAGCTCGGCGGCGGGCGCCTCGATGGGGTCGGTGTCCTCCAGCTGGCCGTAGCCGACGAGTTCGCCGTCGGCGGTGAGCAGGAAGTGCCGTACGCCCTCCCGGTGGCCGCCGCGCAACTGGAGGCGGCCCTGCTCGGAGACGGCCTGCACGCCGTCCGAGGCGGTCGCCTCCGCGAGCAGGCCGAGGACGTCCTC
>NZ_QQNA01000028.1 GCF_003346515.1 Streptomyces corynorhini
GCTCGGCGCCGGTCATGGCCGCGCACCGGTGCGCGGGGCGGCGGCGCCCTCGCGGACGATGTCGTCGGGCGTGGTCACCGTGATCCCGGCCCCGGCCAGGCTCGTCCGTACAGCGGCGGTGATGGCGACCGCGCCGGGGGTGTCGCTGTGCACGCACAGGGCCGCCACGCCCCCGCCGTCCGGGGCGATCCGTACGGTCCTGCCGCTCACCGAGGTGACCGTCCCCGCCTGAGCCATCTCCAGGGCGCGCCGGGCCGCCTCGGCGGGATCGGTGACCAGGGCGCCCGGCGCGGACCGGTCCACCAACAGCCCCTCGTCGGTGTAGCCGCGGTCGATGAACGCCTCGGCCAGCGGCAGGCAGCCGGCCGCGAGCGCGCGCTCCCACAGGACCGTGCGCGGCTGGCAGAGGAGCGGCAGCGCACGGTCGTAGAGCGTGACCGCCTCGACGATCGCCTCCGCGTGTCCCGCGTGGTGGGCCGCCGCGTTGTACAGCGCGCCGTGCGCCTTCAGATAGCTGACCCGGCCGCCCGCCAGCCGCGCGAAGACCTCCAGCGCGCCCATCTGGTAGAGGAGTTCGTTGACCAGGGTCTTCTTCGGCACCTCGATGAAGCGCCGGCCGAAGCCGGCCAGGTCGCGGTAGGAGACCTGCGCGCCGATCGCCACGCCTCTGGTGACGCTCGCCTCGCAGGTGCGGCGCAGGATGTCCGGGTCGCCCGCGTGGAATCCGCAGGCGACGTTGGCGGCCGTGACCTGGTCGAGCAGGTCGCCCTCGTCGACGGGGCCCCACACGCCGAAGCCCTCGCCCACATCCGTGTTGATCGCGAGCGCGCTCATCGGGCCGACTCCGCCCAGTAGGCGTGGATCGTGTTGCTGCTGTTCTCCCAGGCGGCGTGCAGACCGTGCTGGCCGCCGTCGATGTGCGCGACGATCTGCCGGGCCAGCTCCTGGGCGTCGCCGTCGGCCAGCGCCTGCACCATCGCGGCGTGTTCGCACTGCACGCGCTCGTACGCCGAGGTGCCGTGCACGTAGAACCGCGAGTACGGCTCCAGGCGGTGGTACATCCCCGAGATGATCTCGTAGCGCAGCGGCAGCCGGGAGAGCCGGTACATGTCGAGGTGGAACGCGAGGTTCGTGCGCGACCAGGAGTCCGCGGCGGATTCGGCGACGCGCTCCATCTCCTTGGCCATCGCGTCGAATCGGCTGATGTCGCGGCGCGAGACCCGTTCGGTGACATGTTCGGCGAAGCTCGGCTCGACCAGTCGGCGCAGGTTGTAGATCTCGTCGATCTCGTCCAGGTCCAGCACCGTGACGAACGTGCCGCGGCCCGGTGTCGTACGGAGCAGTCCCTCGCTGGCGAGGGTACGCATGGCCTCCCGCAGCGGGATCCGGCTCACTCCGAAGCGGTCGGCCAACTCGTCCTGGACAAGCCGGCATCCGGGCGGATAGACGCCCTCGACGATCAGCCGACGCAGCTCGCCGGTGACATCGTCGGCGCCGTTGGCGTCACCACGGGTACCTCTGACTTCTCGACTCATATCCCGTGTATACAGTGGATGCACAGAGCGCGGAAGAGTTTCGACCAAAGGTGATCCGGGATTTACCGGCAGGAAACCGGCCACTGCCCGAGGACCCTTCAGGCCCGGGGCGGAGCCCCGGTTCCGGGGAGGGCCGGGGAGGGTCGGCGAGGGGCGGCGAGGGGCGGCGAGGGGCGGCGAGGCGCGAGTCCCGCGCGGCGGCCACGCCAAAGGGCCGGGCCCGGGAACAAGTCCCGGGCCCGGCCCTTTGGCGACTGCCGCCGACGGCTACGCGCACATCACGCGCACACCTGTCAGTTGTCGTCCTCGTCGATCAGGAAGCCCCGCATCGGCGACGGCGCCTGCTGCATCGGCTGCGGTGCCTGCGGCCGCACCGGTGCCATCGGCTGGGTCATCGCCGGGGACATCTGCTGCTGGCCGCCGTACGAGGGGGCCTGCGAAGGCGCGCCCATGGAAGGACCACCCATCGAAGGGCCGCCCATCGACGGGTTTCCGCCCATGCTGTGTCCCATCGCGCCCGCACCGGCCGGTGCCATGGACGGCGACGGCGGCAGCGAAGCGGTCGCCGGGGTACGCGGCGGGGCGAGCGAGTCGTCCGCCTGGGTCTCCAGCTGACGCAGCTGGCTCTCCAGGTAGGACTTCAGCCGGGTGCGGTACTCGCGCTCGAAGCCGCGCAGATCCTCGACCTTGCGCTCCAGCGTGGCGCGCGCGGACTCCAGGGAGCCCATCGCCACGCGGTGCTTCTCCTGGGCGTCCCGCTCCAGCGCGTCCGCCTTCGCCCGCGCGTCGCGCTCCAGACCCTCGGCGCGGCTACGGGCCTCACCGACGATCTTGTTGGCCTCGGAACGCGCCTCGGCGATCGCCTGGTCGGCGGTCTGCTGGGCGAGCGAGAGCACCCGTGCGGCACTGTCGCCGCCGGGACCCTGACCGGGCTGCTGCATCTGCGGGTTGTGGCCGCCCATGGGGCCGCCCATCGGTCCACCCATGGGACCGCCCTGCTGCATCGGGCCGCCCTGGCCCATCGGACCACCCTGGCCCATCGGACCGCCCTGACCCATCGGGCCGCCCTGTCCCATGGGACCGCCCTGCTGCATGGGGCCGCCCTGCATCGGGCCGCCCTGCTGCTGCATGGGGCCGCCCTGCATGGGGTGCTGGCCGCGCGGGTCGTGGCCCTGCGGACCGGGACCCTGGCCATGACCGCTCGGTCCCGCGGGCAGCTGAGGCGCGCCGCCGGGCAGCTGGGGGGGACCCATCTGCGGGGGCTGCTGCTGCTGCGGCGGACCGGATATGGCGGCGGGCACCGGAGCCCCGGGTCGATCCTGCTGTTCGGGCGGCTTGCGCATGCCCTGTTGTTGCTGCTGCTGTTGCTGCTGCTGGTTCTGCGCGGCGGCACGCGTCGCGGCGGCCAGCTTCGCGCGCAGATCCTCGTTCTCGCGGAGCAAGCGGGTCAGTTCGGCCTCGACCTCGTCGAGAAAGGCATCGACCTCGTCCTCGTCGTAGCCTTCTCGGAGGCGGACGGTCGTGAACTGCTTGTTCCGCACGTCCTCGGGGGTCAACGGCATCTCTACTTCACCTCTACGTAGTCGTCGGCAGTCGGCAAGACCGTATCGCTCACATTCCCCTCGCAAGGTTGCTCACGAGCGAGATCAGGATCCAAACGATGATCATCAGAACGAAGAAGGACAGGTCGAGTGCCACGCCCCCGAGACGCAGCGGCGGAATGAACCGCCGCAGAAGCTTGAGCGGTGGATCGGTGACAGTGTAGGTGGCCTCCAGAACGACCACCATCGCCTTGCCGGGCTGCCATGAGCGGGCGAACTGGAAGACGTAATCCATGACCAACCGGAAAATCAGCACGATGAGGAAGCACATCAGCGCGATGTAGACCACCTGTAGTGCGATGCCCATCCCGCTGCTTCCCTCTCCCCTGGTTCACTCTGGTCGGTCGTCCGCCGGGCCGTTCCCGCCGTACGACCGGGTTGTTCCCGGCGCTGTGTTCTCAGCTCTGGTTGAAGAACCCGCCCTCTGCGATGCGGGCCTTGTCCTCCGCCGTGACATCGACGTTAGCAGGAGACAGCAGGAACACCTTCTGCGTCACACGCTCAATGCTGCCATGGAGACCGAAGACAAGTCCCGCGGCAAAGTCGACAAGTCGCTTCGCGTCCGTATCGTCCATCTCCGTCAAGTTCATGATCACCGGGGTGCCTTCGCGGAAGTGTTCCCCGATGGTACGGGCCTCGTTGTAGGTCCTCGGGTGCAATGTGGTGATGCGGTAGGGCTCCCGCTCGGACACGACCTTGGGCATGATCACCGGTGCGTTCTTCTCCAGGCTCGGGCGTTCAGGTGTGATGGATGCCACGGGGGCGATTCGCGCCGGACGTCCGCTTTCCGCCGCCAGCGCGACCGGCTCGCGCTCGCGCTGCGCGGGCGGTTGGACCATGCGTACCGGTTCTTCCCGTTCCGGCTGGTGCACGGGCTGGTGGCGCCGGTGTTCCCGCTCGGGCTCGGGCTCGGGTTCGAAATCATCGTCGGGGTCGAAGCCCCGGCCGTCGTACCCATCGTCCTCCACGAGGCCGAGGTAGACCGCCATCTTGCGCATCGCGCCGGCCATGCTCTGAGTCCTCCGCTCTGTGGTGGATCGGCCTCGTCACCAAGTGCCCGCGATCCACTGGGTCTACCCGCCTTTGGCGGAAATGACCATATTTTCTGCTGTGGTCCGACTTGCTTCGCGACGTTACCCGAGCCGGGGTCGGTCTCCGAGTACCGCCGTACCGACGCGTACATGTGTCGCTCCGGCCGTCACGGCGTCCTCGAGGTCCGCACTCATCCCTGCCGAGACCATGGTGGCAGCAGGATGGTCGGCGCGCAGGCGGGATGAGATATCCCTCAACCGCTCGAACGCCGCCGCGGGCCGGCCCGCGTACTCCCCGGCCAGCGGCGCCACGGTCATCAGACCGCCGAGCCGCAACCCGGGCGCTCCGGCCACCGCCGCCGCCAACTCCTCGACACCGTCGGGCGCGACACCGCCCCTGCTGCCCCGCGCGCCGGACTCGGCGTCCAGCGCGACCTGGATCAGACAGACCGGCTCGCGCTCCGCGCGCACCGCCGCGGCGGAGAGCGCGGAGACGAGTTTGAGTCGATCGACAGACTGCACCACATCGGCGTAACTGACTACAGAACGGACCTTGTTCGTCTGCAATTGGCCCACAAAATGCCAGATCAGCGACAAATCTTTACAACTGGCCGCCTTCGGGGCGGCGTCCTGGTCCCGGTTCTCGGCCACCTGCCGCACCCCGAGTTCACGCAGCAGCCGTACATCGTCGGCGGGATACGTCTTGGTGACCACGATCAGGGTCACCTCTCCGCGGTCGCGTCCCGAGGCGGCGCAGGCGGCGGCGATGCGCGCCTCCACCGTCGCGAGGTTCGCGGCGAGTTCCGTCTTGCGGTCTTCCATGTCCTCAGTCCAGCCAGACATAGCCGGCGAGCCGCCCGGTCGTGCGGTCGCGGCGGTACGAGTAGTGATCGGGGGACTCCAGCGTGCAGACCGCCGAGCGGCGCCGGTCCCGCACCCCGGCGTCCGCGAGCTGCGCGTGCACTCCGGCGACGACATCGACGGCGGGGGTGGACCAACTGGTCTCGCACCCGGCCCCGGGCACGGCCGCGTCGACCTCGTCGCGCATCGCCGCGGGGACCTCGTAGCAGCGGCCGCAGACGGCCGGGCCGCTGAGCGCGGTGATCCGATCCGGCCGCGCGCCGAGCGCGGTCATCGCCTCGACGGCGGCCGGGACGATCCCCGCGACCAGTCCAGGACGTCCGGCGTGGGCGGCGGCCACGACCCCGGCGGCCGGGTCGGCCAGCAGCAGCGGAACGCAGTCCGCGGTGAGTACGGCGAGCGCCAGCCCGCGGCGTACGGTGACGATCGCGTCGACGGCGGGGACGTCCTCGCCCGTCCACGGTCCTTCGGCGACGGCCACCTCGCGGCCGTGCACCTGGTTCATCCACACGACCCGCGCGGGATCGAGGTCCAGGGACTCCGCGGCGAGCGCCCGGTTGGCCAGGACGGCGGCGGAGTCGTCACCGACCGCGCCGCCGAGATTGAGCTGATCGTACGGAGCGGCGCTCACCCCGCCCCACTGGTCGGTGAAGGCGAAATGCGCGCCGCTCAGTGTCGTGCGGGTTCCTATCACTTGAGGAAGTCCGGGACATCCAGCTCTTCGGCCTGGCTGTCCTGGTACGGACGGGCCGGCGGGACCTGGGGGTGGCCCAGCTGCGACAGCTTCTCACCGGCCGAAGGAGCCGGCTCGGGCTTGCTCTGGCTGTCCTCGCGCGGCGGTACCGTACCCAGTCCGCCGGTGGTGCGGCCGGTCTCGGCGGACCGGGCCGGGGGCTGCTGCTCGTCGCGCTTGGAGCCCGCGCCGAGCACGTTCTCGCGCCGGGTCGGCGGCTGTCCGCCGTCGAAGCCGGCCGCGATGACCGTGACCCGCACCTCGTCGCCCAGGGCGTCGTCGATGACGGCGCCGAAGATGATGTTGGCCTCGGGGTGGGCGGCCTCGCTCACCAGCTGTGCCGCCTCGTTGATCTCGAAGAGACCGAGGTCGCTGCCGCCGGAGATGGAGAGCAGGACGCCCCGGGCGCCGTCGATCGAGGCTTCGAGGAGCGGCGAGGAGATCGCCATCTCGGCGGCGGCCACCGCGCGGTCGTCGCCGCGGGCCGAGCCGATACCCATGAGGGCGGAGCCCGCCTCGGACATCACGGACTTGACGTCGGCGAAGTCCAGGTTGATCAGACCGGGGGTGGTGATGAGGTCGGTGATGCCCTGGACACCGGAGAGCAGGACCTGGTCCGCCGACTTGAAGGCGTCCAGGACGCTGACCTGGCGGTCCGAGATGGACAGCAGCCGGTCGTTGGGGATGACGATGAGGGTGTCGACCTCCTCGCGCAGCTCCGCGATGCCGTCCTCCGCCTGGTTCGCCCTGCGGCGCCCCTCGAAGGTGAACGGGCGGGTGACCACACCGATCGTCAGAGCGCCCAGGGAGCGCGCGATGTTGGCGACGACGGGCGCGCCGCCGGTACCGGTGCCGCCGCCCTCACCGGCGGTCACGAAGACCATGTCGGCCCCCTTGAGGACCTCCTCGATCTCCTCGCGGTGGTCCTCTGCCGCCTTGCGGCCGACTGCCGGGTTGGCTCCGGCGCCGAGGCCGCGGGTGAGTTCCCTGCCGACGTCGAGCTTGACGTCGGCGTCGCTCATCAACAGCGCTTGCGCGTCGGTGTTGATCGCGATGAACTCGACGCCCTTGAGACCGACCTCGATCATTCGGTTGATGGCATTGACACCACCGCCGCCGACACCGATGACCTTGATGACTGCGAGGTAGTTCTGCGGTGCTGCCACGTCGAAGGCCTCTCGCCTCGAGTTACGTGTCGTCACCACGCCGATGTGGCGCCGTGACGACTGATGCCGATGGGACGGTTCGGAACGCCGACCCAAACCCTCACGTTGAAGTTCAGGGTTACCAGTGTGTCCGCTTCTCGGACTCTTCCGAACAGGACACTAAGTCGACAAGTGGCGCACGTTCAACGAACACGCCGAACCTCCCGTTTTTCTTTTCACCCTATGTGATCACCCATAGCGCTGACCAACCAGGGTGCTGGCCAGCACAAATGAGCGTCAACTACCCTCCGCGGCAGGCGCGGTGGGCGCGCTCACATCGAAGTGCCCCGCTTTGGGCGCGGCTTTCATGAGAGCGGAGAGCGCACGCGCCTTGGCCGGCCCGTCCTCACCGCTTCCCCACATCACCGTACGTCCACCGGTCAATTCCAGGGAGACCGAGTCGTACGAACGGACCCGTACGGCCTTGGTGTCCTTGGCCACGGCCGCGGGCAGCTCCCCGCGTACCCGGACCGCTTCCAGAGTGAGCCGGGTGGCCGGGAACCGCTGTGTTCCCGCCGGTTGACCGGCCGTCAATTCGAGCAGTGGGACGCCCTTGGGCGCTTGGTCCACCGTGGCGAACCTGACCCCCTTGACGTCCATTTCAATAAACTTTCCGCCCTCTTTGATCAGCAGCGCGGGTTTACGCTCGATCACTTCGAGACGGACTTCGTTCGGCCATGAGCGTTCGACTTCGACCCGGTCGATCCGGGGCAGCTTGCGCAGCAGCCGCGCCTCGATCGCGTCCGTGTCGACGGAGATCAGCGGCGCGCCCAGCGGTACGGCCGCGACGGCCTCCACCCGGGAGGCGGTGAGCACCTCGGTGCCCTTGACGCGCACCCGCTCCGCGCGCAGCCAGGGCGAGCCGTAGAGCAGCCAGCCGGCGCCCGCCGTCAGCAGTACCGCCGCGATCAGTGTGATCAGCGGGCGGGGCCGGGCGAGCCACCGCCGGGGCTCCGGCCCGTCCTCCTCGGCGTGGCCGGACGTCGACCCCGGTCGTGCTCCGCGCTCGGCGGTCGTCGGTCCGGCCACGCTCGTGCCTCCCTGTCTACGCCTTGCGGCGTGCGGCGATCGCCTCGTACACCATGCCGACGAGCAGGTCGTCGGCGTCCCTGCGGCCGAACTCCGCCGCCGCGCGGGACATCTCGAACAGCCGGTGCGGATCGGCGAGCACCGGAAGCACGTTGCCCTGGATCCACTCGGGCGTCAGGTCGGCGTCGTCGACCAGCAGACCGCCACCGGCCTTGACCACCGGCTGGGCGTTGAGCCGCTGTTCGCCGTTGCCGATCGGCAGCGGTACGTAGGCGGCGGGCAGCCCGACGGCGGAGAGTTCGGCGACGGTCATCGCGCCCGCGCGGCAGAGCATCATGTCGGCGGCGGCGTACGCGAGATCCATCCGGTCGACATACGGTACCGGGATGTAGGGCGGCATTCCGGGCATGTTGTCCACGCGCGGCATCTCATTCTTCGGGCCGACCGCGTGCAGGATCTGGATTCCGGAGCGCTGGAGCGCCGGAGCGATCTGCTGGACCACCTCGTTGAGCCGGCGCGCGCCCTGCGAGCCGCCGGAGACGAGCAGTGTCGGCAGGTTGGGGTCGAGCCCGAAGGCGGCGCGCGCCTCGGGGCGCACCCGGGCCCGGTCCAGCGTGGCGATGGTGCGGCGCAGCGGGATCCCGATGTAGCGGGCGTCGCGCAGCTTGCTGTCCGGCGTGGAGACGGCCACCCCGGCCGCGTACCGCGAGCCGATCTTGTTGGCCAGTCCCGGCCTGGCGTTGGCCTCGTGGACGATGATCGGCACCCCGCGCCGTTTGGCCGCGAGATAGCCGGGCAGCGCGACATAGCCGCCGAAGCCCACCACACAGTCGGCCTTGGTCCGTTCCAGGATCTGCTCGGCGGCCTTGATCGTGCCGCGCAGCCGTCCGGGGACGGTGATCAGCTCGGGCGTGGGCTTGCGCGGCAGCGGTACGGCGGGGATCAGCCCCAGCTCGTACCCCCGCTCGGGCACGAGCCTGGTCTCCAGGCCACGCTCCGTGCCGAGGGCCGTGATCCCCACGGTGGGGTCCTGCCTCCGCAGGGCGTCCGCGAGGGCGAGCGCGGGCTCGATGTGGCCGGCGGTCCCCCCACCGGCGAGTACGACATGCACCGAAATTCACCGCTCTCCGGACGGACGCTTCTTGACGCGCCGTCTCATCGACTTCCATCTCACCCCGGCCCGCTTCCCTCGGAAGACAGGCTGCCGCATGGCCAGGGCCGCTTTCGCGGCGGGATCCTCCCGCGCGAACGCGATCAGGAGCCCGACGGCGAACATGGTCGGCAGCACGGCCGACCCTCCGTAGGAGAACAGCGGGAGCGGGACTCCGGCGATCGGCAACAGGCCGAGCACCGCACCAATATTGATCACGGCTTGCACCATGATCCAGGTGATCACACCTCCCGCGGCGTACCTCACGAAGGGATCCTCCGTGCGTCCGGCCACGCGGATACCCGCATAGCCTAGAGCCGCGAAGAGCGCGAGTACCGACAGCGTCCCCGCCAGCCCCAGTTCCTCCCCGGTGACGGCGAAAATGAAGTCGGTGTGCGCTTCGGGCAGTTGGCCCCACTTTTCCACACTCGCGCCGAGACCGGAACCGAACCATCCACCGGAGGCGAGCGCGTAGATTCCGTGCACGGCCTGCCAGCACTCCCCCTCGGGGCCCAGATCGACGGCGCCGACGCAGGAGAACCGGGAGAGCCTGTTCTCGCTGGTCTTGATGAGCGTGAACCCGATCAGTACGGCGACCCCGAGGACGCCGCCGAACAGCCGGGTGGGCGCCCCGGCCAGCCAGAGCAGTCCGAACAGGACGGCGGTGAGGATGATCGCGGTGCCCATGTCGCCGCCGAGCATGATCAGACCGAGCAGCATGAAGGCGCCGGGGACCAGCGGCACCAGCAGGTGCTTCCACTGGGCCAGCAGCCGCTTGTCCTGTTTGCGGGCGAGCAGGTCGGCGCCCCACAGGACGAGCGCGAGCTTGGCGAACTCGCTGGGCTGGAGCTGGAAGGGACCGCCGAGGTAGATCCAGTTCTGGTTGCCGTTGACGGAGTGCCCTATGCCGGGGACCTGGACGAGCGCCATCAGGGCGACGGTGACGACCAGCAGCGGGTACGACAGGGCGCGGTGCAGCTTGAGCGGCATCCGGGCGGCCAGGAGCATCAGTCCGCCGCCGATGACGACCGCGAGGAACTGTTTACGGAAGAAGTACGCGGCGGGCAGCGACTTCTCCAGCGCGTAGATCATCGACGCGGAGTAGACCATCACCAGGCCGAGCACGGCGATCAGCAGGGCGCTGCCGAGGATCAGGTAGTACGCGGTGAGGGGCCGGTCCCAGGTGCGCCGCAGCTGCTCGTACAGCCGCCGGGGGCCGCCGCCGCGCGGCGCCCGGGAGGCGCCGCTCCCGCCGCTCCTGCGGGCCGCCGGGGGCTTGTGCGGGGCGGCTCCCGGGGCCCGGCCGCGCAGGGCGAGCGAAAAGCGCCTGCCGTTGCCGGGGCAGGCCCCGGTCTCCCGCGCGCCGCCGACGGCGTGCGGGCCCGCGAGGGCGGGCGCGCCCGGGAGTACGCCCGCGTAGCCCCAGCGTCCCGGCGCGGGGCGCCGCTCTCGGTCCGCGGTGTGGTCGGCCGGCATGGTCGCTGTCCCCTCCAGTCGTGCCTGGCGCGGCTGTCGGCGGGCGGGTCCCCGTGATCGGTGGAGCGGCCCCGGACAGCTCGGCACGGCGCGGGGCCGGACCGGTCAGGCGTGCTCGGCGGCGAGGGCGCGCACCGCGTCGGCGAACGCCTCGCCCCGCTTGTTGTAGTTGACGAACATGTCCATCGAGGCACACGCCGGGGCCATCAGGACCGTGTCCCCGGGCCGTGCGAGGCGTGCCGCCTCCCGCACCGCCGCCGACATCGCTCCAGTGTCGGTCCGGTCGAGGTCCACCACCGGGACTTCGGGGGCGTGTCGCGCCAGGGCTTCCCCGATGAGCGCGCGGTCGGCGCCCATCAGGACGACGCCGCGCAGCCGCCGGGCCGCGGCGCCGACCAGTTCGTCGAAGGACGCGCCCTTGGCGAGGCCGCCCGCGATCCAGACGATCGGGTCGTAGGAGGCGAGGGACGCCTGGGCCGCGTGGGTGTTGGTGGCCTTGGAGTCGTCGATGTAGGTGACGCCCGCGACCTCCGTGACCCGCTCGATGCGGTGCGGGTCGGGCCGGAAGGCGCGCAGTCCGTCCCGTACGGCCGCGGGCTCCACGCCGTAGGCGCGGGCCAGGGCGGCGGCGGCCAGGGCGTTGGCCACGTTGTGAGGAACGGGCGGGTTGACGTCGGAGACCTGCGCGAGTTCCTGGGCCCGCTCGCGCCGGTTCTCGACGAAGGCCCGGTCGACGAGGATGCCGTCGACGACGCCGAGTTGGGAGGGGCCGGGGGTACCGAGGGTGAAGCCGATGGCCCGGCAGCCCTCCTCGACGTCGGCGGCGCGGACCAGGTCCTCGGTGGCCGGGTCGGCCGCGTTGTAGACGCAGGCGACCTGGTTGCCCTCGTAGATCCGGCCCTTGTCGGCCGCGTAGGCCGCCATGGAGCCGTGCCAGTCGAGGTGGTCGGGGGCCAGGTTGAGCACGGCGGCGGAGTGGGCGCGCACGCTCGGCGCCCAGTGCAGCTGGTAGCTGGACAGCTCGACGGCGAGGACGTCGTAGGGCTCCTCGGCGGTGACGGCGTCCAGCAGGGAGACGCCGATGTTGCCGACGGCGGCCGTACGCAGCCCGGCGGCCTCCAGGATGGAGGCGAGCATCCGTACGGTGGTGGTCTTGCCGTTGGTACCGGTCACGGCGAGCCAGGGCGCGGCGTCGGCCCCGCGCAGCCGCCAGGCCAGCTCGACATCGCCCCAGATCTCCACGCCCGCCGCCTCCGCGGCCGCGAAGAGCGGCTTGTCGGGCCGCCAGCCGGGCGCGGTGACGACCAGCTCGGTCCCCTCGGGCAGCGTCGCGCCGTCGCCGAGGCGGACGGCGACGCCGAGCTTCTCCAGCTCGGCGCCCTGGGCGCGGGCCCGTTCGTCGTCCACCTCGTTGACCACGGTGACCGTCGAGCCGAGTCCGTGCAGGACCCGGGCCGCCGGGATCCCGGAGACTCCGAGACCCGCGACGGTGACCCGCTTGCCGTGCCAGTTCACTTCTCGGCCGCCCAGCCCGCGTAGAAGATGCCGAGTCCCACAATGACGCACATGCCCTGAATGATCCAGAACCGGACCACCACAAGGACCTCGGACCACCCCTTGAGTTCGAAGTGGTGCTGGAGGGGTGCCATCCGGAAGACCCGCTTGCCGGTCATCTTGAAGGACCCGACCTGGATGACCACCGACATGGTGATCATCACGAAGAGGCCGCCGAGGACGACCATCAGGAACTCCGTACGGGAGAGGATCGCCACGCCGGCGATGGCGCCGCCGAGCGCGAGCGAGCCCGTGTCACCCATGAAGATCTTGGCGGGTGAGGTGTTCCACCACAGGAACCCGAAGCAGGAGCCCATCAGCGCGGAGGCGACCACCGCGAGGTCCAGCGGATCCCGTACCTCGAAACAGGCGTTGGGGTTGGTCAGGGTCACCGCGCTGGCGCAGGACTCCTGGAACTGCCACAGGCCGATGAAGGTGTACGCGCCGAAGACCATCACCGCCGCGCCGGTGGCCAGGCCGTCCAGGCCGTCCGTCAGGTTCACGCCGTTGGACATGGCGAGAATCATGAACAGCGCCCAGACCACGAACAGCACCGGGCCGATCGACCAGCCGAAGTCCGTGACGAAAGAGAGCTTGGTGGACGCCGGGGTGATGCCCCGGTGGTTGGCGAACTGCAGCGACAGCACCGCGAAGGCGCTGCCGACGATCAGCTGGCCCGCCATCTTCGCCCTGGCCCGCAGCCCCAGCGACCGCTGCTTGACGATCTTGATGTAGTCGTCGAGGAACCCGACGAGCCCCATCCCCGCCATCAGGAACAGCGCCAGCGCACCCGAGATGGACGGCCGCTCGTTGGTGATCACCTTCGCCAGGGCGTAGGCGATCAGCGTGGCGAGGATGAAGGCGATACCGCCCATGGTGGGCGTCCCCTTCTTGCTGCCGTGCGTGCGCGGACCGTCGTCCCTGATGAACTGCCCGTATCCCTTGCGGGCCAGCAGCTTGATCAGCAGCGGAGTGCCGATCAGGGTCAGAAAGAGCCCGATGGCTCCCGCGAAGAGGATCTGCCTCATCGGCCGGAGACCTCGCCCTCGGTGGCGTTCTCCAGCAGCGCCTGGGCGACCCGCTCTAGACCGGCCGACCTGGAAGCCTTCACCAGCACGACGTCTCCCGGACGCAGTTCACTGCGCAACAGGTCGACCGCCGCCTGCGCGTCGGACACGTGCACCGACTCCTCACCCCACGAACCCTCGTTGTAAGCGCCCAATCGCAGCCAGGACGCTTCCCTGCCCCCGACTGCCACGAGCTTGCTGACGTTGAGCCGGACGGCGAGCCGTCCGACCGCGTCGTG
Source organism: Streptomyces corynorhini (assembly GCF_003346515.1). GTDB lineage: Bacteria > Actinomycetota > Actinomycetes > Streptomycetales > Streptomycetaceae > Streptomyces > Streptomyces corynorhini. The sequence goes on from NZ_QQNA01000028.1 coordinate 13,482, forward strand.
CTCGGCGAGCGATTCGTCCCCCAGCTCGGCCATCGGGCCGAGCACCGCCCAGGTACGGCTCCCCTCGGGCCGTGAGGCACCGCCCATGGCGACCAGCGCGCGGAGCGCCGCCCTCATGGACTCGGGGTTCGCGTTGTAGGCGTCGTTGACGATCGTCACGCCGTCCGAGCGCTCGGTGACCTCCATACGCCAGCGGGAGAGGGTTCCCGCCTCGGAGAGCGCCACGGCGATCTCGTCGGCGGACATGCCCAACTCATGGGCGACGGCGGCCGAGGCGAGCGCGTTCGACACGTGGTGCTCACCGTACAGCCGCAGCGTCACGTCGCTGCACCCGGAGGGTGTTCGAAGCCTGAACGCGGGCTGTCCGGTGGCTGTGAGGCGGACGTTCTCTGCCCGTACGTCTGCTTCGCCCGACTCTCCGAACAGCACGACGCGCGCCTTGGTGCGCGAGGTCATGGCGCGCACGAGCGGATCGTCGGCGTTGAGGACGGCGATTCCGCCGTCCGCCGCGGACGGCAGGGCCTCCACCATCTCGCCCTTGGCCTGCGCGATCTGCTCCCTGCCGCCGAACTCGCCGATGTGGGCGGTGCCGACGTTCAGCACGAGGCCGATCCGGGGCGGGACCAGTCCGGTGAGGTAGCGGATGTCGCCGATGTAGCGCGCGCCCATTTCGAGGACGAGGTAGCGGGTGTCGGCCACGGCCCGCAGCGCGGTCACCGGCAGGCCGATCTCGTTGTTGAGGTTTCCCTCCGGCCAGACCGTGGGCCCGGCGCGCTGGAGCAGCTGGGCGATGAGGTCCTTGGTGCTGGTCTTGCCCGCGGAGCCGGTCAGCGCGACGGCGGTGGCGCCGAGGCGCTCCACGACGGCGCGGGCGAGGGCTCCGAGGGCCTGTACGACGTCGTCCACGACGATGGCGGGCACCCCGACGGGGCGGGTGGCCAAGACGGCCACCGCGCCCGCCTCGACGGCGCCCCGCGCGTAGTCGTGGCCGTCGACGCGCTCGCCGGCGAAGGCGGCGAACAGGCTGCCGGGCTCCACCGCGCGGGAGTCGTAGACCACGGATCCGGTGACCAGGACGGCCGGATCCGGTATGTCGTGCGGCTGCCCGCCGACGATGGCGGCGATCTCGGCGAGAGAGAGGGCGATCACTGGGTCATCCCTGACTGTTGTTCTCGTGGCGGAGCGGTTGCGAGGGCGCGTGGCCCGGTTCTTCGCCGCGCGAGCGCAGGATGGCCTCGCGCAGCACCTGTCGGTCGTCGAAGGCGCGGACGACCCCGGCGATGTCCTGGCCCTGCTCGTGGCCCTTGCCCGCGATCAGCACGGTGTCGTCGGGCCGCGCGCGGGCGACGGCGGTGGCGATGGCCGAGGCCCGGTCGGCGTCGACCAGGACGGCGCCGCGCTCGTGGATCGGTACTTCGGCGGCGCCTGCGAGCATCGCGGCGAGGATCGCGAGCGGATCCTCGCCGCGCGGGTTGTCCGAGGTGAGTACGGCGGTGTCGGCGAGCCGGGCGGCGGCCGCGCCCATCGGCCCGCGTTTGGTCTCGTCGCGGTCGCCGCCGCAGCCGAGGACGATGTGGACCTGGCCCGTGGTGACCTTGCGCAGCGAGCGCAGGACCGATTCGACGGCGTCGGTCTTGTGGGCGTAGTCCACGACGGCGAGGTACGGCTGGCCCGCGTCCACCCGCTCCAGCCGCCCCGGCACCCCGGGGACGGCGGCGATGCCGTCGGCGGCGGTCTGCGGGTCGATCCCGGCGGCGGCCAGGGTGACGACGGCGGCCAGGGTGTTGGCGACGTTGAACGGTCCGGGCAGCGGCGCCCTGGCGCTGATCCGCTCGCCCTTGGGGCCGACGACGGTGAAGGCGGAGCCGCGCGTGCCGACCTCGACGTCCTCGGCGCGCCAGTCGGCGTCCGGGTGGCCCTCGGCGGAGAAGGTGGTGACGGGGACGCCTGCCTCGTCGACGAGTCGGCGGCCGTACTCGTCGTCGAGGTTCACCACGCCGGTCCTGCTGCGCTCGGGGGTGAACAGCCGGGCCTTGGCCTGGAAGTAGTCCTCCATGCCGGAGTGGAACTCCATGTGCTCCGGGCTGAGGTTGTTGAAGACGGCGACGTCGAAGACGCAGCCGTCGACCCGGCCGAGTACCAGGGCGTGGCTGGAGACCTCCATGGCGACCGAGTCGACGCCGCGTTCGCGCATGACGGCGAAGAGCGCCTGGAGGTCGGTGGCCTCGGGGGTGGTGCGCTCCGACTTGATGCGTTCGTCGCCGACGCGCATCTCCACGGTGCCGATGAGGCCGGTGCGGTGGCCCGCCTCGCGCAGTCCGCCCTCGATCAGATAGGCGGTGGTGGTCTTGCCCGAGGTGCCGGTGATGCCGATCTGGAGCAGCCCGGCGCCGGGGCGTCCGTAGATCTCGGCGGCGAGTTCGCCCATGCTGCCGCGCGGGTCGGCGACGACCAGGAGCGGCAGCCCGGTGGCGGCGCAGCGCTCGGCGCCTGCCGGGTCGGTGAGGATCGCGGCGGCGCCGAGGTCGGCGGCCTGGCCCGCGAAGTCGGCGCCGTGCAGGCGGGCGCCCGGCAGCGCCGCGTAGACGTCGCCGGGGCGTACCGCCCGTGAGTCGTGTGTGATGCCGGTCGCTTCCCCGGGGTCCCTCACCTCCCCCGGGGCGGGTGTCTCGGCGCCCAGCAGGGCGGCCAGCTCCGTCAGGGGGATCGGGCGGACCCGCTCCGGGCGGGGCGTCCCCGGCTGGTTCACAGGGGCGTCCTCGGGGGTGGTTCGGTGATCAGCTTGTGGCACGGCGGTGAGCGTACCGGGCTCGGCGGGCGCCGGGCCACGTGAGGTGGGGCGGTACGCGGGGGGTTCCTGGTGGTTCCCGGAATCGGGGGTGATCGTTGTCACTGGCGCTTTCCCTGGGGGTCACTCGCCGGGTTTGAAGGTGACCGGCAGCCGGGCGGGTGTACTGCCGGTCGGGGCGACCCGCAGTGTCTTGAGAGCGAACTCCATGACCTTCTTGTAGATGGGTCCGCAGATCTGGCCGCCGAAGTAACTGCCCTTGGTGGGGTTCTGGATGGCGCAGTAGACGGTGATCTGCGGGTCGTCGGCGGGTGCGAAGCCCGCGAAGGAGGCGGTGTATCCCTTGTAGACGCCGAGTTCGGGGTCGACCCGGTTGGCCGTACCGGTCTTGCCCGCGACGCGGTAGCCGGGGATGGCGGCTTTGGTGCCGGTCCCCTCCTCGTCGCCGACGACCGACTCCAGCATGGTGGCGACCGTCTTGGCGGTGTCCTGGCTGACGACGCGGGTCTTCTTGGGCGCGGGGGCCGCGGTGAAGCGGCCGTCGGGGTCGTGGGTGCCGCGGATGAGGGTGGGCTCGACCCGTACGCCGCCGTTGGCGATGGTGGAGTAGACCGAGGCGGCCTGCATGGCGTTGACGGACAGGCCCTGGCCGAAGGGGATCGTGTACTGCTGCGAGGTGGACCAGTCCTGCGGTTTGGCCAGGATGCCCTGGGTCTCGCCCGGGTAGTTCAGTCCGGTGGGCCGGCCGATGCCGAACTTGCTCAGGTAGGAGTGCAGGACCTTGTTGGCCTCGGGCTGGGTCTTGCCGAGCTGGCCGGTGGCGAGGATGGTGCCGATGTTGCTGGACTTGGCGAGGACGCCGTTGAGCGTCAGGTACCAGGTGGGGTGGTCGATGTCGTCGTGGAAGAGGCGGTCACCCCGGTGCAGGGTGTTGGGGACGACGACGTGGGTGCCGGGGTCGGCGGCCTTCTCCTCCAGTACGGCGGCCATGGACATGACCTTGCTGGTGGAGCCGGGTTCGTACACGTCCTGGAGGGCGGCGTTGCCCAGGGAGGCCGTGGCGGCGCGGGAGAGGTCGTTGGGGTCGAAGCCGGGGGCGTTGGCCATGGCGAGGACCTCGCCGGTCCTGGTGTTCTGGACTATCACGTACCCGCGGTCGGCCTTGGACTCCTTGACCTGGTCGGCGATGGCCTGCTGGGCGGCCCACTGGATGTCCCGGTCGATGGTCAGCTCGATGCCGGAGCCGGGGACGGCCGGGGTCTCCCGGGAGCTGGCGGTGGGTACGCGCCGGCCGCCCGACTGGACGTAGCTGACCTTGCCGTCCTGGCCGGCGAGTTCCTTGTCGAGCATGGACTCGATGCCGCCGCCGCCGTGCCCGGCGGCGTTCACGTATCCCAGTATCCCGGCGGCGAGGTCCGCGTTGGGGTACACACGCTTGCTGCTGCCCTCCTGGAACACGCCGGAGAGCACGCTGACACCGGAGCCGCCGCCGGACTTCTCCTTGGCGGCCTTCTCGGCGAACACCCGCTTGAGGTCCTTGATCTGGTTCCAGACCTGCGGGGTCTGGCGCCGGGCCAGCACCGTGTAGCGGGACTTGGGGGTCCGGAGCTTCTTCACCAGGTCGTCGCTCTCCACGCCGAGGATCGGCGCGAGGAGCGCGGCCGCCTGCTGGGGCGCGTCCGGGATCTTGCTGAAGTCGGGGGTGAACATCATCGGGTCGGCGGTGATGTCGTACGCGTCGACGCTGGCCGCGAGGGCGACGCCGGAGCGGTCGGTGATCTCGCCGCGCTCCGCCGCGATCGTATGGCTGAGGTAGCGGCTCTTCTCGGCCTTGGCCGCGTACGCGCTGGCGTTGACGGCCTGCACCTGGAGCAGCCGTACGACGAACATCAGCATGATGACGGTCAGCGCCAGTCCGACCAGCCGCAGCCGGGGGCGCGGGCTGCCCAGCTGGATGGTGCGCGACGCGGAGGAGCGGGTACGGGGCCGGGCGGCCGGGGGGCGGCCCGGCCCCGTACCCGCTCCT
>NZ_QQNA01000280.1 GCF_003346515.1 Streptomyces corynorhini
GGCCGGGGGCATCCGGTGACCCTCTGGCACCGGCTGCCCCCGGCCGTACGGCCGGCCGTTCCCGCCGATCTGGCGTCGCTGCTGCGTCTGGTGCACGCGCTGCCCGCGCCCGGTTCCCTCACGCTCCCCCGCCGGGAGCTGCTCGGCGGCGTCGAGCGCTGGCTGGGCATCGCGGGCGACGCGATCGACCCGGCCGACGCCGACTACCTGCGGGGCCGCAGGGACGGCTTCGCCGAGGCCGCGGCCACCCTCGTGCCCCGGCTGCCGACCGGCCCGATCCACGGCGACGCGCTGCCGCGCAACGTCCATGTCGGGCCGGCGGGACCGGTCCTGGTGGATCTGGAGACGTTCTCCGCCGACTTCCGCGAACACGACCTGGTGGTCATGGCGCTCTCCCGGGACCGGTACGGCCTGCCCGCCGAGGCGTACGACTCCTTCACCGAGGTCTACGGCTGGGACGTGCGCGAGTGGTCCGGCTGTCCGGTGCTGCGCGGTGCGCGGGAGACGGCCAGCTGCGCCTGGGTCGCCCAGCACGCCCCGGCCAACCCGAAGGCGCTGGAGGAGTTCCGCCGCCGGGTCGCCTCGCTGCGCCAGGACGACCCCGAGGTCCGCTGGTATCCCTTCTGAGGCAGGGCGGTTCATGCCGGAATGCCGCCTCTTTCATTCTTTCTGATGAAAGCCGGGCCTTCCCCGGATCGCCGTGTGTCACGGCCCGCATAGTGACGGCAGGACGCTCCCCCCCTGGCCTGACACGAGGTGAGAAACCATGCGGACAGAAGCGGTCAACCGGGTCAAGCTCGTCTTCACCCTGTTCGACGCCGACGGCAACGGGTTCCTGGAATCCGACGACTTCGACCTGATGAGCGGCCGGGTCGCCGCCGCCGTGCCCGAGGCCGGGGAGGACCGGCAGCAGGCGATGCGGGCCGGCTTCACCCGGTACTGGACCACGCTCCTCGGCGAACTCGACGCCAATCGGGACGGCCGGATCAGCTACGAGGAGTACCAGGCGTGCGTCCTGAACCCCGAACGGTTCGACGGGGCGGTCGACGCGTTCGCGGCGGGCTTCGCGCGCCTCGGCGACCTGGACGGCAGCGGCACGGTCACCCGCCCGGTGTTCATCGGCATGATGCGGGGGGTCGGCTTCGACCTGGCCAATATCCACGCCCTCTTCGACGCGTTCGAGCCGGACGCGGCCGACCGCGTCCGGGTGGACATCTGGGAGGCCGAGATCAAGAACTACTACGCGCCCGGCAAGGGCGGCATCCCGGCCGACCTGCTGGCGGCTCCTCCGCTGACCTGACCGGGCGCGAGCGGACCGGGCGAGGGCGGACCGGGCGAGGGCCGACCGGGCGAGGGCGGACCGGGCGAGGGCGCCGACCGCCCGGCCCGGTCGGCGGCCCGGCCCGGTCGGCGGCTCAGCCCGGCCGCCGCCCCCACGCCGTCATGACGGTCAGGGCCAGATCGTGGAAGCCGGGCGACGCCAGCTCCTCGTACGCCGCCTCGAAGTCCTCGTGGCACACCGCTCCGTGCGCCACCATCCCGGCCCGGGAACGTTCCAGGTTCATCCGCCACCACAGGGCCTCCGCGCCGGGCTGGCCGACGTCGGACTGGACGCGCGCATCCAGATGATCCACGGCGGCGGCGCGGAGGCCCTGTGGTGG
>NZ_QQNA01000281.1 GCF_003346515.1 Streptomyces corynorhini
CCGCAGCCCGCAGCCCGCAGCCGCGTGGAAACGAACAGCGGCCCGGTCCACACCCCCCACCAGGGCGTGCGACCGGGCCGCGTGTTCCGCTCCGGCTCCCGTCCCCACGGCGCCGTCGCGTTCCGGGGCCGCGCACCGCTCGTACGGCGGCCCCGGAGCCAGGGTTTTCCGGTGGGATCAGACGCGCACCAGCTCGCGGTCGGCACCCGGGCCGCCGTCGGGGCCGTCCCCGGCGCCGGATCCGGCCAGCGTCTTCTGGAGCGCCTCGCCCTCCACGTCCACGTTGGGCAGCAGCCGGTCCAGCCAGCGCGGCAGCCACCAGGCCCGCTTGCCGAGCAGCGCCAGCACGGCGGGCACGATGGCCATCCGCACCACGAAGGCGTCGAAGAAGACGGCGATGGCGAGCCCGAAGCCGATCATCTTGATCATCGACTCGCTGGAGCCGATGAAGCCCGCGAACACGGCGATCATGATGACGGCGGCGGCGACGACCACCCGGGCACCGTGCCGGAAGCCGGTGACGACCGCCTCGCCCGGCCGCTCGCCGTGGACGTACGCCTCCCGCATCCGGGTCACGAGGAAGACCTCGTAGTCCATGGCGAGACCGAAGACCACGCCGACCATGAAGATCGGCATCATCGACATGATGGGACCGGTCTGCTCGACCCCGAACAGGCTGCCGAGCCAGCCCCACTGGAAGACCGCGACGACGGCGCCGAGCGCGGCGACCACGGAGAGCAGGAAGCCGAGCGCCGCCTTGAGGGGCACCAGCACCGAGCGGAAGACGAGCATCAGCAGCAGGAACGCGAGGCCGACGACGAGCGCGAGGTACGGGACGAGCGCGTCGTTCATCTTCTCCGAGAAGTCGATGTTCATCGCGGTGGCGCCGGTGACCAGGACCTCGGCCCCGTCGTCCGACTTCACCGTGGCGCCGGTGTCCCGGATGGAGTGGACCAGGTCCTCGGTCTTGACGGAGGAGGGGCGGTCCTTGGGGATCACCGTGATGGTCGCGGTGTCGCCCGCCTTGTTGAGCGCGGGCGGGGTGACGACCGCCGCGGCGTCCATCTTCTTGATGCTGTCGGAGACCTTGGTGGCCGCCGCCTTGGCGTTGTCGTCGGCCTTGCCGTCCACCACGACCATCAGCGGCCCGTTGAAGCCGGGGCCGAAGCCGTCGGACAGCAGGTCGTACGCCTTGCGCTGGGTGGTGCTGGTCGGCTGCGAACCGTCGTCGGGCAGTCCCAGCTCCAGCGAGGCGGCCGGGACGGCGATGATGCCGAGGCCCACGACGGCGGTGACCAGGACGGCGACCGGCTTGCGCAGGACGAAGCGCGCCCAGCGGGTGCCCATGTTGGGCTTCTCCTCGTCCTGCTCCTGGCCGTCGGCCGTGCGGGCGGCCCTGCCCTCCAGCGCCGCGCGCTGCTTGCGTCCGTGCACCCGCTTACCGGCGAAGCCGAGCACGGCCGGGATGAGGGTGAGCGCGATGAGGACGGCGATCACGACCGTACCGGCGGCGGCGAAGCCCATCTTGGTGAGCATCGGGATGTTGACGACGGCGAGGCCGACGAGCGCGATCACGACGGTGAGCCCGGCGAAGACCACGGCGGAGCCCGCCGTACCGACGGCCCGACCGGCCGCTTCCTCGCGGTCCCGGCCCTCGGCCAGTTCGTTGCGGTAGCGGGAGACGATGAACAGCGCGTAGTCGATCCCGACCGCGAGGCCGATCATCATCGCCAGGGTGGAGGTGGTCGAGCCGAGATCCAGCACGTTGGCGAGCGCGGTGATCGTCGAGATGCCCACGCCGACGCCGATGAGGGCGGTCAGCAGCGGCAGTCCGGCCGCGATCAGCGAACCGAAGGTGATCACGAGCACGACGGCCGCGATCGCCACCCCGATGATCTCGGTGGCGCCGGTCTCCGGCATGGCCTGGAGCGCGTCACCGCCGATCTCCACCGTCAGCCCCTGGTCCCGGGCGTCGGTGCCGGTCTCTTCGAGCGCGGTGCGGGTCGCGTCGGTCAGCTCCATCCCGTTGACCTTGTACGCGACCTGGATGTAGGCCGTCGTACCGTCCTCGGACAGGCCGCCCGCCTTGTACGGGTCGGTCACCGAGGCGACCTGCTTCGAGCTGTCCGTCAGCTCCTTGACGATCTTGCCGACCTCGGCCTTGTGGCCGGCGTCGGACATCTTCTCGCCATCGGGCGCCTTGAAGACGACCCGGGCGGTCGCGCCATCGGCGCTCGCTCCGGGGAAGCGCTGTTCCAGCAGGTCGAACGCTTTCTGCGCCTCCGTCCCCGGTATGGAGAAGGAGCTTGAGGTGGCGGTGGAGGCGGAGGCGGCGCCGACTCCGGCGAGCGCCAGCAGCGCCACCCACACGAGGGCGACGTAGTGGCGGCGCCGGAAGGCGAACCGGCCGAGCTTGTAGAGGAACGTGGCCACGAGGGCGTACTCCCGGGTCTCAGGAACGAACAGGGCATGGGGAGCCGGCCCGACGGCAGAGCGGTACGCGTCAGGTACTGCGGAGTGCTGGGGGCACTACGGGTGGTACGGATGGTTCCGAAGATCAGACACCGAGGGCGGGGAAGACGACGGCGTCGACGTAATCGCGGAGGAACGCCTGGTCCGGCGGCAGATCCTCGATCAGCTGCCGGGCGGCGAAGGCGCCGACCAGCATGTGGGTGACGTATTTGAGCGCGGAACCGTCCGCGGAGATCTCCCCGCGGTCCACGGCACGCTGGAGCAGCGCGTGAAGCCCGTTGATCTCGGGCTCCACGAGCAGCTCGCGCAGTGCCTGGTGCAGATCGGGATTGTGGTGCACGGCGTGGAACAGCCCCCGCATCAGCGCGGAGTCCTTCTCCACCTGGCAGTCGTCGACGCGCGACACCATGGCGAGGAAGTCCCCGCGCAGCGAACCGGTGTCGATCCGGTCCATGTGCAGCGGCTTGCTGCTCCGCATCGCCCGGACGACCAGTTCGGCCTTGCTCCCCCACTGGCGGTAGAGGGTGGCCTTGCTGGAATGGGTACGGGCGGCGACGGCGTCCATGGTGAGGGCGTCGTAACCGACCTCGCGCAGCAGATCGAGCACGGCGGCGTACAGCTCGGCCTCGCGCTCGGGGGTGAGTCTGCTGCGTGCCATGGCCGGGCCTTCCGTGAGCGATCCGAACGAAACGGTTTCGTACAGTACGAAGATAACGCCCCAGCCGAACGAAACGAAACCGTTTCGCTTGTGGCCTGCGCCACACGCCTCCACCACCCGCCCCGTCACACGTCTCCGCCCCCGCCCGCGCGGCCCCTCGGCTCGCCGGACGCGGGCGGCGTAATCCCGCCCGGATCCCGCCCGGATCCCGCCCGGAACCCGCCCGGATCCCGCCGGAACCGGCCGGAACCCCCCGCTCAAGAGGCGCGCCGTCCCCGACGCGTGCAGCATGGGGGAGGTGAGTGACGAGACCGCGTATCTCCGCTTCCCGCACCTGCACGGCGACTCCCTGTGCTTCGTCGCCGAGGACGATCTCTGGATCGCCCCCGTCGCCCCGGCCGGGCAGCGGCCCGAGCGGGCCTGGCGGGTGACCGTGGACCGGACCAGGATCGGCCATCCCCGCTTCTCGCCCGACGGCCGCCACATCGCCTACACGACCTGGCGCAGCCTCGATCCGGAGATCCATCTCGCCCCGGTGGCGGGCGGCCCGTCCCGGCGGCTGACGTACTGGGGCGCCACCGACACGCGGGTCTGCGGCTGGACGCCGCCCGACAAGGACGGCGAGGCGCAGATCCTCGCCGTCTCCTCGCACGGCCAGCCCTTCTCGTACTTCGCCTGGGCGTACAGCCTGCCCCTCGACGGCTCCCCCGGCGGCGCGCTGCCCTGGGGCCCGGTGACCGACATCGCCGTCGCGGACGTCGACGGCGAGCGCCGTACGCTCCTGCTCACCGGGAAGCCGCCGCACGAACCCGCCGCATGGAAGCGGTACCGGGGCGGGGCGACCGGGCGGCTCTGGCTGCACGGCGAGCGGCTGCTCGCGGACATCGGCGGCCATCTCGACTCGCCCATGTTCGTGGCCGGGCGCATCGCCTTCCTCTCCGACCACGAGGGCGTCGGCAATCTCTACTCCTGTCTGCCCGACGGCGCCGATCTGCGCCGCCACACCGACCACGACGCCTTCTACGCCCGCCACGCCTCGTCCGACGGGCGCCGGGTGGTCTACCAGTGCGCGGGCGACCTCTGGCTGGTGGACGCGCTGACGCCCGAGTCGGTGCCGCGCAGGCTGGACGTACGGCTCGGCGGACCGCGCGCGGGACGGCGCGGCTACCAGGTACCGGCGGGCCGCCACATCGACGGGATCTCCGTGGACCTGACGGGCCGGGCGAGCGCCGTCTCCGTACGCGGCAGCCTCTACTGGCTCACCCACCGCGACGGCCCCGCCCGCACCATCGCGGACACGCCGGGCGTACGGGTCAGGAACCCCGTGATGCTCGGCAGCGGAGGCCAGGTCGCCTATGTGACGGACGCGGACGGCGCGGACGCCGTCGAGATCGCGTATCTGCCCCGGGCCAGCGGCGACCGGCAGCCGCGTCGGCTGGCCTCGGGGCAGTTGGGCCGCGTTCTGGAGATGGTGGCCGACCCGGAGGGCGAACGGATCGCGGTCGCCTCGCACGACGGGAGGCTGCTGCTCGTCGATGTGGCGGACGAGGGGGCCGAGGCGGATGAGGCCGGGGAAGCGGCCCGGCAAGCGGCCGATACGCACACCGAGAGCGAGGACGCGGAGACGGAGACGGTCACGGACGCCGCCACAGCCACAGCCACCGCCACAGGCACCGACACAGCCACCGCCACGCCCATCGACGCAGCCGCACCCACCGGCCCCGTCACCGAACTCATCCGCTCCATCAACGGCCCCGTCACCGACCTCGCCTTCTCCCCCGACGGCGGCTGGCTCACCTGGTCCCACCCCGGCATCGGCCGCTCGCTGCGCCAGATCAAGCTCGCCAAGATCTCCGGCAGCTTCGCCCGTACCGTCGTCGACGTCACCAACGGCCGGTTCGAGGACGAGAATCCGGTCTTCACCAGCGACGGCCGCTATCTGGCCTTCCTCTCCTGGCGCGGCTTCGACCCGGTGTACGACGTGCACACCGGCGACCTCTCCTTCCCGCTCGGCTGCCGTCCCTACCTCGTCCCCCTCTCCTCCGCGACCCCCTCCCCCTTCGCCCTCTCCCCGGACGGCCGTCCGGCGGCGGGCGGGCTCGACGCCGCGCTGAGCGAGTCGGGCGACGGTACGGTCACGGTCGAGGTCGAGGGGCTCGCCGACCGGGTCACCCCCTTCCCCGTCACCGCGTCCAAGTACTCGGCCCTCCGCCCGGTCGCCGGTGGCGGGCTGGTCTGGCTGCGCTGGCCGATCTCGGGGGCGCTCGGCGAGACGTTCGCCAACCCGGCGGACATGTCGGGGCGGCCGACCCTCGAACACTTCGACATCGCCAAGGCGCGCAAGAGCGAACTCGTCTCCCATCTGGACTGGTTCGCGACGAGCGGCGACGGCAGCAGGCTGGTGCTCGTGGACGACGGCGAGCTGCGCGCCGTACCCGCCACCGAGCTGGGCGACCTCGACACGACCGTCTTCCTCGATCCCCGGCGCATCCTGCACGACGTCGACCCGGCGGCGGAGTGGCGCCAGGCGTACGCGGAGGCGGGCCGCGTCATCAGGGCGTACTTCTGGGAGCCGCGGATGTGCGGCATCGACTGGGACGGCGTCCTCGACCAGTACCGGCCGCTGCTCGAACGGGTCGCCTCGCCCGACGAGTTCGCCGATCTGCTGCGCGAGGTGATGGGCGAGCTGGGCACCTCCCACGCGTACGTCACCCCGGCCAGGCGCAACGAGGGACCGCCGCACTACCAGCGCGCGATGGGCCTGCTCGGCGCCAACCTCGTCTGCCGGGACGGCGACTGGACGGTCAAGCGCATCCTGCCCGGCGACTCCTCGGACTCCCGGGCCCGCTCGCCGCTGGCGGGTACGGGGATCCGCGAGGGCGCGGTACTCACCCACGTGGACGGACGCCCGGTGGACCCGGTGAGCGGCCCGTACCCGCTGCTCTCCGCCGCCGGGGGCACCACGGTCGAGCTGACGTTCCGGCCGGCCGCGCGTGAGGGCCGCGAGAGCCGGGAGGAACGGCACCGGCGGGTCGCCGTGGTGCCGCTGATCGACGAACGGCCGCTGCGCTACCAGGACTGGGTGGCCAAACGCCGCGAGGCCGTACGGGAGATCAGCGGCGGCCGGTGCGGCTATCTGCACATCCCCGACATGGGCGGCTCCGGCTGGGCCCAGTTCAACCGCGATCTGCGTCTGGAGGTCTCCCGGCCCGCGCTGATCGTGGACGTACGGGGCAACGCGGGCGGCCACATCAGCGAGCTGGTGGTGGAGAAGCTCAGCCGCCGCATCGTCGGCTGGGACCTGACCCGCGACGCCCAGCCCGTCTCGTACGCCTCCAACGCCCCGCGCGGCCCGGTGGTCGCGCTGGCCGACGAGGCGACCGCCTCCGACGGGGACATGATCACCGCGGCGTTCAAGCTGCTCAACCTGGGGCCGGTGGTCGGGCAGCGCACCTGGGGCGGGGTGGTCGGCATGACGGGACGCCACCGGCTGGTGGACGGCACGGTGATCACCGTCCCGATGAACGCGGCCTGGTTCGACGCGTACGGCTGGTCCATCGAGAACCGGGGCGTGGCGCCGGACGTGGAGGCGCTGCGCACCCCGCTGGACTGGGCGGAGGGCCGGCACGCGCAGCTCGACGACGCGGTGTGGATGGCGCTCGACCTGCTGGCAGGACACCCGGCGGCCACCCCGCCGGGCTACGGCGCGGTCCCGGACCTACGCCGCCCGCCGCTGCCGCCGCGCAGCAACGCTCTGAGCTGAGCCACCCGCTCACCACCGGAGCCCCTGTCGACGCCGCCCGACGCACGGCCGTCGTCCTGCGGGCCCACGCAACTCCCGCAGCGGCCCGGTTCCGCCGCGCGAAAGGCGCGTTCGCAACGCTCGCAGTTCTGGAGCGGGTCGAACCCGGGCGGGATCTCCCCTGCGGGCAGCGGCGGGGGACGCAACTCGGCGAGCCGGTGGCCGATGAGGCCCGCCGGAAAACGGAGGGGAGCAGCCGGAAGACCGTCGACGAGGGCGCGCTGTACGGCGACGGGCTCGACCCCACGTTCCAGCCATGCGCAGACGGCGGGGGCCAGGCGCCGGATCGCCCGCTCGGAGAGCATCAGCCGGGCGTCGTACGAGCGGAGCCCGACGAGGAGTTCGGAGGCGGTGCGGTGGCGGGTGAGACCGGGTTGATCGGGCTCGGGTAAGACGGGAGGCGGCGGCGCGGGCGCGGCCGAGATCTTCGCCGGAGACGTCGGCTCCGGCACGGGCTCCGGCACCGGCGGCGTGAGGTCCCGAGGCATGTCGTACGCGACGGTCCGCGTCACCCACCGATTGCTTGCGGTGCGTTCCCTCGTACGGCGGAGATACCCGTACGCCTCCAGCTCCCGCAACCCACGGGCGACGGTCACTTCCCCCGGGGCGGGTTGGGGAAGGGTTGTTTCGAAGTGCCTTTCCAAAAACCTTGAAAGCCCTTCACCTCGCGCGCCCCAAGGTCTTTCCCCACCGGGTCGTGCGATCCCGCGACCCGGCTTAGAGCAGTCCCAACTCAGCGTCGCCCCATGGCCGCAGGTGCTCTGGCTTGAGTTCGAGGTGCCCCAGCATGGCCACCGCCTGAACCGCTCAGGCGTTCAAGACGCTGTCGAGATACGCCTGGACGGGCTCGAACAGTCCGTACGGCACGTACTGCGGGATCTCGCGGTGGGTGACCCAGGCGAGCTCGGCCAGCTCCTCGGTGTCCGCGACATGAGCGGTACCGCCCCTCACAACGCAGGACGTGTAGGACATCAGCCGGCCGGACTTCGGATGGACCCGCTCGCCGAGCAGCTTCACGGCGGCGACGCGCAGGCCGGTCTCCTCGTGGGTCTCCCGTGCGGCGGTGTCCTCGCGCGCCTCACCGGGCTCAACCTCTCCAGCCGGGAACTGCCAGGAGAGTTGTCCCTCGCTGACCCTGCGACGCACCATGAGCACGCGCCCCTCGCTGACGACAATGGCAGCGGCGATGCCCGGTCGTTCCTCCGTTTTCCGCTGCGTCACCTTCTGCTCCTCCAGGACGGCCAGGATGGGTGGGAACAATAACAATGCGATGGGCCAAGTACCTCGCGGAGCTTCGACCGGCCCCGAAAGCCAAGCAAGCCAAGGCAAACGGCGTTTCCCAGGATCAGATGACACTGTGAGGCCGGTGGCGGCTGCACTCGTGCTCGATACTGGATGCGACGGCGGGCCATGGTGCGGGAAGTGCCGCAACGGTCGTCCAATACTGGTGTGATGACCGGACTGCGGCGCTTACACCCAGCCGAACCAACTCGGGCGGGAGCGTCCCGATAACTCGGCGGGTTATCCCTCCAGCGCCACGTGCGGCAGGGGTGATGCCGTTTCCGAGGAGGAGCGTCGCCGTACGGATGGCATCCAAGGCAGGCGGAGGGGCCGCACCAGCCAGCGGCCCGAAGACAAGTTCGTTCCAGCTTCCCAGCGTCCTGGCCCAGGCCAGTCGTTCGAGGCTGGTACCGAGATCAACTGCCATGCGCTGCGGATGGTCCGTGTGCCAGAGGAGAACAACGTCGCCGAGGGTCAGGCCCACGTGTCGAAACCGTAGCGTGATTCCCTTCACTTGGCGGCGTTGCCACACTGCGACCCGACCGTAGATGCTTATGTGCCGTGCATGGAATCCGAGTTGAGAGAGTATGGAAAGCCAGGAATCAACTATCGCCCCGTACTCGGCAATATCGTCGATAGGCTGCACGCAGGAAACATTGACGAAAGAGGTCAGAAACCCGTCACGAAGTTCCCCAGATTCAGTGCGCTGACCAGTGAATCGCACTACAGGCTGAGGAATGAAGCCACGGCGATAGGTTTCTGAGCGACCTTCCTTGAGGAGTGGGTCGAGGGCTTGGACTGCCGAAATGGTCAGTTCGGTCTCGCGACCCCACCGAAGGGGCAAGCATGAATCCCGCGCAACACCCTGAGCGGCGAAGCCCTGTTCGAGTGCTCCGAGAAGGTCTGCCCACGACGGGGTCCGACGGGGTGGGCGGTATGGAGAGCCTCGATGGGGGTGCTGAATCTCCAGGGCGTCGCCATCGATTGAGAATTCCCAGTGGGCTCCCAGAGCCTTCCGCAGCAGACTGGGTATCTGCTGACACAGCGCCCCGCTTAGCACGGGCGAGCCGCCATCTCCTCGAAGTGACGTGCGGGGTCGAACCGTAGCTGACCGGTCACTTGCACCTGGCGATGGTCGAGTGACTGTGCTTGTTCAATGGCCTCAGCGAGCGTGCCTGCCGCCGTCTCGTCGTCCACTTCAGGATCGACGACAGCGATCGCGCCGGTCCGGTCGCACAGCGCAGCCTCAGCACACGTTCCCTTGCGCCAGGTCAGCGCGGCAATGGGGGTTCCAGCCCGAAGGGACTCGCCGAACACCGCGGCTCCGGCCTCTACGTAGTTGCGCGCGTACGTGTAGACGAAAACCGATGCGTCACGGAGAGCAGCGGTCTTGGCCTGGCCGCCACGTTCGCCCACCCACTCGACGTGATCCGCGGTGAGGAGCTTCTCGTGCCGGCGCACGTAGTCCTCGTCGAAGACAGGACCCACGATGCGTATCCGCCGGCCGAGTATCTGCGCAGCCCTTGTAGCCAGATGCGGGGCCTTCTCCTCATCGATTCGGCCGAGCCACACGAGGTCCCGCCCGGCTACGGCTGGCGGTTCTTCCTCGTTGAGCCCGAGGTGAACGGCAAGCTCCGGGATCGGCTGATGAGCTGCGTATCGCTCGATCATCTCGGGCGAGTAGCAGTACAGCCGCGACCGCTTGCCGTCGAATGCTGTCCTCGTGTGCTGAAAGACGGGTGAGTGCTGGAAGGTGGCCACGTCGCAATCCAGCTCGTTCCACGTACGCGTCCAAGCGGCGAGCGAGGGGTATTCGTGGCCGACCACCAGGAGGTCGTATCCCGCGTCGCGGAGACCCCGCTCGGCTTGAGATCCAGCGGCGACGTCTTCGAGGCGGACTGGCTTGCGGACCCATTCGGCTTCAAGGTCCGTGAGCCAGCCCGGCCCGAGAAGGTGCACGTCGGCGCCTGCGGCGCGGGCGCCTACTGCGACCGCCCAGAGCCATCGTTCGATCCCGCCGTATCCGGCAGGGGGGAAAACGTAGCTACCAGGAAAGTCGCAGACGCCGACGAGCACTATGCCTCCGGTGTTCCGTCCGCCGAGATACGGCGGAAGCCGAGATACGGGACGAGTGATTCAGGCAGGACGATCGAGCCGTCTTGCTGCTGGCCTTGTTCGAGCAGTGCGGCCAAGGTTCGGCCGATCGGAAGGCCCGAGCCATTGAGGGTGGCGACCAGCTTGGGCTTTCCATCAGTGCCACGCGTGCGAATGTTCGCGCGGCGGGCCTGGAAGGTGCCGAAGTTGGAAATGGACGAGATCTCGCGGTAGGTATTCTGGCTCGGCAGCCATACTTCCAGGTCATAGGTGAGCTCGGCTGAAAAGCCGGTGTCACCAGCGGCGAGGGTCATGACGCGATAGGCGAGGCCCAGCTCCCTCAAACACGCCTCGGCGTGTCCGATCATCTTCTCCAGCTCGGCGTCGGCGTCGCCCGGGTCGCAGATCCGCACCATCTCGACCTTGGAAAACTGGTGCTGGCGAATGAGGCCGCGAGTATCGCGGCCGTACGAGCCGGCTTCCGAACGGAAGCACGGTGTCTGGGCCGTGAGCGCGAGCGGTAGCTCCGCAGGCGGGATGACCTCTTCGGCGTAGAGGTTGGTCAGTGGGACCTCGGCGGTCGGGATCAGGAACAGCTCTCGATCGGCGACGCCTGTCTTGAACAGGTCCTCCTCGAACTTCGGCAGCTGACCCGTGCCGGTCATCGTCTTGCGGGTGACCAGGAACGGAACCGAGTGCTCGACGTAGCCATGCCGCCGCGTGTGAATGTCGAGGAAGAGCGTCGCGAGTGCCCGCTCAAGAGCTGCACCCGCTCCACGCGAGACCGCGAAACGAGGCCCCGACAGCTTCGTCGCCCGAGCGAAGTCGAGGATGCTGGTGGCTTCACCGAGGTCGACGTGATCCTTCGGCTCGAATGAGAAGACCGGCGGAGTCCCCACGCGGCGGACCTCGACCGCGAAGTCCTCCGAGTTGCCATCTGGAGACCTGTCATCGGGGAAGTTCGGGATGCTCAGGAGGAGGTCACGAAGCTCTTCCTGTACTCGATCGTGCCCAGCTTCGATCTCGCGCACCTGATCCTTGATCTCACGCGCCCGATCCTTCAGCTTGGAGATGTCCCCGCCCTGCTTCGCGGTCTCCTGGACCTCCTTGGCCACGCGCTTGGACTCAGCCCGCAGCTCATCGGCTTCGCGGATGCTCTGGTTCCGTCGGGACTGAAGGTCCTCCAGGACGGACAGGTCCAGAGCGTAACCGCGACGGGCGAGCCGACGTACCGCTTCGGCACCCAGGTCGATCAGGGCGCGGGCATCATGCATGGCGGAGGTCCTTCATCTCTGGAAAGTGAGCTACCGCTCTGACGGTAGCAACTGCCGACATGGCGTCGCCCCGCTATATCGCCGCGTCACCCCGATCGTCGGGATCTTGGCCGGCCTCCGCATCAAGATCGGACAGCAGGTCCGCGATCCAGGGACGGAGGGGGCGCCGCTGCCCCGGTGCTTCGTGCTGTACTCCGTCTGACCGTGGCGAAGGATGTGCGTCTTCATACGTCGCCTCCGGCTCCTCGGACAGATAGGAAGGAGAGCACCCCGAACATCTGTGGTGCTCTCGGGTCGTCGGTGTCCACGTAGTAGAGGAGGCCATCGAGGGACAGCAACCTGCACCACGGCGCAATGACCGGGACGGGGATGCGGGAGATCCGGGCGGCCGTCGCGAGCCGCTGGCTCGTCTCTCGGCCAAGGTCGTAGTAGACCGTCCAGAAGGCCCAGTCAAAGGCGGCGTCGCCCACCATGGGCACGGGATCGATCAGCCGTGGGTGGCCTTGGCCGTCGAAGGGCACGTTCTCCCGGTACAGGTCCCCGTGCAGCACGGTGGACCGTCGAGGGTCCTCTTGGAGCATGGTGATCGCGCGAAGCTCGTCGTCGGCAAGCGGCTGCCACGGACCCAGATCGAGGCGCAGCGCTCGCTTCTCGATGCGGGGCAGCACCTCGAAGCGAAGGTAGTCACCGAGTAGCGGGAGACTCCCTTCGGGCAGCTCGGCCCGCCCGCGGAGGTGCAGCCCGTGCAGCGCGCCGGCGACCATCTGTGTCTCTCGCTGCCGCCAGTCGGAGCCTCCGGGACGCCCTCCCACCATTTCGAGAAGCGCCACCGCCTGGTCGTCGGCGGTCTCCATGACATCGACCGTCAGCTCGCCGGCCCACAAGCGCAGCGCGCAGACCTCATGTTGGTAGCGGGTGGGGTCGGCCCAAGCCTTGAGAATCAGCGGACGCCCGTCGAGATCGGCAGCCGTGGCGATCACAGAGGCGTGTCCGGCATCGTGATAACCCGCGAGTGTGAGTCTCCAGCGTTCCGCCATCTGCCCCAGCACTTCGGGGACGGCGTCCAGCCACTCCTGAGCCTTCGCCCCGTAGTGTGCGATCAGCCGCTCTCGACATCCTGTGGGCACTTCGCCGAGCGTCCGCGTAGTCATCAGCTCAGCACGATCCCGTCTTGAACGAGCTCGTCGGTCAGGGCCGGGAACTCTTCCAGAGCTTCGGTGACGAGCGCTTGGACCTTGTCGACCTCGATTTCTTGCGCGGTGAGGCGGACCAGGACGCGCCAGGGCTGGTCCAGCCTCTGCCCCGTGGTGCTCACCAGGTGGACTTCCGCGTGTTCGCCGGTAGCCTCATGGAGCCGTCGCGCCAGCCGAATGGCGGCGATGTTGTAGAGCTTGCCGACGTGGTAGACCGGGTTCTTTCCGCTGGCTCCTTCCAGGTTCATCGGGCGCAGAGGTGTGATGAGCCCGTTGACGCGGTTGCCCCGGCCGACCACCCCTTCGTCACCCGACTCGATCGAGCTTCCCGTGTACGTCAGGTACAGCTCGTCCTTCTCCGGTACGTCCCTGGCGTTGAGCCGGAATCGAGCCTCGGCGCCAGGAAGGCTGATGCCGGCGAGCCGGTTGCATTCGGCCAGGACGTTCTCGGTGTTGCGGATGTATTGCGCCCGGCTGCCGACGTGACGCGACTTCTGCGGCACGCACAGCACGATGTCGGCGGTCTCGCCGTCCCAGTAGCCCATGAGCTTCACGTCGGAACCGCACCAGGAGTGGTCCTGCGTGAAGTCGCTCTGTCCGGAGAAGTGATCCACCAGTTCGCGGACGAACGTCTCGAAGGGGCTCTCGGGTGCCCAGCCTGTCCCGAGGGAGGTGTCGTTCGAGAGACGCACTCGGCGCTCACGGAGGTCCGCTATGGAGCGCGGGTTGAACCAGCGGGTTCGGTCGGGGGTGTCGTCGCCGATGAGCACGGCACCGGGGCTCGAATTGCTCGTGATGTTGAAGTCGATATCGAGGTGATCCGACACCTCCGGCAGTCGTTCGGCGAAGAACGCCTTGACCTCCGCTTCGACGATCTCCGTGACGGGGACAGCCTCGCCATCGCACCCCGGCGCGGCCCGGCCATTGACGAGGACTCGCACCGGGGAGGTCATCTTTCCGCCGCCGTAGCGGACTTCGCTCGCGCCGCCGAGGAGAGCCAGCTTGTCGAAGTTGTGGTGCAGTACGGCACCGAAGTGCTGCACGGTGTACTGACTGTAGGCGCGGGACAAGCGCTCGGCGAGGTGGTCGGCGAGGGTGTCCGGGTGGCCGAGGCCCTTGCGCTCGACGATGGAAGTCGCGTCCGGTTGGGGCGCGCTGGTCTCGATCACTACGTGGCTGTTGCCGACGGTCGTGCTGGTTCGAGGCATGACCTGCTCCTCACAGAGTTGGATGGAACCTGCGCGGTCTCGTACGGCCCCTGTTGGGTGGACGGAACCAGGATCATCGCGGGACGCCCGGCACGCGCAAGTGCGCGACGATGCAGGCGAGTTGTCCGTAGCCCGCTACGAGGCCGTCTTTCGCAGCGGGCTGATGGAGGTCATGCGCTGAAACGAGGTGTATGTTCCCGGAACGCCGTCAATCGAGCCAGAGGGCAATCCCGCCCAGCGCTGCCGATCCCTGGCCTTGGCCGCAGACCCAGCGCCGCCGCCTGCGGCCCGACCCCACCATGGCCAACCCGAAGCGCCACTGGGGCAGCGTCTATGCAGTCGCCACGAAGTGACCCCGAGCGTCCAGCTACGTCGCAACGACGCGCACCCGCCCGGTACTGCCGCCCCGACCCGGTTGCCTGTAGACACTGGTGGCCTTCCCCCGAACCATCTGGGGAAGACCACCAGTTGAGCAGATGCGCTCAGACCGTGCCGGAACGGGTCCGCTCGGATCGCGCCAGTTCGACGAAGGCCGTCCACGTCGTCGCCGTGACGAGGAGGGCCGGGCCGCGCTTGTCCTTGGAGTCGCGAACACCGACCGCACCGCGCGTAGCGGTCAGATCGGCGATCTCAACACAGCTGTTGCCCGAGCCGCCGCTGTACCCGCCTCCCGCAACGAGCTGGGCGTCCTGTTCCTGGAGCCGAAACCGGAGCGGCACCACGACCACGACTCCCCGGACACGGGCACGGCCCCGACGGCCTCCGCAGCCCCCGGCTGGGCGGAGGGCCGCCTCACCCAGCACCCGCCCCTCTGCCTTGAGCACGCCGTCGCCTCGGCCCGCCACTGCCCCCACCTCGGCCGCACCGGGTACGTCGCCCTGCGCGTGCGGCGCCCCCGTCTCTTCGGTGTCATCGGCACGCCGTACGTACGGGGACCCGCCGGTCTCACCGCGCTGGCCACCCCCGATGTCCCCGTGCCGTACACCGACCGCGCCACCACCCGGTGGTTTCTGGCGTCCCAGCTCATCAGCCGGCTCTGCGACGTCACCCCCGTGTCGCTGGGCGACGAACTCGCGACCGCCTGATCAACGCCGGAAGGCGCACCCGGCCGGAGCCGGGTGCGCCTTCGGTGTTCGCGCGTGGGACGGGCGCGTCAGTGGTCGAAGCGGTCGTCCATCTCGTCGCGCGTGTCCTGGGCCTTCGACCGGCCCTGGTCACGTGCGTCCTGCGCGCGGTCCTTGTTCTTCGACGGGTCCTTCTTCTCGTCCGCCTTCGCCTTCGCCTGGTCGGCGAGCTGCTGTGCCTTGTCCTTGAACTGGTCGGAAATGCCCATGGGAATGTCAGCTCCTGGATTTTCTGAGGGCCCGGGACCTTCGGGGGTGGGGCCTCGACCAGACTGACACGAGCCGACATTCCACGCATTTCGATCAGTTACGGAGCGTACGGTCCCGCTCGTCGGCCGCCCCGCCCGCGCCCATGAGCCCCCGGGACACCCCCTTCAGCCGGGGTTCGAAGCGCCGCATCTCGCGGCGTCCCGCCGCGGCGATGACGCCGGGCAGATACCCCCGCACGCCCTGGGCGCCGCGCAGCCACCACTGCGCGTACAGGTGCGGGGCGCGCCGTTCGATCCCGGAGACCAGCCGGTCCACGGCGGGGCCGAGCGGATAGGTGCGGTTGGCGGGCCAGGGCAGCCCGCGGCGCAGCTCGCGCATCACCGCGTCCCGGTCGGCGCCGCGCACCATGTCGGTGTCCGTCCAGGAGAGATAGCCGACGCCGACCCGGATGCCCCGGTGGGCGACCTCGCCGCGCAGGCTGTGCGCGAACGCCTCGACGCCCGACTTGGACGCGGCGTACGCGGTCATCATCGGCGCGGGCGCCATCGCGGCGAGCGACGCTATCTGGAGGAAGTAGCCCCGGCCGCGCCCCAGCGCGGGCAGGAAGGCCCGTGCCGTCACCGCGCCGCCGATCAGATTGACCTCGATGACCCGGCGCCACGCGTCCGGGTCGGAGTCCGCGAACGGCCCGCCGGAGGCCACCCCCGCGTTGGCCACCACGATGTCGACCCGGCCGAAGCGCTGTTCGACCTCGGCCGCGACCCGGGCCATGGCGGCGGCGTCGGTGACATCGGCGTACCAGTGGCCGCACTCCCCGTGCAGCCGGCCCGCGACCCGCGCCAGCTCCTCCGGCTCCAGACCGACGAGCGCGACCTTCGCGCCGCGCGCGGAGAGTTTGCGGGCCAGCAGCTCCCCGACACCGCGCGCCGCGCCCGTGACGACGGCGACCTGGCCTTCGAGCTGCCAGCAGCCCCGTCGGCCCGCGCGCCCCGCGCGGCCCCCGCCGCCCGCACCGCCCGCACCGCCCGCACCGCTCACGCCACCGCTCATGCCGTCGCTCCCTCCGCGCCCGTGGCCAGATACGTGGCACTCAACTCGCGTATCGCCGCCGTGACGGCCTCCGGCGCCTCCACCGGCGCCATGTGCCCGACGCCGGTCAGTACGGTCAGCGATACGCGGTCCGGCAGCGCGGCGGCCAGCGACCGCCCCTGGCCGGGCGGGGTGAGCCGGTCCTCGCCGCCGCTCATGACGGCGGTGGGCACGGTCAACTCCCTTGCCTCCGCGTCGAGATCCAGCGCGCCGAGAACGTGCGCCCAGCCGATCCGGACGGGCGAGGGGCACGCCTGCACGATGCGCGCGCACTCCGCCACCCGCTCGGGGGCCGCGCCCGCGCCCATCGTCCCGTAGCGCAGCAGCCGCTTCGAGAGCGGTGTGACCGGCCCGAGCGGGAGGGGCGCCGCGAAGATCCGCCGGGTGAGCGCGGTCCGCACGCGCCCGGCGCGCATCGGCACGATGCGCGTGTGGAAGTCCAGCCTGGAACTGGCGGTGTTGCACAGCAGGACGGCCGCCGCGTGCTCCCGGAAGACGGGCCGGGGCGCGGCGGCCATGATCGTCATGCCGCCCATCGAGTGCCCGGCGACCACGGCCCGTTCGCCGGGTCCGAGGGTGGCGGCGAGCACCGCCTCCAGATCGTCGGCGAGCGTCTCCGTGGAGTAGCCCGCGCTCCCCGAGGGCGCCGGGGTGCGGCCGTGGCCGCGCTGGTCGTAGGCGATCACCCGGTGGTCGACGGCGAGGTCCGCGAGCTGCGCGGCCCAGAAGCGGAGCGAACAGGTCCAGCCGTGCGCGAGGACGATGGCGGGCCGGCCCTCCTCGCCGTACACCTCGGCGTGTATCGGGGAACCGTCGGCGGAGCGTACGGTCACCTCGCGTTCCCTGGGCGGCTGCCTCATCGCACGGCCGCCTTCGCACCCGTGGCCGGCCCGGCGGGCGCGGCGGCGCGGATCACCTCGTACTCGCCGAGGTCCACCTCCCCGGTCGCCCGCCGGAACTCGGACGTGGTGCCCGGCCAGACGGTGGTGTTGCGGCCGTTCGCGTCGAAGTACCAGCTGGTGCAGCCGCCGGTGTTCCAGACCGTACGGGCCATCCGGCGCTGTACCCGCTGGTTCCAGACGCGTACGGCCTCGGGGCGGGGCGCGAGCGCGACGCGCGTACCGTCGTCACGGCCTCGCCTCCGGCCGCCGAGTCCGTCCAGCTGCCGCAGATAGTCCGCCATGTAGTTCAGCTGCGCCTCGATCATGAGGATCATCGAGGAGTTCCCGAGCCCGGTGTTGGGCCCGAGGATCGTCATCCAGTTGGGGAATCCGGCGGCGGTCGCGCCGCGCAGCGACTCCGCGCCGCCCTTCCACGCCTCCGCGAGCGTGGTGCCGTCGGCGCCGACCACCCGGTCGACGACCGGCGCGTCCGTGACGTGGAAGCCGGTGCCGAAGACGATCGCGTCCGCCTCGGCGCGCGTACCGTCCGCGGCGACGAGGGTCGCGCCGCGCACCTCGGCGAGCCCGGAGGCGACCACGTCGACGTTGGGGCGCGCGAGGGCCGGATAGTACGAGTTGGAGAGCAGGATGCGTTTGCAGCCGATGCGGTAGTCGGGGGTGAGCTTGGCGCGCAGCGCCGGGTCCTTGACCGCCCTCGCCATGTTGGCGCGGGCCAGGTACTCGACGAGCCCGAGTTCGCCGGGCCGTTTGGTGAACGCCTGGATCTGCAACTCCCTCATGGCCCGGAGCAGTCCACGCCGCAGGTCGGCGGTGAAGGGCAGCGCGCGGTGCAGTCCGCGTTCCACGGCGCTTATCGTCCGGTCGGCCCGGGGCATCACCCAGGGCGGGGTCCGCTGGAACAGCGTCAGGCGTGCCACGGCGGGCTGGATCGAGGGGACGATCTGGATGGCGGAGGCGCCTGTGCCGATCACCGCGACGCGCTTGCCGCGCAGGTCGTAGCCGTGGTCCCAGTTCGCGGAGTGGAAGACCCGGCCGGGGAAGCCCGCCAGCCCGGGAAGGTCCGGGATCTTCGGGTCGGAGAGCGGGCCGGTCGCGCAGACGATCACGTCGGCGGTGAAGGTCGCCCGCGCGGTCTCGATCCGCCAGCGCAGCGCGTCGTTGTCCCAGCGCATCAGCCGCACCTCGTGGTCGAGCCGCAGATGCGGCCGGATCCCGAAGGTGTCGGCGACATGCTCCAGATACGCCCTGATGTGCCGCTGCCCGGAGAAGGTGCGCGGCCAGTCGGGGTTGGGGGCGAAGGAGAACGAGTAGAGGTGCGAGGGCACGTCGCAGGCGCACCCGGGGTAGCTGTTGTCCCGCCACGCCCCGCCGACGGAGGCGGCCCGCTCCAGGACGACGAAGTCGGTGATGCCCTCCCTGCGCAGCCGGACGGCCGCGCCCAGGCCGCCGAATCCGGATCCGATCACCGCCACGCGCACATGCCGGCCCTCGTCCGCCGGGCGGCCTTCGCGCACCTGCCGGCCCTCGCCTGCGTTCTCGTCCTGGCCCATACCGCCTCCTGACCCACCACACGGGCAAACCACGCCAGCAATCACTGGCGCAGTTGGAGACTAGGGCAGCACCGTACTCATGGGTAGGGGGCGGACCCGACCAGTCTCCCGGGAGGGCGCATAGGCTTCCCGGCATGGCTGAGGGTCGGGCAGAAGGTCGCGCACACCGCGAGTACCGCATGGCGGAGCTGGCCCGGGAGGCGGGCATCACCGTGCGCACCGTGCGCTTCTACCGCGAGCGCGGGCTGATCCAGCCGCCCAGGCGCGAGGGCCGGATCGCCTGGTACGACGGCAGCCACCTGGCCAGACTGCGGACGATCGCCGCCCTGCTGGAGCGCGGCCACACCCTGAACGGCATCGCCCATCTCGCCGCCGCCATCGAGACCGGCCGGGACGTCGGGACGGTCCTCGGCCTCGGCGAACCCTCCGAGGAGACTCCCGTACGGCTCTCCCCCGAGGAACTCGCCGACTACTTCGAGGGCGAGGTCACCGCCGAGAACCTGACGGCCGCGCTCGACCTCGGCTATCTCGCCACGGACGGCGCCGACATCGTCCACATAAGCCGGCGGCTGCTGGACATCTCGGCGGCCCTGGTACGGGAGGGCGTCCCGCTCGCGACCGTCCTGGCCGCCGGGCGCGAGGTGCGCGGCCACGCGGACGCGCTGGCGGAGATCTTCACCGGCGTCCTGCGGGCCAGGACCGGGGCCGCGGGCGCGGATCCGGCCAAGCTGCGCCCGCTGGCGCGGAGCGTGGTGGCGGCGGAGCTGTCGCTGGCGCTGGACCGGCGGCTGCGGCAGGACCCCCGGGCCGACGCGTGACCCGAGGCGGACGCACAGCCCGAGGCGGACGCACAGCCCGAGGCCACCGCACGGCCCGGCGCCACCGGCAGCCGCTACCCGGCGGTGCCGTCCGCCGCCGGAAGCCTCGGCACGCTCGCGATCAGCCGCCGGGTGTACGGGTGGGACGGCGAGCCCAGCACGGAGGCGGTGTCGCCCTGCTCGACCACCCGGCCGTACTCCAGCACCGCCGTCCACTCGCAGAGCGCGGCGACCACGGACAGGTCGTGCGAGACCATCGCGATGGTCAGCCCCCGGCTCTCCTTCAGCTCCAGCAGCAGATCGACGATCCTGACCCGCGTCGTCACGTCGAGGGCGCTGACCGGTTCGTCGGCGAGCAGCACGCGCGGATCGCAGACCGTGGCGCGGGCGATCGCGACGCGCTGGCGCTGGCCGCCGGAGAACTCGTGCGGGTAGCGCAGCGCCGCGTCCGCCGGGAGCCCGACCGCTTCGAGCGCCGCGCCGACGCGCGGATCGTCCCGCCGCGCGCCGCGCGCCCGTATCCCCAGTGCCCGGCCGCCGCGCGCCCCTGATCCGTCGCCCTCCGCCCCCGCTTCCGCCGTCAGCCCCAGCGAGCACAGCGGTTCCGAGACGATCCGGCCGACCCGCTGGCGGGGGTCGAGCGAGGAGTACGGGTCCTGGAACACGCTCTGCACGCTCCGCCGGAAGCGGCGCGTCAACTCCCGGTCGCGCGGCCTCAGTTCGGCGCCCTCGAAGAGGATCCGGCCGCTGGTGGGGCGGGTGAGGCCGAGCAGCAGCCGCAGCAGGGTGGTCTTGCCCGCCCCCGACTCACCGACCAGGCCGACGCTGCGCCCCGCCGTGATGTCGAGCGAGACGCCGTGCAGGACGGCGGGGGCGCCCCGGTAGGCGAACCCGGCGTCTTCGGCGGTGAGCACAGCGGTCGCGTTCATCGGACGATCCGTTCCAGAGCGCTTTCGAGATGGCGGGCGCTGCCCACCAGGTCCCGGGTGTACGGGTGGACGGGCCGGCCCACGATGTCGGCCACGCTGCCGGACTCGACGGCCGTACCGTCCTTGAGTACGAGGACGTGGTCGGTGACGGCGGAGACGACCGCCAGGTCGTGGCTGATGAACAGCAGCGCCATGTCCCGGTCGGCCACCAGGGTGTCCAGCAGCGCGAGCACCTCCGACTGCACCGTGACGTCCAGCGCGGTCGTCGGCTCGTCCGCGATCAGCAGCGCCGGTTCGCAGGCCAGGGCCATGGCGAGGGCGACCCGCTGGCGCTGGCCGCCGGAGATCTCGTGCGGGTGGGCGCGGGCGATCCGGCCGGGCTCGGGCAGCCGTACCCGGTCGAGGGCCTCCTCGACCGCGCGGCGCAGCGCGGCCCCGCGCAGCCCCCGGCCGTGGCGGGCGCGCAGCGGCTCGGCGAGCTGGGCGCCCAGCCGCATCAGCGGGTCGAGCGCGGTGAGGGGTTCCTGGAAGACGACGGTGGCCGCACGGCCGCGCAGCCCGTTCAGCGCCCGCTCGGTGGCGCCGACGATCTCGGCGGGCGGTGCGCCGTGGGCGGTCAGCGCGATGGACCCGGACGCGGTCATGCCGGGTGGCAGCAGCCCCATCACGGCGAGCGCGGTCAGCGACTTGCCCGATCCCGACTCGCCGACCAGGCCGAGCCGGGAGCCGGCGCCGATCGAGAAGGAGACGTCGGAGACGAGGTCGCGTCCCTCCTCCGTACGGATCGTCAGCCCTTGGACGTCGAGCACGTTCATCGGGTCCTCCGCCGGGCGTTCATCGGGTCCTCCGCCGGGTGGGATCCAGCGTGTCGCGCAGTCCGTCGGCGACCAGATTGACGCCGACGACCAGCATGACCAGCAGCACACCGGGGGCGATGACCCCGGTGGGGGCGGTGAAGACGGTGGCCTGCGCCTCCTGGAGCATCCGTCCCCACGAGGCGTTCGGCGGCGGGGCGCCGAGCCCGAGGAAGGACAGGCTCGCCTCGGCCATCACGGCGAGGCCGAACTGGAGGGCGAGGTTCACCACGAGGGTCGGCCAGATGTTGGGCAGCACATGGCCGGTGACGATCCGGGGCCAGGAGGTGCCCGAGGTCCGCGCCGCCGTGATGTAGTCCTGTGCCAGCACCCGTTTGACCAGCACTCTGGTCAGCCGGGCGACCACCGCCGTCATCGCGAGCCCGATGGCCAGCACCGCCGAGCCGAGCGAGGCGGACCGGGCGGCGACCATCAGCATGGCGAGCAGCAGGGTCGGGAAGGCGATCAGCACGTCCAGCAGCGTCGACAGCGTGTCGTCCAGCCAGCGGGTCGCGAACCCCGCCGCGAGCCCGGCGCAGACGCCGAGCACCCCGCCGAGCGCGGTCGCGCCGAGTCCGGCCCGCAGCGCGATCCAGGCGCCCGTCATCAGCTGGGTCAGCAGGTCGCGGCCCAGCTTGTCGGTGCCGAGCGGATGCGCGCCGCCGGGAGCGGCGAGCCGGGTGCCCGTGGTGTCGTCGGGCGCGTACGGCAGCCAGACCAGCGAGACCAGTGCGACGAGGACGACGAAGCCGACCAGGACGCAGCCGGTGACGAGCGCGGGCGAGCGCCGCCGCCGCGACGGCGCCCGCCCGGCGGCGCCGACCCGTACCTCCCGCGCCTCGCTCGCCCCGCTCATCGCGTACCTCCCGAGGACAGCCGCCCGCGCAGCCGCGGATCGATCAGCCGCTGCGCGAGGTCGCTGAGGAAGCCGATGACCAGCACGGCGAACGTCGACACGAACAGCACGCCCTGCACCACCGGGTAGTCGTGCTGCGCGACCGCCTGGGCGAGCAGGCTGCCCAGCCCCGGCAGCGCGAACACCGTCTCGACGACGACCGCGCCGAGCAGCGTCGTGGCCAGCTCGACGCCGAGGACCGAGATGACCGGCACGGCGCCGTTGCGCAGCCCGTGGCGCCACATCGCGCGGGTGAAGGAGGAGCCCAGCGCGCGCGCCGTACGCAGATAGTCGCTGCCCAGGACGTCCAGCGCGGCGGAGCGCACGTACCGGATGAGCGACGCGGACATCACGAGCGCGACCGTGATCACCGGCAGGGCCAGCGAGTTGAGCGCCTCCCCCGGCCGCTCCCAGCCGTCCTGCGGGAAGCCCCCGGCGGGCAGCACCCCGAGGCGCAGGGCGAAGACGGTGATCAGGATCATGCCGACCCAGAAGACCGGTACGGCGATCCCCAGCTGGGAGACGCCGCTGATCAGCGTCCCGAACCGGGTGTGCGCCCGCAGCGCCGCCGCGTAGCCGACGGGCACCGCGACCACCACGGCCAGCACGAAGGCCAGCAGCGTCAGCGGCACGGTGACGTTCAGCCGGGAGGTGATCTCCGGGCCGACCGGCAGCGTGCTGACGAACGAGTCGCCCAGATCGAAGGTGACCAGCTGGTGCAGCCAGTGCGCGAACTGCTCGGGCAGCGGCCGGTCGGAGCCGATCGCGTGGCGCGCGGCCTCGATCTGCTCCGGGCTCGCGCCGACCGAGAGCAGGGAGTTCGCGGGGTCACCGGGCAGCAGCCGCAGCAGCAGGAAGAGCACCACGCTGGCCAGGAACAGCGAGCCGGCCAGGAAGACCAGCCGCCGCAGGAGGTACGAGAGCATCAGCCCTTCTTGATCCCGTAGGCGTAGAACTGCGAGTTCAGCCCGTTCAGCGGGTAGCCGGAGAGCTTGGAGCCGGCCACCACGATCTGCGGGTAGAGGTAGAGCCAGTCACTGGCCGCGTCCTCGGCGATCTTCGTGTTGACCTTCTTCAGCAGGGCGGTCTGCCGCTCGGTGGTGTCGGACTCCTCGGCCTGCTTCACCCACGCGGTGACCTGCTTGTTGTCGTAGCCCCAGTAGAAGTCGGGGTTTCCGTACCAGACGATGTCGCGGTCGTTGACGTGCTCCTGGAGCGTCGCGCTGAAGTCGTGGTTCTTGTAGACCTTCGTGTACCACTCGTCCGGCGTGATGATGTTGATCTTGACGTCGATGCCGACCTTGGCCAGCTCCGACTTGATGAAGGTGGCGGCGGTCGGGTGCGGATCGTAGTTGGGGGTGTCGAGGGTGAAGCCGAAGCCCTTGGCGTAGCCCGCCTCGGCCAGCTCCTTCTTGGCGAGCGCCACGTCGTACGGGTTGACCTTGGTCAGGTCCTCGTACCAGGGGTCGGTCGGCGGGACCATGGAGCCGATCAGCGTGCCGTGGTCGCCCCAGACCGACTGGAGGAGCTTCTTGTTGTCGATGGCCGAGGTGACGGCCTTGCGCACCTTGACGTCGTTGAACGGCTTGACCCGGTCGTTGAAGGCGAGCAGCAGCTTGGTGGTCGAGTTCCCGTCGTTGACCTTGTAGTTCGGGTTGTTCTCGAACTGGTCGAGGGCGTCGGGGCTCTGCTCGCTGGTCACCACGTCGACGGCGTTGGTGATCAGGGCGTTGTTGAGCGCGGTCGCGTCCTTGTAGTAGTGGAAGACGACCTTCTGGTTGGTGGCGGGGGTGCCCCAGTAGCCGGGGAAGCGGGCCAGGCTCAGCGCGGAGCCGCGGGTCCACTTGTCGAGCCGGTACGGGCCGGTGCCGTCCTCCGACGTCTTGAGGTTCTTGGCGTCGGCGTTGATGATCCAGATGTAGCTGAGGTTGTAGACGAACGAGATCGACTTGGCCGACAGCGTCACCTCGACGGTGTCCGCGTCCGGGGTCGCGATCGACTTCACCACGTCGAAGCTGCTCTTGCGCGCCGACTGGGAGTCCTCGGCCATGACCTTCTCGATGCTGTACTTCACATCGGCCGAGGTGAGGGTCTTGCCCGAGTGGAACTTCACGCCCTTGCGCAGGGTGAAGGTGTACGTGAGCCCGTCCGGGCCGACCTTGTAGTCCTTGGCGAGCAGGTTCTCGACCTTGCCGGTGTCGGTGAGCCTGAACAGCCCCTCGTAGACGTTGCCGTTGAGGGCCTCGGTCACGCCCTGCCCGCCGCCCCCGGTGTTGTCCAGGTTCTGCGGCTCGTACAGGGACCCGATCCCGATGGTCGCGTTCTTGTCGTACGAGCCGGACGAGCCGGACGCGTCCTTGGAGCCGCCGCCCGAGCCGGAACCGCAGGCGGTGAGGGCGAGGGACAGGCTGACGAGCAGAGCGCCGCCGAGCAGCGGTACGGACTTCGTTCTCATGAGGGGTTTCTCCTGTTGCGCCGGGGCAGGGCCTTGGGTGAGCTTGTCCGCTCAGTGCACCGCGTAGCCGCCGTGGAAGACCGGAAGCCTCTCGCCCGCCTCGACGGGCAGCTGGATCCGGTTCTGCCGCGGCGGCAACGGACAGTTGTACTGGGCGGAGAAACCGCACGGCGGTACGAAGGCCCGGTTGAAGTCCAGCACGACGGTCGAGTCGCCCGGCTCGCGCGGAACGAAGAGGAACCGCCCGGCCCCGTAGGTGTCCGCGCCGTTGGTCGGGTCGCCGAAGACCAGCAGAAGCGTTCCGTCGTCGTCGAACGCGGACAGCGCGTAGTCGACGCCGTCCAGCGTCACCGCGATGTCGCCCGGAACGACCAGCTCCCGGCTGCCGCCGCTGTCCCGTATGTGCTCGAACGGCACCCGCCGGTCGGTGGCGACCGGGGTGTAGCGCGCCTCGACCACCCACTCGGGGTGGAACGGGAACGCGTCGATGTCCGCGAAGTTCCGTACGGCCGGGGCCTCGGCGTCCCAGAACCGCAGGCCGTGCTCGGGCTCCCCGGTGCGCAGATCCGTCCGCAGCACTGTGGTCACCGTCACACCCTCGACCGCCGCGGCGCGCGCCTGCTTCAGGGCCACCTCGGCGTCGACGCGGGACGGCAGCCACCGCGTCTCGACGAGCGCCAGATTCCCGAGAGGCGCCACGACGGCCGCCCGGCGCGCGCCCCGCCACTCCTCGAAACCCGCCCGCGCGGCGGCGACGACGGACGCGGAGGCGCGGGACGAAGACGGTACGGACATGCGGGGCTCGCTTCGGTCGATGCGGACGGGGCTCGATCCGGCGCGCCCTCGCAGCCGGGTCCTGAGCCGCTGAATCGTACCTACATAGGAGCATTTCAGGCCACGAAAGTTCACACTGCGAGACACTCGTCTCAAAACCGACCCCGGAGGCGCCGCCCGCGTCTCCTACAGGTCGAAGACCGCCGTCACGGGCGCGTGGTCGCTCCACCGCTCGGCGTGGGTGGCCGCGCGCTCGACCCAGGACTTCACGGCCCGCCCGGCGAGCCCCTCCGTGGCCACGTGGTAGTCGATGCGCCAGCCCGCGTCGTTGTCGAAGGCCCGGCCTCGGTAGGACCACCAGGAATAGGGGCCGTCCTGGTCCGGGTGCTGGGCGCGTACGACGTCGACGTAGCCGGTCTCGTCGAAGACCCGGCCCAGCCACGCGCGCTCCTCGGGGAGGAAGCCGGACGCCTTGCGGTTGGCCTTCCAGTTCTTGAGGTCGGCCTCGCGGTGGGCGATGTTCCAGTCGCCGCAGACCAGGACCTCGCGGCCGTCGGCCGCCGCGCTCGCCCTCAGCCGCTCCAGGTACGGGAGGAACGCGTCCATGAAGCGGATCTTCTCGTCCTGCCGCTCCGTGCCGACCTCGCCGGAGGGCAGGTAGAGGCTGGCGACCGTGACGCCGGGCAGGTCGATCTCCACGTACCGGCCGCTCGTGTCGAACTCCGCGCTGCCGAACCCGACCCGGGTGCGCTCCGGCTCGCGCCGCGAGAGCAGCGCGACCCCCGCGCGGCCCTTGGCCTCGGCGGGCGCGTACAGCGCGTGCCAGCCGTCGGGGGCGCGGACCTCGTCGGGGAGCTGGTGCGGCTCGGCCCGTACCTCCTGGAGGCAGACCACATCGGCCGAGGTGCCGGCCAGCCACTCCACGAACCCCTTCTTGGCGGCGGCGCGGAGCCCATTCACATTCACGGATGTCACGGTGAGCATCCAGGCACAGTACTCGCCACCGCCCGGCGGGCGACCCGTCCGGTCGCGCCACCGATCGACCGGTCCCGTCAGTCGACCACGGAGATCTTCGTGCCGAGCGCGGCGAACTTCCAGATCGCCTCTCCGGCGTCGACGCCGACGCGGATGCCGCCCGTGCTCGCGCCGGGCGCGGGCTGGGGCGAGGCGCCGTCGACCGCGTGGGAGAAGGCCACGGAGAGCCCGTCCTTCACCGCGAAGTAGACGACGTGCCGGATGTCGACCCCGTCGGACCCGGCGGCTTCCTCACGCCGGAAGGAGACCGCGTAGGGGCCCTTCTCCGGGCTGATGGTGCCGGGCCACACGGCGAAGGAGTTGTCGTAGTTGTTGTCGGGGTCGACCAGCCAGACCCGTTGCTCGCCCAGCGAGTAGACGATCCGGCGGCCCTCTCCCGACGAGGTGGGTATCTCGCGCTTCGCCGTCTCGCTGGGGCCGGGGGCCACCGTCGCGCTCGGGGACGGCTTCGCGGTGGGTTTGGCCTGTCCGGTCGGGACGGCGGGCGGCCGCGGGCCGCTGCCCGCCTGTACGGCGAGTACGGTGACGGCCGCGAGAGCGCCAGCGGTCAGAGCGGTAACCCAGGCCCACGAGGGCAGTCGGCGGCCATGCACAGGTGCGGATCTCCTCAACTCTCCTACCAGCAACGACAATGTAGCCGCTGGCGGACGCGCACCTCCTGCTGCCCCCATGAAGTTGGTCACTTCCCACGGGCCCGGACACCGGGGGTCCCTACACGCCAGGGTCCGTACACACCAGGGTCCGTACACGCCAGAGGCCCGGCCCGGCGTTCGCACGCCGGGCCGGGCCTCTGGAGGAGATCAGCGGTTGCCCGCACCGTTCCCGGAGAGGACCGGGATGTTGTCCAGGATGTGCGACAGCGCCTCGTCGCCCTTCGCCTGCGTCGAGTTCTCGACGCACTGCTGGTTCTGCGGGGAGGACAGGACGTTGACGTCCTGAACGGTGATCGGCACGAGGCCGATGAGGGAGCCGACGTTCGCCTTGAGCGGGAGACCGACACAGGGCTTGTTCAGCGACCCCTGGACCAGGCCCAGCTGGGGGCTCATGTCGCCCTTGGTCACCGCGTTGCCGAAGGCCTGCTCGGAACCGTTGCCGCTGAACGACGTCGGGCCGCCGTCGTTACCGATGGCCAGTGCCGGCGACGCCGCGGCGGCGGTGGCTCCGACGATGGACGCCGCTACAGCAGCGGTTGCCCACAGCTTCTTCATTTTAATGCCTTTCCAGAAAGTCGGATTCCACCGGTGGAATCCGAGCTGCTCAACTCGCCCGAAAGCGGATTGGTTTCGGGCGTTCCCCCGGATGGAGTAATCGCCCTTTCGAGAAAAAGGCCGGTCCGCCGCGGATTTCAGCGGCGGACCGGCCGGTGGGCCGATTTTCAGCGGTTGGCCAGGCCGTTCCCGGACAGGATCGGGATGTTGTCCAGGATGTGCGACAGCGCCTCGTCGCCCTTCGCCTGCGTCGAGTTCTCGACACACTGCTGGTTCTGCGGCGAGGACAGCACGTTGATGTCCTGAACGCTGATCGGCACGAGGCCGATGAGGGAGCCGACGTTCGCCTTGCCCGGCAGCGCGATGCAGGGCTTGTTGAAAGAGCCCTGGATGAGGGCGATCTGCGGGCTCATGTCGCCGTACGTCGACATGTTCCCGTACTGCTGGGTGGCGAAGTTGCCGCTCGCGGACGTGGGCCCACCGTCGTTGCCGATGGCGAGCGCCGGGGCCGCGGCGGCGGCCGAGACGCCGACGACGGAGGCGGCGACGGCCGCGCCGGCCATAACCTTCTTGATCACGATCTGAGTCCCCTTCTGAAGGATGCCCCAAAGTTCCGGGAGCCCCCTGAGCAACTCCCTCCCGCTTCTTTGGTTCTGGCCGTTCACTCCAACGGCCTATTACCGGCGATTACGCCGTGGCAATGCCGCGCCCGTCCACAAGCCGATCGGGTGAAGCAGGAGAACCAAACCGCACAGGCCCGGTTGTTCAGGTCGCTGCATCTGCATTTCTTAGGAAAAGGAACACACCGTGATCAAGAAGATTATGGCCGGCGCGGCCGTGGCCGCCTCCGTAGTCGGCGTTTCCGCTGCCGCCGCGGCCCCCGCTCTCGCCATCGGCAACGACAACGGCCCGACGTCCTTCAGCGGCAACGGCGCGAAGAGCGCCTTCGGCAACGCGGCCACCAAGGGCGACCTGAGCCCCCAGGCGGAGCTGATCCAGGGCTCGCTGAACGACCTGTGCCTCGGCGTCCCGGTCAAGGCGAACGTCGGCTCGCTCGTCGGCCTCCTCGTGCCGGTCACCGTCCAGGACGTCCAGGTCCTGTCGAACCCGCAGAACCAGCAGTGCGCCGAGAACTCGACGCAGGCCAAGGGCGACGAGCCGCTGTCGCACCTCATCAACGACATCCCGGTCCTCTCGGGCAACGGTGTCGCGAACGGCTGACCCAGGCCGATGAACCGGCCCGGCGCGACGATGCCCCGGGCCGGTTCGCCTTTGTCGGATACGGCAGTCGGGTGAACCCGCCAACCCGGACAAATCGGGGCAGTTTCCTCGTCGCGTCGTCATCGTTGGACCTTCAGCAGCGGACGTTGAGAGCTGAGCTGGCTGATGCTCGCGTGCCACGACCGTCGTGCGGACGCGTTCGCCGCTGCGGAAAGGGCTGACAAAGATGAAGTGCATGAAGGCCGCGACGATCGTCGCGGGAATGGTCCTGGCTCTGGGTGCCGCCGCTCCGGCCATGGCCGACGCGGGCGCCGAAGGGATCGCGGTCGGATCCCCGGGTGTCCTGTCGGGCAACGTCGTCCAGATCCCGGTCCACGTGCCGGTCAACGTCTGCGGCAACAGCATCGGCATCATCGCCCTGCTGAACCCCTCCTTCGGCAACGCCTGCGTCAACAAGTGACGTCGTAAGACCTCACGGTGTTCCCGGCCGGTCCCGAAGCGCGCTCCGACCTGCGCTTCGGGACCGGCCTCATTTGGCATCACTCTCACTCAGGAGAACCACGTGCGAGACCTCATCAGCAAGGGACTGCTCACCGCCGCCGCGGCGTCGAGTGTGCTCTCCCTGAGCGGCGGCGCGGCCCAGGCGGCCGACGCGGACGCGGCGGTCGTCGGATCACCCGGCGTGGCCTCGGGCAACAGCCTCCAACTGCCCATCGACATCCCCGTCAACGTCTGCGGCAACACCGTGAACCCGATCGGGTTGCTCAACCCGGCGTTCGGCAACGTGTGCGCCAACACGTCGAGCACCCCGAAGGCGCACCACTCGGGATACGGCTCCGACGGCGGATACGGCTCGCAGGGCTCGTACGGCTCTCAGGGCTCGCACGGTTCGCAGGGTCCGTACGGCTCGCAGGGTCCGTACGGCTCGCAGGGTCCGTACGGCTCGCAGGGTCCGTACGGCTCGCAGGGTCCGTACGGCTCGCAGGGTCCGTACGGCTCGCAGGGTCCGTACGGCTC
>NZ_QQNA01000282.1 GCF_003346515.1 Streptomyces corynorhini
CGGCCGTCCTGGTGCCCGGCAGGTGTCGCATTCCACCATGGCGGGCGCCACCGGGCTCGGGAGTGGCTGCGGGTCGGTCGGCTCGGGTGGCAGTTTGGCGGTGAGCCGGGAGCGTACGAGTCCGGCCGGGTGGTGTACGGGTGTGGGCAGCCCGTCGGTGAGGGCGCGCAGTACGTCCTCCTCGCGGGCTTCCCGTACGAACCACTCAGCGGCCAGCGGTTCCAGCGCCGCGCAGTCGGCGGCGGACAGGGACAGGGCGGGGCACCGCCGTCCGAGGGAGGCGAGCAGGAGGTACCCGCGCGACCGCGTCGGCCGGTCCGCCGCCCACGTGCCGGGCGCCGGGGCGGGCGCCGTACCCGTACCCGTACCGGCCGTACCCGTACCGGCCGTACCCGTACCGGCCGTACCCGTACCGGCCGTCCCCGACCCGCCCGCGTCGACGGCAGTACCTGCGGTGGCGTCCTCGTCCCAGGGGCCGTCACCTCGGGCGGTGCGGGAGAACCACGTACGGGTGACCCATCGCCCGCCACTCGCCCCCACCAGGAACTCGCGCTTCCGGAGGAGATGTCCGGCCCGTTCCAGGAAGTTGAGGGCGGTGCGTAAGGCGCACTGTCCGTAATCCATCACCTTGGCCAGCGCTTTCACCGAGATGTCCGCCCCGTCGGGCAGCCGGTCGATGAACCCGGCGATGGCCGCCTCGCGTCCCGGCAGAAGGGCGAAGTCGGCTACGGAGGAGGCCGGTTGGCCGACGGCCGAACGCTTGCC
This sequence comes from Streptomyces corynorhini, assembly GCF_003346515.1. Taxonomy (GTDB): domain Bacteria; phylum Actinomycetota; class Actinomycetes; order Streptomycetales; family Streptomycetaceae; genus Streptomyces; species Streptomyces corynorhini. The sequence continues at coordinate 766 of NZ_QQNA01000282.1, forward strand.
GTACCCGGCACTGGCCATCGGATGGGAAGAAGTCCGCACGCGCGGTGGTGCAACACTAAACTGCGGAGCAACCACAAGGATCAGCCCTTTGATGATCTGACTGGTGAGGTCTCCGTCAGGTGTTGTTGCACCAGGCGGGGACCGCTTTTCGGTCAGAGGCACGGTAGACGGATCTCACCCTGTGTGGCAAACCGGACACGAATAGTCAACGACCGGGGTAGGGAGGGTGGGTGGGAACAAGAACCAACCACTCCTCACAAGCACAGCTCGACCCCCGAAGCTCAAGCCCCGACCCACCCGGCCACCGCGCTGACGAACGCGGCCCAACCGGCCCGGCCTGCCCGCCGAAAGACGAGCCGGCCCCTGGAACCCAAGCTCCGGGGAGGGTGATGGGGGCCCGGTGAACCGGTAGGCGCTGTACGGCAGGGGCAGACGGTGCGAACTCAGAACTCGCCGGCCTTTATGCCCGCCACGAAGGAAGTGAACGAGTGGACGGGGAAGCCCAGGACCGGGCCACTCGGGTTTTTGGAGTCCCGGACGGGGACGGTGCCGCGCGAGGCGGCGAGGTTGGCGGCGATCTCCACGCAGTCGCCGCCGTTGCTGCTGTGGGAGGACGTGATCCAGCGGGGAGATTCGGTCGTCACGGGGGGCCCTTTCGGAGCTGCTCGATCATGGCCACGGATGCCGCTTGCGACAGTGCTTCGGCCTGTAGCTGATGGTAGGCCGTCAGTATGGGTACGACGGAAGTGACTTCGCGCTCCAAGTGCCCCCGCGTCTGCGCCTCGGCGTACGCGAGCACGGACCGGTCGGCCATGGTGAGGAGGTTGACCGGCAGGTTGAACGACCTCCGCGCCCCTATCCCGAAGGGGGACACCTGGAGTACCCAGTGGGGGAGAGCGGCGACTTCGACCAGCCGTCGGAGCTGCGCTTCCATTACCTCGGCACCTCCGACCGTCTGACGGAGGCAGCTCTCGTCCATGACCACCAGCACCATGGGCGGCCGAGGTCGCTCCAGCGCGACTTGCCTCCCAGCCAGGAAGGAGACGCGCTCTTCGGCTTGTTCGGGCGTGATGGCCCCGCGCCGCACCTCGCCGTCGGCCACCGTCCGCGCGTACTCGGGTGTCTGCAACAGGCCGGGGATGAGGCCCACCTGGAACAGCCGGATTTCCACCGCCCGCCCCTCGTACCCCACATACTCCGGGAACCCCTGCAACAGCACTCCGTGCTCGATCTGCTGCCATTCGCGCTCGAAGGTGTCCGCTGTCCCCTCGAATCCGAAGGCGACGTCAGCGGCGATCGAAAACTTGCGGGTTGGCGGTTTGTGGCACGTTTCGACCCCCGAAATGTGCCGTCCTGAATATCCCATCCGCACGCCCAGGTCGTCCTGTTTCCACCCGCGCACCTCGCGTGCGCTGCGCAGTCGTGCCCCGTACGCCGCTTCCGGACTCGCGTCGGGGTTCAGCTCCTTACGGTTTACCAATGTTCTCTCCTTTGTTGGAACGTTGAGGTCTTCCCGATTCCAGGTCAGCATAACCACCCCTGGTAGTGCTTTTGCTACGGAGAGGAGTGGGTCTGTGTGGGGGGACATGGACAGTTGACTTCTTGTGTCCAGGAATTCGCGCACTGGTAGGGGATGAGTGAGGAGAACTCGCACCATCACCGAGAACGCCGTACCGGAGATCCACAAGGCGAGTGAAAGGGAAAGAGCATGGCGACTGCTGCGTTACCCGTCGAACAGACCACCACGGGGTTCTTGTGGTGCGACCTGACACGGAAGTGTCAGCTCGAATGCGCGCACTGCTACAACAAGTCTGGGCCGAAGGGCGCCCACGGCACCATGTCCCGCGAGGACTGGATCGGCGTCCTGGACCAGGCCGCGACCGTCGGTGTCACGGACGTGCAGTTCATTGGCGGAGAGCCGACCATGCACCCCGACTTCGCGGAGTTGGTTGACCACGCGCTGACCGTCGGCCTGCGCGTGGAGGTGTACAGCAATCTCGTCCACGTGCCGGTGCGGTGCTGGGGCCTTTTCCAGCGCGCGGGAGTTTCCCTGGCCACGTCGTACTACTCGGACAAGGCATCGGAGCACAACGAGGTCACGCGTCGTTCGAGCCACGCCAGGACTCGGGCCAACATCGTCAAAGCGATCGGGCTCGGGGTCCCGATCCGAGTCGGCATCGTCGGAGACAACGAACAGATCATCGCCGCGACGAGGGCCGACCTCGCGTCGATCGGCGTCAGCCGGATCGGAATCGACCGCATCCGGGAGTTCGGACGGGCGTGCGGTGGTCAGAAACCGGATGCGTCAAATCTCTGTGGCGGGTGCGGCGACGGCAGGGCCGCGATCGACCCGAGCGGTACCGTCGCGCCGTGCGTCTTCTCCACCTGGATGGGCGTCGGCAACGTCCACGACGCTTCCTTGTCCTCTATTCTGAGCGGTCCCGCCCTGTCTGAGGCCGTGGACTCCCTCCGAGAGGTCTGGGGGTGGGGCAAGGACAAGGGCGGTGGCCAGAAACGGCCGTGTGACCCGGACTGCGTCCCGAAGAACCCGTGTGATCCGCGGTGCGAGCCGAACGCGGCGTGCTTTCCGGGTACGCCGCCCAGCACGTGCCGACCGAAGAACTGACGCAACTGAGGGGAACCGGCGTGGCTGATCTGCCTGACGCCCACTTCCGAGCACTGGTCCACCCGCACACCGGCGAAGTCACCACGGTGGAGATCCCGGACCACGGGTACAGGTCGGACTTCGCTGCGGTCATCGACAGCGAGAAGGGCCGGTTCTTCGTCAAAGCCATGTTCAACCATCCCGGGGGACGGAAGGAATCCATCCTCCGGGAACGGGCGATCAACCCCTTCGTACAGCCCCTCTCGCCGCGACTGCTGTGGAGCGTTGACGGGGACGACGCCGGGTGGATCATCCTCGGATTCGAGGCCATCGAGGAGCGCGGCCTTGACTTCGAGCCGGGCTCGCCGGATCTCGCTCTCGCCGTGGATCTCCTCAACCGGGCGGCGGCTCTGGAACTGCCCGACGTCGCGCGGGACTGGACGGAAGACCGGTGGGACGCCTACGTGGGCAGCGAAGAGGAGTTGGCGTTCCTCCGTGGTGATGCTCTCCTGCACACCGACATCAACCCGGACAACTTGACCGTAGGTGGTGCGGGCTCGTGGATCATCGATTGGGGATGGCCCACGCGCGGGCCCGCTTTCATCGACCCGGCCTCTTTCGTCGTGCAATTGATCTCCGCCGGCCACAGCCCCGAGTCCGCCGAGTCCTGGGCCGCCGGATGCACGGCATGGGCGAACGCCGATCCGAAGGCGATCGACGTGTTCGCCGCGGCCTATCTGCGCATGCTCCGTGCTATCGCCGACCGACATCCCGACGAGCGGTGGCTTGAGGCCATGGCGGAAGCCGCCCGGGAATGGGCGGACCACCGGGGCATCGTCCAGACGGAGCGGTGAGCGCACGGCCCGAGCAACCCGCGAACGGGGCGCGGTCCTGGTACTCGGCTGAGTACCAGGACCGCGCCCCGCCTGACCCATGAGGCTCTGACCTGGCCGTTCACACGGTCTACGGCGCCAGGTGCGCCGGGAAGCCGCCCGTGGCCAGCGGGCTCCAGCGCTCCGGGGTGACGCGGATGATCGACTTGCCCTGCTTCACCATCGCCGCGCGGTACTCGTCCCAGTCCGGGTGCTCGCCCGCGATGTTCCGGTAGTACTCCACCAGCGGTTCGACCGACTCGGGGGAGTCGATCACCTCGGCCGTGCCGTCGACCTGCACCCACGGGCCGTTCCAGTCGTCCGACAGGACGATCACGCTCACCCGCTCGTCCCGCTTCGCGTTGCGCGTCTTGGCGCGCTCGGGGTACGTGGAGACGACGATCCGGCCCGAGTCGTCCACCCCGCAGGAGAGCGGGGAGCCCTGGGGGCGGCCGTCGGCGCGGGTGGTGAGCAGGATGGCGCGGTGCCTGGGGCGTACGAACTCCAGCAGCCCGGCGAGGTCCACGGTCGTGTTTGTCGCGATGTTCGGTGCCATGGGCCGCAGCCTATGACGTCGGGGCCGGCCGGTGGGTCACCGTGTGCGGGCGATCCACCGGCCGTTCTCGTGCCCCGGGCGCCTTACGACCTGGTGCGCGATAGGGAGCGGGCTCCCGACGCCCTGCGACTCCGCCTCCGGCGTTGTCGTCGGTCAACGACGCTTACGCGCCCGGCACGGTCTCCCCCTGGACCGCCTGGATGTCCAGCTCGACCCGCAGCGTCGTCCCGATGGCGGCGATGCCCGCCTGTACGACCTGGTTGTAGTTGATGGCGAAGTCCTCGCGCGGCAGCTCGGCCGTCGCGTGGAAGGCCGCGCGTACGCCGCCCCACGGGTCGGGGCCGGTACCCAGGTAGCTCAGGTCGAGGTCGATGTCCCGCACGACGCCGTGCAGCGACAGCCTGCCGTGCACCTTCCAGCGGTCAGGGCCTGCCGGGGTCAGGCCCGTGCTGCTGTACCTGATCTCCGGGAAGCGCTCCACGTCCAGGAAGTCCGCCGACCTGAGGTGCTTGTCGCGCAGCCCGTTGCCGGTGTCGATGGTCGCCGCGTTGATGACGGCGTCGACCCGGCCCTGCGCGCTGTCCGCCCCCGCCTCGCCGATCTCGATCCGGCCGCTGAACTCGGTGAACCGCCCGCGCACGCTGGAGATGCCCAGGTGCTGGGCGACCGCGCCCACCGTCGAGTGCGCGGGGTCGATGCTCCACACCCCCGGTGGCGGCAGCTCCACGCCGCCCTGTCTGGCCAGGGTCACCTTGCCCAGGTCGGCCCGGCCGGTTCTGGTGACCAGCGCGGTGGAGGCCACGGGCGCGTATCCGACCGCCGTCACCACGACCGTGTACGGGCCCGGCACGAGCGGTGAGTCGTCCTGGACGGCGCCCTTCTCGTCGGTGCCCGTACGCAGCACCTGACTGCCCGTCATGTCGGTCATGGTCACGATCGCGTGCTGAACCGCCCAGCCGTCCCGGGTCCGTACCTGTCCGCGAAGTCCCATCCCACTCATCTCCTCGATCTCACCCAAGAATCCGGCCCCACCAGGAGTCCGGGCCCCGGCCGGGGGACGGCGGCGCCGTGAGGCTGCCCGCTCGTCCCGGTGACCGGGGCCCGTTCCCGCACGGACGGAACTACTCGCCGGGGTGGGCGAGTTCGATGTCGTGGCCGTCGACTCCGCGGCCCGCGACCGTCAGCGCACCGGCCACCGGAGGGTATCCGGTCGCGATGACCGTGTACTCGCCAGAGTCCAGGTCGGTGAAGGCGTACGCCCCGTCCTCCCCGGTCGTGGCGGTGGCGACGACATTGCCCGCCGCGTCGACCAGCGTCACCCGGGCGTCGGGCGCGGGGCGCCGGTCGGCGCCCGCCCTGACCGTGCCCTGGAGCAGCGCACCCGCCCTGAGGGGGATCTCGATCCGGGTGGCGCCCTGGCCGCCGATGTCCACCGGCAGCGCCAGCGGCCGGAAGCCGATGGCGTTCACCGCGACGGTCACCGCGCCAGGGACCAGCTCGCCGAAGGTGAACTCGCCCTGCGCGGAGGACTTTCCGGTGGCCAGGACATCGCCCCTGACATCGGTGACGATCACCATCGCGCCCTCGACGGGCAGCCCGCCCTCGGCCGCGCGCACGGCCCCGGCGAGCCCGCTCGTACCGGCGAGCCGGATGTCGTACGGGAGCGCCTCGTCGCCGACGACCACCGTGGACGCCTGCGGCTGGAAGCCGTCGGCCGAGGCGATCAGGACGTACGAACCGGCGCCGGGGGCGTCGAGCGCGTAACCGCCGTCGGGCCGGGCGACCGCGCGGGCCAGCTGGCGGCCCGCCAGCGAGATCAGGGTGACGGCCGCGCGGGGCACCGGGGCGCCCTCGACGCCGAGCACCGCGCCGTGGACGGGGGTGCCGGGGGTGCCGGTCGCGGCTGCCGGGTCGGACGTGGTCGCGGTCATGAGTTCCACCGTTCCGGTCGGGGTCCCCCCGGTCTGTGTCCCCCCTGGCCGGGCCCCCGCGTGCTGGCCGATTCCGGTGAGGGCGGCTCCGGCGTACCGGTCGGAGTCGTACGCACCTGAGCCGACGGCACCTGAGCCGACGGCATCCGAACCGACCGCACCCGGTCCGACCGGCGCGAGCGCCTGGGCGGGTATCGCCGCCTGCGCGGCCTGCGAGGCCAGCGCGGGAGCGGGTACCGCCGCCGCTGCCGCGACGCCTTCCACGGCGCTCTCCACGGCGCTCTCCGCCGGTGTCTCCGTGGTCTCCTGCGCCTCGCCGGCCGACCGCGACCGCAGTGCCACCTCCTTGATGAACAGCGTCAGCAGGAAGGCGATGAACGCGGCCGGGGCCGAGTAGAGGAAGACGTCGCCGACACCGTGCCCGTACGCCCCCTCCACGATCTGCCGCATCGGGGCGGGCAGCGACGCCAGGTCGGGGATGCCTCCGCCGCCGGTGCCCGCGTGGTCGGGAAGGGCCTGCTCGACGTAGTGCGTGACCCGCTTGCCCAGCACCGCGCCCAGCGCCGAGACGCCCACCGCACCGCCCAGGGAGCGGAAGAAGGTGACGACGGAGCTGGCGGAGCCGAGATCCGCCGGGGCGACCTGGTTCTGGGTGGCCAGCACCAGGTTCTGCATCATCATGCCCACGCCGAGGCCCAGCAGCGCCATGAAGACGCCGACGTGCCAGTAGGGCGTGTCGTACCGGATGGAGCCGAGCAGTCCGAGCCCCGCCGTCAGCAGCGCGCCCCCGCTGACCAGCCAGATCTTCCACCGTCCCGTCTTGGTGATGATCAGACCGGAGACGGTGGACGAGAGGAACAGACCGGCGATCATGGGAATGGTCATGACGCCGGACATCGTCGGCGACTTGCCGCGCGCCAGCTGGAAGTACTGGCTGAAGAAGACCGTGCCCGCGAACATCGCGATGCCGACGAAGAGTGAGGCGAGCGAGGCGAGCGTGATCGTACGGTTGCGGAACAGGCGCAGCGGGATGATCGGCTCGCTGGCCCTGCTCTCGGTGAGGACGAAGAGCGCGCCGAGGACGATCGAGCCGCCGACCATGGCGCCCGACTGCCAGGAGACCCAGTCGTACTTGTCGCCCGCGAAGGTGACCCACAGCAGCAGCAGCGAGACGGCGGCGCTGATGAAGAAGGCGCCGCCCCAGTCGACCTTGACCTCGCGCTTGACGACCGGCAGTTTCAGGGTCTTCTGGAGGACGATCAGCGCGATGATCGCGAACGGCACGCCGACGTAGAAGCACCAGCGCCAGCCGAGCCACGAGGTGTCGGTGATGACCCCGCCGAGCAGCGGGCCGCCGACGGTGGCGACGGCGAAGGTCGCGCCGAGATAGCCGCTGTACCGGCCGCGCTCGCGCGGGGCGATCATCGCGGCCATCACGATCTGGGCGAGGGCGGAGAGCCCGCCGACGCCGATGCCCTGGACGACGCGGCAGGCGATCAGCATCCCGGAGTTCTGGGAGAGACCGGCCACGACGGAGCCGAGGACATAGATGACCAGGGCTATCTGGACCAGGAGCTTCTTGCTGAAGAGGTCGGAGAGCTTGCCCCACAGCGGGGTGGTCGCCGTCATCGACAGCAGCGCGGCGGTGACCACCCACGTGTACGCGCTCTGTCCGCCGCCGAGGTCCGAGATGATGTGGGGGAGGGCGTTGGAGACGATCGTCGAGGAGAGGATCGCGACGAACATGCCCAGGAGGAGCCCGGACAGGGCCTCCATGATCTGACGGTGCGTCATCGGCGCGCCGGTCGCGGAGGCGGGGTCGCCGCCGTGCTTGGCGTGGCCGCCCCGCACACCCGTTGGTGTGGTCGTAGCCATTGAATTCCTTTGTGTCACGTCTCTTGCCGCATGGGTGCACGGGTGTGCGCATCCTGGTAATGCCAGTCCCGGCAGTCGCCGAAGCTGCTGCGCAGCCGGGCCAGCAGGGTGTTGAGCTGTCCGACCTCGTCGTCGGTCCAGTCGTCGAGCGTGCGCGCGAACATGTCGGTCGTCCGCCGGGCCAGCTCGTCGAGCAGTTCCCGGCCCGCGGGGGTCAGCCGCAGGATGCGCGAGCGCTTGTCGGCCGGGTCGGGCATGCGCTCGATCCAGCCCCGTTCCGCCGTGTGCGCGACATGCCGGCTGGTGACCGACATGTCCACGGAGAGGAGTTCCGCGAGGCGGCTCATCCGCATCTCGCCGTGCCGCTCCAGGAGGGTCAGTACGGCGGCCGATCCCCCCGGGCAGTCGGCGGGCAGGATGCGGGAGAGGCCGCGTTTGACGGCTCCCACCGCACTGAGCTGTCGGGAAAGTTCCGCGTACTGGCTCTGCGATGCGGACACGTCTTCTCCCCAGCCCCGGTCTTTCGTTGCGGCCCCAGCCTTTTGTTGCTTAGGGCAACCATGGAACCATAGAAGAAGTTGGTTGCCGCAGGCAAACTAAATCGGGCCTACTGGAGTAAAGGAACGCAAAAACCTTCGCATGGTCGAGGTCAATGGCCTGCGTGGAGCGCGCGCGGACCCGGAGAGGGGTGCGAAGGGGGCGCGAGGGGGCTCATGGTGGGGCCCGGGGTTGGGTACGGCGGTCCGGGTTCGCTAGGGTCCTGGCCCATGGCACACAACCCCCATGCCCCGCAGGGACCCGAGGGAAATCCCGACCCCGCGGGCAGCACCCAGATGTTCCGCGCGTTTGTCGACGACGGCGAGCCGGAGCGCCGTCAGGCGCCTCAGCAGCAGAGCGGCCCGAAGACCGGGGTGATCGTCGGCGTGATCGTGGCCGTCGCCGTTCTGGCCGTGGTGGCCTGGCTGGCCTTCTGACGCTCGGTCAGCGGCCGGCCGGTACGGCGGGCAGTTCGCCGGCCCGGGTCTGTCGGCTCACGTCTGTCGGCCCGTGTCTGTCGGCCCGCGTCCCGCGTCGGCCGACGGATCGGCGTGTCCGGATCCTCATGACCGACTCGTCGTCCCCGACTCGTCGTCCCCGACTCGTCGTCCCCGACTCGTCGTCCCCGGCTGGTCATCTCTGACCTGTCGTCCGATGTGTCGTCTCCGAAGCGTCATGTCCGAAGCGTCATGTACGAAACGTCATGTACGAAACGTCATGTCCGAACCCCGCCCGGGAGTTCGCCGCGCCGCGCGGGCGATGGGCGGGGTTCGCGTGCCTCAGTCCGAGATCAGCCCTTCCCGCAGCTGCGCGAGCGTACGGGTCAGCAGCCGCGAGACGTGCATCTGTGAGATGCCGACTTCCTCGCCGATCTGCGACTGGGTCATGTTCGCGAAGAACCGGAGCATGATGATCTGCCGCTCACGGGGCGGCAGTTTGGCCAGCAGCGGCTTGAGGGACTCGCGGTACTCGACGCCCTCCAGCGCCATGTCCTCGTAGCCCAGCCGGTCCGCGAGCGAGCCCTCGCCGCCGTCGTCCTCGGGGGAGGGCGAGTCGAGCGAGGAGGCCGTGTACGCGTTGCCGACCGCGAGGCCGTCGACGACGTCCTCCTCGGACACGCCCAGGACGGCGGCGAGTTCGGGAACGGTCGGCGAGCGGTCGAGCTTCTGCGCCAGCTCGTCGCTGGCCTTGGTCAGCGCGAGACGCAGCTCCTGGAGTCGGCGCGGCACCCGGACCGACCATGAGGTGTCGCGGAAGAAGCGCTTGATCTCCCCGACCACCGTGGGCATCGCGAACGTGGGGAACTCCACGCCGCGTTCGCAGTCGAACCGGTCGATCGCCTTGATCAGGCCGATGGTGCCGACCTGGACGATGTCCTCCATCGGCTCGTTGCGGCTGCGGAACCGGGCCGCCGCGTAACGCACGAGCGGCAGGTTCAGCTCGATGAGGGTGTCACGTACGTAGGCGCGCTCCGGGCTGTCCTGTTCGAGCACGGCGAGGCGCAGGAACAGGGAGCGGGACAGAGTGCGGGTGTCGATGGCTTCCGGCTGGGACGCACGTGGCTGCACCGGGTCGGCCACATGGTCGAGCGCATGGGGCGCTGGCGCGCTCTTTGTGAGCGTGAGCACCTTCGAGCTGCCCTGTTCTACGGACATGCCACCCCCTTGAGGTCGCGGACGGTCGCGGCGGCGCTCCCGTCGGAGGAACGCAGCCTCCACCTGAATACCGGCGGCGGGACTGCGGCAAACGCGGTTCCTGCAGAATGTCACATGTCGGCAACACGCTGTAGTGACTTGTCGACAAGTGGGGCCGCGTTAAGCCCGGTTGTGCGGGGGTTTGTGGCTGTTCGTGCGGTGGGCTGAGCTGACGGGTTTTTACCTGTGAGGATTACGCCTCGATCCGATTTGCGGATCGCAACCGCGCGAAACTGCGCGCCAGAAGTCTTGACACGTGCATCTGTGAAACGCCCAGTTCCTGACTGATCTGCGACTGCGTCAGGTTGTTGTAGTAGCGCAGCATCAGGATCCGCTGCTCGCGCTCGGGCAGTTGCACCAGCAGATGGCGAACCAGGTCGCGGTGCTCCACACCGGCCAGCGCGGGGTCCTCGTAGCCGAGCCGGTCCAGCAGCCCCGGCAGCCCGTCACCCTCCTGTGCGGCCTCCAGCGAGGTGGCGTGGTAGGAGCGCCCGGCCTCGATGCAGGCCAGTACCTCCTCCTCGGAGATCCGCAGCCGCTCGGCGATCTCGGCGGTGGTCGGGGAGCGGCCGTGAGCGGTCGTCAGATCCTCGGTCGCCCCGGTCACCTGCACCCACAGCTCGTGCAGCCGGCGCGGCACATGAACGGTCCGTACGTTGTCTCGAAAGTAACGTTTGATCTCCCCGACCACGGTCGGCATCGCGAATGTGGGGAACTGGACGCCCCGGTCGGGATCGAATCGGTCGATGGCGTTGATCAGACCGATGGTGCCGACCTGGACGACGTCCTCCATCGGCTCGTTGCGGCTGCGGAACCGGGCGGCGGCGTAGCGCACCAGGGGCAGATTGGCCTCGATGAGCGCGCCCCGGACCCGGGCGTGCGCGGCGCACCCCGGCTCCAGCCCCTTCAACTCGGCGAACAGGACCTGGGTCAGCGCCCGGGTGTCGGCGCCGCGGCTCTGTCCCGCCGGGCGCGCGTCGGTCTCGACGAGGGTCGGGGCCGCGGGCTCCGCCTGGGGCAGCACTTGAGGTGTCGTACTGGCCGGCACGATTACGCCCACCCCTTTGCGGTCGACTACGTCAACTCATCCGTCAAAAGCGGTCATAGCATCACAAGACATGTCCACTGTGTGCAAGCACCCGAAAGAACCGTGTTGACGGCAAAATGGGGTAATAAACCCAAAAACCCCGCACCGGGTGGGTGCGGGGTGGGGAGGGCGGTGGATCAGAACTCGTAGTCGGCGATCACCCAGGTGGCGAATTCGCGCCACTGTGCGGCGCCGGCCTGATGGGCCGGGTGGTCGAGGTAGCGCTGGAGCGCCGCGGGGTCGGCGACCGCCACGTTGATGGCGAAGTCGTAGGCGATGGGGCGGTCGCTGATATTCCAGGCGCATTCCCAGAACTCCACCTCCGGGATCTGCCCGCCCAGCTCCTCGAAGGCCCTGACCCCTGCGGTCACCCGGGCTTCCTCGCGCGTGACGCCTTCGTTGAGCTTGAAGAGGACCAAGTGGCGGATCAACGGGTACTCCTTGGGGGCCGGGCCCGGTGGGCGCGACGGACCTCAGGCGTACCGCCGGCCACCGGCCGCGCTAATTGACGAGCGACGACATGAAATCGCCGACGCCCTGAGCGGCGCTCGAAATGCCCTCGAACCCTACCTGGACGAGTTCGGCGGCCCGCTCGGGAGACGTGATGATCGTGTACAGCACGAACACGGCGAGCCCGTACAGCACGACCTTCTTTGCTTGCCCCATCTGCCGCGGCCTTCCCGTGCGCTCCCCTGTGCGGTCGCGAGAGTCTAACCGTATGAACGCCGATGGCCAGAGGTCAGCCGGAAGAGTGACGTGACGCCGGGCCGGTCCCGGCCTCCGTCAGCGGCGGAGCGATGCCGAGCTGGAGGGCGATGGTGGCGGTGTCGAAGTAGACGCGCTCACAGACGATCCGCTCCCCCTCGTCGTGCCGCTGGTCGGGGAACGCCTCGCGGGTGACGGTGTAATACCCCGTCACCTCGTCCGGGCCGTCGATGACCTGGCCGGTGGGCATGATCTCGTAGCGGGGGTGGTCGAAGGTGTTCAGCGTGACGTCGCATTCCTGGTCGGCCTCGGACCGGAAGTGTTCACGGACCAGGGTTTCCCGGATCTTCCTCAGCTCGGACCGTCTGGCCGATACGGCCATGGGGAGGCGGCGAGGACCGGTGAGGGACCGGCGAGGGCGGCACGCGCATCGCGACCGGTGCTCCGGCGGCGCGTAAACTCGATACATCCGCGTATTGAGTACGCGAGAGGATCCAACGGGAGCCGTCGCATGTCAACGCCGGAGCCGGCCGTCCCCCGGAGCCGCACCTGCTGATGGTGGAGTTCTGGCTCCGGGCTGTCAGCGACCCGGCCGTCAGCGACCCGGCTGTCCGCGACCCGGCTGTCCGCGACCCGGCCGTCCGCGACCACTTCGTCACGCACCGCCGGAAGATCCGGGACGCGCTGGTGGAACTCCTCGACGAACACGCCGCCGCCAGGGGCGCCGCGTTCGCCCTGCCGTCCGGGCAACTGGCCATCGGCATCATCGCGCTGTTCGACGGCTTCGGCCTGGAGCACCTGATCGACCCGGACGCCGCGTCCCCCGAACTCTTCGCCCACCTCCTCGCCGGCCTGCTCCAGGCACCGCCGGAGGCGGCGCGTGCGCCTGGCTGTCAGACGGTGTTCAGGAACTCCTGAAGCACTTTCATGGAGGGCGGCAGCAGCTCCGCGCCTGTGATGGTCACTCCCTCCGGAACGCGGATGGTGCGCAGGGAGATGACCTGAGCCAGGGAACGGAGATCGACGCGCGGGGCCAGGGTCTCGATGGTGAGCGATCGCAGATTGGGGAAGTGGTGCAGCCATCCCCAGCTGCTGCCCATGTCCGTCTCCAGCCACAGATGGGTGAGGCGCTGGCTCCGGCACGAGTTGACGAAGTCGGCCGTCGTGAACTCGCCCGACACCTTGATGCGTGAGCGACCACCGAAGCCGCTCAGGACTTCCAGCTCCCGGAGGTTGGACACCGGGAAGTAGAGGTTCTCCTCGTTGAGGTGCGCGACGACCTCCTCGCCGAAGGTCTCGGCGTCGAACCGGCTCCAGGCCCGTGCCAACTCGGTGCGTACCCGCAGGTCAGGGTGGTTCCGGTACGGGGTGAGCACGGTGATTGCCGCGTCGGTCGCGATACGCGTGGCGGAGAGCACGGTGAAGTACGCCTCGTCGGCCAGCAGCTCCTGCGCCGTCCGTCGCTGGGCCTGCTCCTCTTCGGTGAGCGGGACCGCTTCGCCGGGCGGCAGCTCCCGGGGCCCCGGGAGCAGGTCCAGAACCACCGGGCCGACCTCGATCAGCGCGCGGGCCTGGTCCACGGAGCGCGGCGGGATGAGAGCGGCGGCCCGCTGCTGCACCTCGGCCCGTACTTCCGGGTCCAGCTCGGTCGCGTGCTCCAGACAGGCAGCCGCCAGCAGATGGAGACGATTCCTGTTGTGAGGGGAGACATCGTCCCGTCTGATGAGGCCGGTGAGCAGACGGATGCGCTCGGTCGGGCGCGCGTGTGCGACGGCCATTCTGATGACGTCCTCCCACTGATCCAGATGCGCGTTCGCGATGAGGAAGTCGAAGTCGAGCTCCTCCACCGCCGCCTTCGCCCCGAGATAGTCCTGGAAGGTCCGGTGGATGAAGTCCATCGAGTTCGTGCTCGGTTCGCGCAGCAGACCGCTGCGGATGAGCAGATGCCGGTAGATCTCCTCAGCGCTGCCCTGTTCGGCGACCTTGGGCATGGTCGGCAGCGTCTGCCCGAGAAGTTTGACCGCGTCCCTGCGGTACATCTCGGAGCGGCCGTTGCGGATCATCCAGTACGCCAGTTTCTGAATCAACTGGATGTGGTGCGCCTCGCTGATGTGAATCGAACCGGGCTTGTAGACGCCCCGCTCGCGGTCGCGCCGGAAGAGCAGCATCGAGAGGGCGGCGTCGTAGATCTCCTTGCGGCCCTCGGGCAGATAGCCGCGCCGGTCCTGATGGAGCGCGCAGATCAGTCCGCACATCAGGGGGTTCGTGGCCAGCCGCCCAAGATCCTTCTTGGCCCGTACGGCGCGGAGCAGTTCATCGGCGTACTGATCGCTGATGCCGGCCGCTTTGTGCCAGCGTTTGACGAACTCGGCGACGTTGTCGCGGCTCATCGGAGCGAGGTCCAGCTCCGCGAAGCCGTCGCTGCTCAACCAGTGTTCGCGTACGGCCGACGGCCTGGAGGTGACCAGCCACCGGTTGCTCGGGTAGGCGCTGATGAGTTCTTGAAGCCAGCGTCGGGCGTCGCTGCGGTCCTTCTCCGGGATCTCGTCGATCCCGTCGATCAGAATGAGCCCGCGTCCCGATCGCAGCACCCTGTCGAACCATCCCAGCGGCTGCAGCGAGGCGATCGGACAGTCCACCGCGGAGAGGAACTTGTCGGGCGAGGGAAGCGCGGCGCCGCCTCGGGTGAGGGTCCGCAGGGGCAGGACGAACGGCACGAGTCCGTAGAGGTACAGCAGATGTTCGTCGAGGGTCTTCTGCGCGGTGGAGACCGCCAGCCACTGCACGAGCGTGGTCTTCCCGGAGCCGGCCACCCCACGCAGAAGCACCCGGTTGCGGCCCGCCAGCACATGGTCGGCGGAGAGCAGCGCGGGAACGGCGCTCGTGGCGTCGCCGGCCGCGTCCAGGCTGAGATAGGCGGCGTCGAGGCGCCAGGTGTCCGGGGATCCGGACAGATCAAGGCCGAAGATGCTCAGCTTGCCGTGCTTCGCCGCGATGTATTCGGCGTACCGGTCCTCGAAGGGGCTGTCCGCCGGCGAGGGGGCGCGTGCGATGAGAGAGTCGATCTTCAGCGTCAGTTCGGCGATGCTACGGCTCTGTTCGAGCAGAGTCCGGGGCACGAAACTGGAACGCTGGGTGAAGAAGTTCAGGATGTGCAGACAGGCGGTGTCCATCACGCTCGCGTGCAGGGTGACGGCGTCGCTCGACAGGCCGAGCGTGGCCGTTCTGCTCAGCGACCTCAGATGACGGGCGAGGTCCAGATGGCCCAGATTCACGGCCTGCACGTCGTCCATGTTGAGCGTCCCCATCGCCCGTAAGGAGTCGGCGACGGCATTGGCCACAGCGCGCTTCTCGAAGTTCGGCAGTAACTCTTCGACGCCGGTCGAGTGGGCGGCGCGCCGGACCAGTTCTTCCGAGATCTTGTGCAGGTCCTTGTCGGAGAGCGTGCGCCTCTCACCGCGGAAGGAGATGAGCTGCGAGACCCGGACCGGCTTGTCGACCAGGTCGGCCCCGGGACCGTCGGACAGGAACAGCTTCTTGATCAGTGGGCTGACGACACTCGACGCGAGGCGCGCCCCGACGATGGTGGGTTCCATCTGCTCTCCGAGATGCACTCGCGGCACGATCGGCCGTCTTCGCGCGATCTTAGGCGGGGCACGGACGCCGTACCCGGTGCGCTTCGGTTCTGATTGATTCCGGTCGCTCTTGTTGTTCCGCTGTCGCTTTCGCGTTGTTTCTCCTGCTTCCCTCAGGGGAGTGGCGTGCGGCGCACCGCCAGTGCCAGGGTGTCGTCGGCGTGCAGCACGACGGTGAGCATGTCCGCCGCCAGGGCGCCGGGGATCTCGTGGACGGCGCGGTTCCGGTGTCGGCGCGCGCTGCGGACCAGGCGCTGTTCGCCCTCCTGCGGATCCCGGCGGCTCTCGACCAGACCGTCGGTGTACAGGACGAGCAGATCGCCCTCGTCGAGCCGGGCGTGCAGCAGCCGTTCGCTGCCCGGCAGCGGATAGCCGACGCCGCGGCCCCGGACCTCCAGGTACGCGGCGGTCCCGTCGGCCCGTACCACCAGGGCGGGCGGATGGCTGCCGTTGGCCAGCAGCAGTTCCCCGGTGGCCGGGTCGAGCCGGGCCAGCAGGACGGTGGCCATGAGATCCGGGTCGAAGGGGGCGAGGATCTCGTGGGCGCGCGCCACGATGGACTGCAGCGGGTGGCCTTCGAGGGCCAGGGTCCGTACCGCGTGGGTGACGTTCAGCGCGCTGCGCGTGCTGCGTACGCCGTGGCCCAGCGCGTCGACCACGGTGATGTGGACGGTGCCGTCGGGCAGGGTGAACCAGTCGTAGTGGTCGCCCCCGGTGGGCGCGTCGGTGCCCGCCGGGGCGTAGTGGACGGCGAGTTCCAGGCCGTCGACGGCGATGGGCACGGGACGCAGGGCGTCCTCCAGCTCGCGGAGCATCTGACCGTGCGCCGTACGGAGCCGCTCGTCGCGCTCTTCCAGCTGCACGTAGAGCGCCAGAACACCGCTGTTGGTCTCGGCGAGTTCGTGTTTGAGGCGGCGGTGTTCCGCGGTGAGGGCGTCCACATGGGCGAGGGCGGCGCGCAACTCCTGCTCCAGCGAGGCCGTTTCGTCCGGTACGGAGGCCATGGGGCGGCGCGGACCGCGCTCTTGCTCGTGGCCGGGGCCGTGGCCGGGGCTGTGGCCGCGCTCGTGCTCGTGGCCGGGGACGTGGCCGGACGCGTGTCCGTTCCCGGACCTGTTGCCGTTCCCGTTCCCGTCCGCGTTCGCTTTCCCATTGCCGCTCACGTACGTGTACGTGTCGCTCCGTGGCGCGGGCCGGGCGGGGATGTGCCAGACGGTGGCGCCGTCCGGCAGTGTCCGCGCGGGCAGCGGCAGTTCGGTCGTACGGATCGGGCGGGGCGTGGGGAGCCGGAGGGTGACGGACAGCGGGGTGCTGTCCCGGTCGGGGCCCTGCGCCTGGACCGGGGGCCGGTCCCTGGCCGGGTCCCGGGCGGGGTCCCGGGCGGGGTCCCGGGC
>NZ_QQNA01000283.1 GCF_003346515.1 Streptomyces corynorhini
CGCGCTCTCCTCCGCGTCCGGCAGCCCCGCGTCCGGCAGCGAGCCCGTGGCCGCGCTCCCGGCGAGGACGACGGCGCCGGACACGGAGGAGAGCGCGCCCGTGTAGAGGCCGAGGCGGCCGGGGGCTGCCAGGTCGGGGAGCCAGGCGCGGGCGGCCGGGGCGATGAGCATCTGGCCGACGGTGAGCAGGGCCACGAAACCGGCGGCGGGGAGCAGGCCGGGCACGCCCGTGCGGCCCGCCGGGAGCGTGGCGGCCACGAGCGCGAAGCCCGCCGACAGGAGCAGCAGCCCCGCCGCCATGGAGCCGCGCAGGCCGAGGCGGTCGGCGGCCCAGCGGGTGACCGGCAGCTGGGTGGCGACGACCAGCAGCGAGGAGAGCGCGAACAGCCAGGCCAGCGGCGCCTGGGAACCGGCGGCGCGCTCCACCTCCGCCGGGAGGGCCAGGTAGAGCTGGTTGTACGCCAGCAGATACGTTCCGTACACCGCGCACAGCGCGAGGAAGGGCCGGTTGGCGAGCAGGCTCCGCACGCCGCCGCGCCCGCTCACCCGGGGTTGGCCGGGGATGTGCTGGGGCAGCAGCCGGGCGTGCCCGGCCAGGACGAGGACGAAGACGCCCGCCCCGGCGAGGCAGACCGTACGGAAGTCCACCGCCAGCAGCGCCGCCCCCAGCAGCGGCCCCACGAACGCGCCCGCCTGTCCTGCGGCGGTGAACAGCGCGAGGACGCCGGTGCGCGGTCCGCCGCCCGCCTCGGCGTGGGCCATCGCCTGGCGGGTGACCTCGGACTCGACGGCGGGCGAGAACAGCGCCGCCGCGAAGCCGATCAGCAGGACAGCGCCGATGACCGGCCCCGTACGGTCCGCGTACCCGAGCCAGAGGAACCCGCAGATCCGCAGCGCGCAGCCGGTCAGCACCACGGGCCGTACGCCGTACCGGTCGGTCAGCGCGCCGCCGACCACGAAGAGTCCCTGCTGGCTGAACGTGCGCAGCCCCAGGACCAGGCCGACCAGCCAGCCGGCCAGGCCGATGCCCGCGCCGAGGTGGTCGGCAAGGAACGGCAGTACGGCGAAGAAGCCGACGTTGAAGGCGAACTGAGTGAGGATCAGCAGCCGCAGCAGCGGGGAGAGTTCGCTCCAGAGCCCGGAGCGGCCCCACCACCTCGGCCGTGGCGCGCGCCCGCTCCGGGCGGGCCCGTCGGCCGTCGCCGGGGGCTCGGTCACCGGGCGCTCCCCGGCGCCGCCGTCCCGTGGGCGGGGGCGGCCGGTTCCGGCTGTCGTGACGGCTGTCGCGACGGGTGCCGCGACGGGTGCCGCGGCTGCTGTCGCGACCTCCGCCGGGCCGGCCGCCCTCGCCGGGGGCGCCGGCCCGGGAGCCGTACGCCGCCCGCCGCCGACACCGCCAGCGCCCCCAGCAGCGCCAGTACGGCGGCCGGTGCCAGCACCGCCCAGGGCGCGCGTTCGGCGTAGGGCAGGTTCTCGGCCAGCAGCAGCCCCCACTCGGGCGACGGGGGCTGCGCGCCCAGGCCCAGGAAGCCGAGCGAGGCCAGCGCGAGCGCCACGCCGGGCAGCCGCAGCAGCGCGTGCCGGGTGACGGGCGGCAGGACGGCGGGCAGCAGTTCGTGGCGCAGCAGATACAGCGGGCCCGCGCCGAGCGCGCGGGTGGCCGCGAGATGGGCGGTGGCACGCTCCTGGGTCAGCAGCGCTCCGGCGTGCGCGGCCAGCGGCGCCCACGCGACGGCGGCGACCGCCAGCGCGGGGGTGTACGGGCCGCTGCCCGCGACCCCGGCGACGAGCAGTCCGGCGAGGACGGGCGGTACGGCGTTCACCGTGTCGACGGCCGCGCCCGACACCCTCGGCACCAGCCCCAGCACCACCCCGGTCAGCAGCGCGGCGGCGCTCACGGCGAGCGCCAGCGCGAGCGTGGTGAGCGCGCCGTGCCCGACGCGCGCCAGCAGGTCGCGGCCGAGCGCGTCCGTGCCGAAGGGGTGCGCCCAGGACGGTGGGCGCAGCCGGGCGGCGGTGTCCAGCGCCAGCGGATCGCGGGGCAGCCCCGCGACGACGACACCGAGCAGCACCGCCCCGTACGCGAAGGGCAGCGGGGAGCGGGCAGGCGGGCCCGGCCGGTGCGGCGAGGCGAGCGCGCCGTCGCGCAGCACGGGGCCCAGCAGCAGCCGGGCGGTGCCCCGGGCGGCGCCGCCCGCGACGGCGGCGAGCAGCAGGAGGGCCAGCGTGCCCGCCTGGAGCACCGGCAGGTCCTGGGCGATCGCGGCCTGGAGGGTGAGCCGGCCGAGCCCGGGGATGTCGAAGATCTGTTCCACGGCGACCGAGCCGCCGGTGAGGCCGACGACGAACAGCCCGAGGTTCGGCAGCAGTCCGGGGAAGGAGCGGCGCAGCGCCTGGCGGGCGATGCGCCGCCCCGGCAGGCCGCGCGCGCTCGCGGCCAGCGCCCACGGTTCGGCGAAGGCGCCGGGCAGGGCGTCGCCGAGCAGCCGGCCGAGGAGCGCTCCGGCGGGGACGCCGAGCGCGAGCGCGGGCAGGACGAGCCACTGGGGCCCGTACCAGCCGAGCGCGGGGAGCCAGCCGAGCTGGACGCCGACCACGGTGGCCAGCACGGACGCCGTCAGGAACTCGGGCAGCGAGGCGAGCGTCGCGGCCACGCCGCCCGTGCGGGATCCGGTCGGGCGCCCGGCCGCGCCGCGCCACAGGGTGCGGGCGCACACCAGCGCGGCCGTCCCGAGCGCCGCCGTCAGCGCCACGGCCATCAGCAGCAGCGATACGCCGAGTGCCTGGACGACGGAGGGCAGTACGGCGCTCCCGGAGATCCAGGAGTGGCCGGCGTCGCCGTGCGCGAGGTCGCCGAGCCACCGTCCGAGCAGCCGCAGCGGCCCGGCGTCGAGGCCGAGTCGGTCCCGTACCGCCGCCAGCGCCTCGGGGGTGGGGTCGCGGTCGGCGGAGCGCGCCTTGAGGACGGTGAGCGCGGGGTCGGTGCGCGCGAGCCAGGGCAGCAGGCCGATGGCGCACAGCACCCCGGCCGCGAGTACGGCACGCCACAGGGCGGTGGGGCCCGGCCGGGATATAAGGGACCGGGGCGTGGGCGACATGTGCTCAGCGCCGGGTGCCGGTGGCGACGACGGTGCGCTCGTAGGGGTCGAGGAGGACACCGCTCACGGTGGTGGAGACGCCGAGGATGTTGCGCTGGTGCACGAGCGGTACGACGGCGTCCGTGCCCAGGATCCTGGCCTCGGCGGCCATCGCGGCGTCCCGCCGCTTGTCCTGGTCGGCGAGGGCGTCGGCGGCGGCGACGGCCTTGTCGACGTTCTTGTCGCAGAGCCGCGCCATGTTGTACGTGCCGTCGCAGGTGTAGTCGCTGGCGAGGACCGAGACGGGGTCGCCGGTGTCGAGCATGGTGTTGCGCGCGCCGATGAACGCGTCGAACTTCCCGGCCAGCGCGTCGCCCTCGACGCGGGAGGACTCCCGTACGGTCAGCGTCACCTTGAAGCCGGCCTTCTCCAGCTGCTGCTGGAGGACCTGCGCGACCTCGGGCAGCTCGGGCCGGTTGTCGTAGGTGGCGAGCCGGACGGTGGCGCCGTGCGGCTGCGCGGCGGAGGCGCGGCCGGTGGGCTGTTGGCGTTTGCCCGCCGCCCAGGTCAGGGCGGGTCCGAAGATGCCCTGGCCGGGGTCGGCGTATCCCTCGTAGACGTTCTCGGCGAGGACGGAGGTGTCGATCGCCGCGCGGGCGGCGGCCCGCAGCTCCGGGTCGGCGAAGGGACCGGAGGCGGTGTTGAGGTAGAGGCTGGTGGTGCGGGCGGTGGGGACTTCGCGGCCGGTGCCCTTGGCGAGGGAGGCCGCCTGGGCGAACGGGAGGGCCTCGGCGACGTCCTCCTCTCCGGTGCGCAGCGCGTTGGCGCGGGCGGTGCCGTCGGCGATGAACCTGGCGTCGATACCGGGCGCCTGGGCCCGGCCGCCCCAGTAGTCGTCGAAGCGGTCGAGGGCGGCGGAGGTGGAGCCGTCGACCTTGGTGAGGGTGAAGGGTCCGGTGGCGTGGCCGACGGGGTCGGCGGCGCCCTGCTTCCCGTAAGCCTTCGGGGAGAGCACGGCGAGGCTGGGTCCCGCGAGGCGCAGCGGCAGTGCGGGGTCGGGCGTCGCGGTCGTGACCCGCACCCGGCGCTCGCCGGACGCCTCGGCGGTGAGGGAGACCCCGGAGAGCGCGGCGGGCGCGGGGCTCGCCTGCGCCGCGCGGGTCAGGGCGGTGGCGGCGGCGGCCCCGGTGAGCGGCGTCCCGTCCTGGAAGCGCGCGTCGCGCAGGGTGAACTGCCAGGTGCGGGCGTCCTCCTGGGTCCAGGACTCGGCGAGCGCGGGGGCCGGGGCGCCGTTCCCGTCGAGCTTCGTCAGCCCTTCGGTGACCCCGAGGCGGCTGAGGAGCGTCGCGTCGGCTCCGTACGGGGAGAAGGACTCGGAGGGCGGGAAGGCCAGCGCGATCCGCAGCCGCTTGCCTCCGGTGGAGTCCGCTTTCGGGTCCGAGGAGTCGGCCGGGGCGAAGCAGCCGGAGAGCGTACCGGTGAGCAGCGGGGTGAGCAGCAGGCAGGCGGCCCACCGGCGGGGTCGGACGGAACGCATGATCCTCGTTCTCTGTTCTCTGCGGGGTCTGTTGGTGACACACCGGCCACGGGGCGAACGAACGAGAGATTACATGACAACCGTTTTCATCAGCTGAGCGGTACCTCGAAGTGCACGATCCCCTGCCCGCCGTCCGCCATCTCGGCGCGCTCATCACACACGGCCTTGCCCATCGAGCGCCAGAACGCCTCGGCGCCGGGCACCGCCGGGTCGGTGTGCAGATACACGGAGCGGTAGCCGCCGTCCGCCGCCGCGAAGTCCACCAGCTCGCGCACCAGCGACCGGGCCAGACCCCGACGGCGGTGGCCGGGGCGGGTGTAGACGCGGCGCAGCTGCGCCGTCTCGCCGTTCGGGTAACGCTCGGCCATCCAGGGCGGGTTGGGGGGATGGACCGGGCCGCGGGAGTCGAGCGCGGCGACGGCGGCGACGGGACTTACGGGGTCGCTCTCGTCGAGCGCCACCAGCAGGGTGTGCCGGGGAGAGGCCAGGTACGCGCCCGCGAGATCGATGATGTCGGCGTGCCAGCGCGGCACGTACCCGGTACCGAAGTCGCGGTAGACGGTGTCGAGCATGACGGCGCGCGCGGCGTCGAGGTGATCGGGGGTCGCCGTTCGAATGCGGTAGCTAGGCACTTGCACATCATACGCATTAAGCCTCGGGGGCGCCGGTACGGCCCCTCAGCACGCAGGCCCCCCGGCACGCAGGCCCCCCGGCACGCGGGCCCCCCGGCACGCGGGCCCCTCGGCGGAGGGGCTGTCAGCGCGCGGGCGCCTCCCGGACCGTGCCGAGGAAGCGGACGTGCGGCCGACCGTCGGGGCCGTCCGGGGTGACGGTGGCGCGCACGCCGTAGACGGCCGCGATCAGCTCCTCGGTGAGCTTCTCCCGGGGCGGGCCGCCGGCCACGACGCGGCCGTGCTGGAGCACGACGACCTGGTCGCAGTACATCGCCGCGAGGTTCAGGTCGTGCAGGGCGATGACGGTGGTGACGGGCAGCGCGGCGACGAGGTTCAACAGGTCCAGCTGATGCTGGATGTCGAGGTGGTTGGTCGGCTCGTCCAGCAGCAGTTCCCGGGGCTCCTGGGCGAGCGCGCGGGCGATCTGCACCCGCTGGCGCTCCCCGCCGGACAGCGTGTGCCAGGACTGGCCGGCCCGGTCGGTCAGCCCGGTGCGCTCCAGGGCCGTACGTACCGCCTCGTCGTCGCCCACCGACGCCGCCGCCCAGGCGCGGCGGTGCGGTACGCGGCCGAGGCGTACGACCTCGCGCACGGTCAGCTCGACCTGGGTACCGGCCTGCTGCTCGACGACGGCGACCTGGCGGGCGATCGCCCTGCGGCCGAGTTCGGGCAGCGGGCGGCCGTCGAGGGTGACCACGCCGGAGGCCGGGGCGAGGACTCCGGCGAGCAGCCGCAGCAGGGTCGACTTGCCCGAGCCGTTCGGCCCGAGCAGCCCCAGCGTGGAACCGGGCTCGGGCGCGAGACCGACACCGTCCAGGACGAGCCGGCCCCCGGCGCTGCGGGAGACCCGCTCGGCGCGCAGCCCCACCGAGGTCTCCGTGCCGCTCACGCGGTCCTCCTGGCGCGGTAGAGCACCAGCACGAACGCCGGTACGCCGATCAGGGACGTCACCACACCCACCGGTACCTCCTGCGGGTCGAGCACGGTACGGGCCAGGGTGTCGACCCACACCAGGAACACGGCTCCGGCCAGGGCCGTCACCGGCAGCAGCCTGCCGTGGCCGGGGCCGACCAGCGCGCGGGCCGCGTGCGGCAGGACGAGACCGACGAAGCCGATCGCCCCCGCCGAGCTGACCAGCGCCGCCGTCAGCAGGGCCGTGACGCAGAGCAGCACCAGCCGCGTACGGCCCACGGAGACGCCGAGCGTGGCCGCCGCGTCCTGGCCGAAGGCGAACGCGTCGAGGGTCCTGGCGTACCCGCCGCACACCAGCAGCGCGAGCACGAGCACGGCGCCGCAGATCCACACATCGCTCCAGCCCGCGCCGCCGAGCGAGCCCAGCAGCCAGAACAGCACGCCGCGCGTGGTCTCCGCGTCGGCGGACGTCATGACGATGAAGGAGGTGAGCGCGGAGAACAGCTGCATCGCCGCGACCCCGGAGAGCACCACCCGGTCCGTGGTGCCGCCGAGCGTATGGCTGAGCAGCAGCACCAGCGCGAACGAGCAGAGCGCGCCCAGGAACGCGCCGCCGGACAGCGACAGGGCGCCGCCGCCCACCCCGAGGACGACGACCAGCACGGCGCCGGTGGAGGCGCCCGAGGAGACGCCGAGGACGAACGGGTCGGCGAGCGGATTGCGCAGCAGCGCCTGCATGATCGCCCCGCACACCGCGAGCCCGGCGCCGCACACGGCGGCGAGGAGCGTGCGCGGCAACCGCAGGTTCCACACGATGCCGTCGCGGATGGGGCTGAGCCGCGACTCGCCCCAGCCGAGGTGCGCGGCGACGACCGACCAGACGTCGCCGACGCGGATCTGCGCCGGGCCGATGGTGATCGCGACGGCGACGGAGGCCACCAGCGCGGCGAGGCCGCCGACACACAGGAGCAGGACGCGCGGGGACCCGGGCCCCCACAGAACGCGCAGACCCCACAGAACGCGCGGACCGCGCGGACCGCGCGGCTCTCGTTCCGGCGCACCGGTCACGGCCGCGGGGCCGCCGGTCTCCCCATCCGCCTCCCGTACCTCCCGCCCGAGCTTCCGCTCCCGCTCCCGCTCCCGCTCCCGCTGGGCGGTCACTTCGCGGGCACGTACGTGCGCAGGGCGGCGGCGACCTTCTCGACGCCTTCGACCGTGCGGATGGTCGGGTTCATCGCCTGCCCGCTGAGCAGCACGTACCGCTGGTGCTTGACCGCGTCCATCTCCTTGGTGACCGGATTGGTCTCCAGGAACTCGATCTTCTTGGCGGCGGTCTCGGCGGTCTGCGATTTGCGCGTGAGGTCGCCGATCACCAGGAAGTCGGGGTCGCGGTCGGCCACCGTCTCCCAGTTGATCTGGGGCCATTCGTCGTGGGTGTCGTCGAAGACGTTCTTCGCGCCGACGGCGTTGGTGATGATGCCGGGGGCGCCGCAGCAGCCGCCCATGTACGGGGAGTCGGAGTTGGCGAACCAGTAGAGCAGCGAGACCTTCTTGGTCCTGGCCGCGTCCAGCCCCTCCGTCGCCTTCGCCATCCGGGCCTCCAGACCGGCGACGACCTTCTCGCCGCGCTCCTCGACGCCGAAGACCCCGGCGAGGTCCCGTACCTCCTCGTAGACGGTCTCCATGGCCAGCGGGGTGGAGCGGGCGCCGTCCGTGCCGACGGTCTTGTCGTTCTTGGTGCAGTCGGCGGGCGAGATGTACGTGGGCACGCCGAGCTTCTCGAACTGCTCCCGGGTGGCCACGCCGCCCTTGCCCAGGGTGGAGAGGAAGGAGGAGGCGACGAAGTCGGGCTCGGTGTCGAGGACCTTCTCGAAGGAGGGGTTGTTCTCCGCGATCCTGGGGACCTCGGCGTTGGCCTTCGCCAGCCCCTTCATCAGCGGGTCGGTCCAGGTGGCGGTCCCGGCCATGCGGTCCTGGAGGCCGAGGGAGAGCATGATCTCCGTCGTGCCCTGGTTGAGCGAGACGGCCCGCCGCGGCGCCGCGGCGATCCGCACCTTCTCGCCGCAGTTCTCGACGGTACGGGGATACCCGGCGGCCCCGCCCCCGGCCGCCCCGCCCTGCGCGGTCTTCGCGTCCCGTGCCGTACCGCCTCCCCCACAGGCCGTCAGGGACAGGGCTCCGGCGAGGAGCAGGGCGCTCAGGGCGGTGGGACGGATCGGGCGCGCGATCGGCACGGTGGTTCCTCTGCGTTCGAGGGCCCATGCGCGGAGCCCGTTCGTACGGTGCTCCCCCGCCGCCGGAAAGGGCGGGGGTGGCCAGCAGGTCTTCGGACTCGGGATCCCCCGGACGCGGCGCCTTCCCGGACGGTCCCCGTCCAGTGGCCGATGCCACGCCCGTCACCCTCACCGCTGCGCGTCAGCTCCGGATTCCCACCGGATTCCCTGACCCACGTACATGGGTTCGACTGGCCTCGGCAAGCTATCACAGGGCAAAACGACCCTTCCCGTCACATGCCCCGCACCCTGTACTGGAACGGCTCACCGAGAGCGGCAGCCGCGCCGTCGAGGTCGGCGAGCCGGGCGGCCATGGTCGCCTCGGCCAGTCGCGGCGGCAGTGTCGCGCCGAACTTGAGCCCGGCTACGGCGCGCGGATTCACGGAGGGCAGAGACAACCGCTGGGCACCCTCGGCGACCGCGTTCCGCCATTCCCTCGGCGTGATGTCCTCGCGCAACCGGACGTACGCGTCGGCAGGACGCTGCAGGGGATCGGCGGCCGGGCCGAGGGTGGCGGCGAGCGTGGCGTTGGCCCGGTGCCCGGCCCAGGTCCACCAGCGCACGCTCGTACCCTGCCCGCCCCGCACGATCACCGTGCCGTGCGCGTGTACCAGCTCGGCGCCTTCGTCACGCGCCCGCGCCAGGGCACCCTCGGCCCGCCGGGTGAGGACGACCGGAGGCGTCGCGCCGAGCAGGACCTCACGCGCGGCCCGCGTCAGCTCGTACGAGGCGATGCGGGCGAAGCCCGCCCCGCCCCAGCGGGCCCGGCCACCGCCCTCCACCGGCTCCACGAAGCAACGCCGCCGCGACCAGTCGATGTAGGTGACCTGCCAGCTGCGACCGGCAAGCAACAGCCTTCGCGGGCCTGCGACTTCCTCCGTGAGCAACGCCGGATCCGTCGTACCGATCTCGGTCCGACCGGACAGGACCGTGAACTCGGGGGCAGCGGTGAACACTGCCGTGAGGTCCATGAAGTGCCGGAATCCGAAGCGCCGTTCGGCCTCGGGGCCGATGAACATCATCCCGCCGTCCCGGTCCACGTACCCCTCCCCGATGAGATGGCGCACGATCGGCTCGGCGGCCGGCCCGAAGGGACCGAGTCCGCCCCACCAGTCCTGCCAGAGCCGGTCACCGACGCGGTGTTCCTGGAGGCAGAGTGCGAGAACCTGCTGGGCCACGATGTGCCGGGGCTCCGGCGGTGCGACGACCGGTTCCACCCATCCCCGGGACCAGAGCAGGAGGAGAGCCGCCGCCGAGAGCAGACCGGGCTCGTCGAGTGCCAGGAACAGACAGTTGCGCGGCGAACCGCTGCGCCGGCCCGTACGTCCCAGCCGTTGCAGGAAGGAGGCCACGGTCGCGGGCGCGTCGATCTGGATGACCCGGTCCAGGTCACCGACGTCGATGCCGAGTTCGAGTGTGCTCGTGGAGACGATCACACAGTCCCGGGCCTCGGCGAACGCTTCCTCGGCCCGACTCCGCTCGTCCACGGACAGCGAGGCGTGCGACAGGAAGGTGGTGACCCCCTTCGCGCGCAACGCCTCGCCGAGCTTCTCGACCTGCCTTCGGGACTCGCAGAACACCAGGCGCTTCTCGCCCCGGTGCAGGGCGGCGATCACCGTCGCCGCGTTGGCGAGCGACCCCACATAGTCGAGCTGGATGTCCCCGGGCGGCGGCAACTCAGGCGCCGCTTCCCGCAGATGTGGCGCGACCACCCGCGCCCCGCGCTTCCCCGCGCCCGCCCCCTGCAGCCAGCTCAGCAGCTCCGCCGGGTTCCCCACCGTCGCGGAGAGCCCGACGCGCTGCACAGGCCGGCCGACCACTCGCTCCAGCCGTTCCAGCACGGCCAGCAGGTGCCATCCCCGGTCGTCCCCGGCGAAGGCGTGCACCTCGTCGACGACGATCGCCCGCAGCCCCGAGAAGAAGGCGCGATGGTCGACATTGGCGCTGACCAGCATCGCCTCCAGCGACTCCGGAGTGGTCAGCAGCACATCCGGGCGCTCGCGCAGGACGCGCTTGCGGCGGGACTGGGGAACGTCCCCGTGCCAGAGCGCGGCCGACCGCCCCAGCCACGAGGTGTACGTCTCCAGCCTCGGCAGCAGGTTGTTGAGCAGCGCCTTCAGCGGGCACACGTAGAGCACCGAGGTCCCGGTCCACCGCTCGGCGTCCATCCGGGACAGCAGCGGAAAGGACGCCGCCTCGGTCTTGCCCCCGGCGGTGGGAGCGAGCAGCAGGGCGTCCGAGCCGTCCATGAGGGGCGCGACGGCCTCCTCCTGGAGCGGCCGGAGTCCGGGCCAGCCCAGGGTGTTGACGATGTGGTGGACCAGCCCGGGATGCAGCCGGTCCAGCGGATCGAGACCACCTGGCCCCTCAGGTGTACCGGGCTCCGCCGTCACGGAAGGTCCAGCTCGACGTCGTCGGCGTTCCCGGGCTCCGCCGCCGCGTTCCGTTCCACCTCGCTCAACTCCGCCGTGTGCACGGTCAGGGCGTAGTGCTGACGCGGGTCGAAGTCCTCGAACTGGTCGATACGGTCCAGCACGTCGCTGACGAGCTTCTTGAGGAAGAGCCGGGGCGCCACACCGACCTTCCCGCCGAGCGCTCCGCCGACCGCCTTGGCCAGCTCGGCGACGTAGGCGTCGTCCGCGACCTTCCTGACCCGTTCGGGGTCGGGCGATCCCGACGCGTAGAGGTCCCGGATGGTGCGGCCGAGGCCCACCAGTGAATCCAGGGTGAAGCCGGGAAGCCGCAGTTGCACGGCCCGCGGATTGTCGAAGCGCGGGTCGGTGGTGAAGTCGGTGGCGAGCCGCTGGGCCAGGGGCGCCAGCCGCTGGACGCCCTGCCTGCCGTCGTAGAACGCGGGTGTCCCGGTGATCAGCAGATACAGACCGGGGAACCGCCCGGAGTGCACTTCGTCGATGAGCTGCCGCAACGCGTTCAACGCCTTGTCGCGGGCGTCGGACCGAACCCGCTGGAGCGTCTCCACCTCGTCGAGCACGACAAAGAGCCCCGCGTGTCCCGAGTCCCGCAACACCGTGAGCAGCCCCTGCAGGAAGCCGAGAGCCCCGAAGTGGTCGAGGTCGCCCCGGACACCGGCGGCCCTGCGTGCCGCGGCTGCCACATGCGGCTGTCCTCCGAGCCATGCCATGACGGCCGAGGCGGTGGCCTCGTCGCCGGCGGCCAGCGCCGTACGGTATCCGCGCAGCGCGGTCGCGAACGACGGGGCGTGCCGGGAGACTTCGGTGAGCCGGGCCGTCATCAGTACTTCGACCGCGTCTGCCAGATCCTCTTCGGAAGCCCCCGCCGTGAGCGCGTCCTCCTCCAGGGCATAGAACCAGGCGTCCGCGACCGGGCGCAGCGCGCTCGGCGGAAACCCGGGCGTGGCCAGCCGCTCGGTGAGCCGGCGGTAGACGGTCTCCAGCTTGTGCAGTGGCGTCTCGGTCTCGGAGATCTGGATCTCGGCGACGGCGAAGTTACGTCGCTTGGCACGCTCGCCGAGCCACCGGGTGAAGAACGTCTTGCCGGATCCGTACTCGCCGCGTACGGCTTTGAAAACGGAGGCACCCGAGGCGACCGCGTCGAGTTCCGCGTCGAGCGCCGCCTCGAACCGGTCCAGGCCGGTCGCGAGGAGGTCGAGCCCGCTCTCGGGGACAGCGCCTCGCCGAAGGGCGTCGATCACGTCACGCCGCCGGGCGGCGCTGACCGGGCCGGTGCGGTCGGGGCTGTCGGTACTCACGGCGTCAGTCTCGCATTACGTACCGGGCACCCGGTCACTCTGCCGGAAGGTTGACGTACGGACGGTCACTTGATGCAATCGTCCGTTACACCGTCCGGCCTCTCGGCGGTTCACATTCTCAGCGGTTCAAAGCGGGGGAAACGCAGCGTGGCGCTCGACAGTCTCAAGCTCAGCGATGTCCTCAAGGATGTCGCGTCCGGGGTACTGCAGCTTCCGGACTTCCAGCGCAACTGGAAGTGGGACGACGAACGGATCAGGGCGCTCGTCGCCACGGTCACGCTCGACTATCCGCTGGGCGTCGTGATGGCGCTTCAAACCGGCGGCACCTCCCCCTTCAAGGCCCGTACGCTCAAGGGCGCGGAGGACGCGGACGGCACCGTGCCCGATCTGCTGCTCCTGGACGGACAGCAGCGGCTGACCTCGCTGTTCCAGGCGCTGCACCGGGACCTGCCGGTCGAGACGGTCGACGCCCGCGGCAAGGATCTGCGCCGCTGGTACTACATCGATATCGCCAAGGCGATCGGGGAGCCGGCCGATCGCGACGACGCCGTGGTGTCCGTGCCCGAGGACCGCATCCTCAAATCGGACTTCGCCCGGAAAGTCGTCTTCGACCTGAGCACGACCGACGGAGAGTGCGCGGCCGGTTACTTCCCCCTGCACCTGGTGTTCGATACGCAGCGGGTCAACGCGTGGCAGCAGAAATTCGTGTCCGCCGACCCCGCGAACTGGGGGGTGTGGGGCCAGTTCGTCGAGCGCGTGCTCAATCACATGAACGCGTTCCAAGTTCCGATGATCAAGCTCGCGGCGTCCACCACCCTCGATGCCGTCTGCGCCGTGTTCGAGCGGGTCAACACGGGCGGCGTGCCGCTGAACGTCTTCGAGCTGCTCACGGCCACCTACGCGGGCAATCAGCCTCATTTCGCCGAGCACGGCGACTACTACCGGCTCCCCGTCCAGTGGGAGGGGATCAAGAAGGGCCTGACCCAGAACCATCCTGTCTTCGGCCGGCCCGAGGCGGATCTCGAGGACGGTCTGAGCAGCAGCGACTTCCTGCAGGCGGTCGCCCTGGTGCACACCTGGGAGCGCAAGCAGGCCAATCCCCGCGCCTCGGTCTCCTGCAAACGCCGGGATCTGCTGAATCTGCCGCTCGCCGAATTCCGCCGGCTGGCACCGCGGCTGGCCGAGGCGTTCCAGTGGGTGGGCGCCTTCCTGGAGCGTCAGTGCATCATCCGCTCCGCCGACCTGCCGTACCGCACCCAGCTGGTGCCGCTGGCCGCGGTACGCGCCGTCCTCGGCGAGGAGACCGACCGTCCGGGCAGCGACGAGCGGATCACTCAGTGGTATTGGTGCGGTGTACTGGGCGAGATGTACGGCGGCTCGACGGAGAGCCGGTTCACCCGTGATGTGGAACAGCTGATCGGCTGGATCCGGGGCGTGGAGGGGGTCGTTCCCGACACGGTCAGCGAGGCGGCGTTCCTCGATGACCGGCTGAACAGTCTGACGACCCGCAACAGCGCCGCGTACAAGGGGATTTACGCGCTCCTCGTGAAACAGGGCGCGGTCGACTGGTACTACTCCGACGCGCCGCTCAACGCGGGCCGGCTCGTCGAGCACAATGTGGAGGTCCGGCAGGTCTTCTCCAAGGCGTGGGTCGCCAAGAACTACTACGCCTACTCCGCCCGCGCGAATTCGATCGTCAACAAGACGCCGCTGTCCTTCCGGGCCGGCCGGGGGATGACGGGATCCCCCGCGGTGTATCTCAAGTCGCTCGTCCTGGAGTCGGGCATGCGCGCCGAGTGGTTCGACGATGTCGTCGCCACTCATCTCATCGACCCGGCCACACTCCACACCGCCGACTTCGAGCAGTTCTACGAGAACCGCGCGAAACAGCTCTTGGAACTGGTGATGTCCGCCATGGGCAAGCGCACTGTCTTCCGTGACACGGCGGGCTGGTGAGTGCGGTCATGACGACGCTGCCGCCCGACGAGGAGATTCTCGCGCTCAAGGGCCGGAAGATCCCGGTCACCGAATTCCTGACGTTCTTCAACACCCGCGTGCGCGACGACCCGTCCAGCCTGCTGATCGCCCAGGCGCTGGAGAATGTCGGGCTCTCGACCGTTCCGCACTTCGCCAACTGCGGCAGAACCGCCGATGTGCACATCGTGGCCCAGGAATCCGTCCCCGCACCGGAGCCCGGGAACGGAGACGAGGAGGAGGCCGACGACGGACTGTCCGTGGTCGCGCTGCCGCAGCACGCCGTCAGAATCGGCGACATACCGGCTGCCACGCAGGGCATCGCGTCCGTCACGTCGCGCCATCTGCTGGCGGACGCCATCCATCTCATGCAGGCCATGAACTACTCGCAGCTTCCCGTACTGGACGACCACTACACGCTGCGTGGCGTCGTCACCTGGCAGTCGGCGACACAGATGTACGGCACTTCCGTCGACAAGGTCCTGCTGAACGCGATGGTGGACGATCCGCCGGTCGCCGAGGCCCACCAGGACTTCTTCTCCCTTCTGCCGCTGATCAGCGAGTACGGCTATCTGCTGATCCGGGGGAACGACGGACGCTTCACCGGGATTGTGACCACCGCCGACATCACCGAGCGGTTCGCCGCGACGGCGTGGCCCTTCTTCGTCGTGGGAGAGATCGAGTTCCGGCTCCGCAAATGCCTGGGCGCGAAGATCGGCTCGGATGCCATCCTGGCCGTGCAGCGGACCGGCCAGGGAAAGAAATCCGGTCTGATCACGGACATGATGTTCGGGGGCTACGTCAAGCTGCTCAACGGCGACCAGAACCATCAGGCGCTCCGCACCCGGGCCGATGAGAACTGGCGGTGCCTGGGCTGGTCGTGGGTGAGCCGGAGCCAGTTCGTGCAGCAGCTCGGCAGGGTGCAGCAGATCCGCAACAAGATCGCGCATTTCGACCCCGAGCCGCTGTCGCCGAGTCTGAGCGACGATCTGCGGCAGTTCGTCGGGCTGCTCCGCCAGCTCACCTGACGCGCGCGGTGGTGGCGAGACCCGCCGGTGGGCCCGCAGCCGCCACCACCGCAGCCGTCACCACCGCAGCCGTCACCTCAGCTCGAACTGATCCCGCAGCAGTCCCGTGTTCAGCCGCAGAGTCCTGCCGTCCGGCAGCGTCTCCAGCACCTGCACACTGTCGTGGTTCAGCAGTTGCCGCAGTACGGCCGCGAAGCCGTCGGCCCTGCCTGCCTGCAGGCCGATGCGCTGGGCCAGCGCCGTGACCGGCAGGGTGCCCCCTGCGTCCAGCAGGGCCCGGACCGCCCTCTCCACCCGGCCCAAGTCCGGTTTACGGGCGAGCAGTTGCACCTGCGCGGCGAAGACCTCGGAGGCCAGCAGACCGGTGACCAGTGTGTCGTCCGGCGAGACCGGCTCGACGGAGAGCAGCGCGTCTTCCCGCTCCGAAGGAACGAGCGCCACGTCGAAGAGCGAATCGTGGTGCTGCCTGGCCAGTGCCGCGGCCTCGTCCTTCGCCCGCTTGGAGGGCTTCTTCGGCGCGGGCACGGGTACGGCCGCGGCGGCCGGGGTCCGTGCGTACGGCTGCTCGGCGGTCCGGGGTGTGAGCGCCCACCAGGAGGGCTGCTGGCCACCCAGCTCGCGCCAGCCGCTCGGCGGTTTCTCCACACCGAACGGGAGGAACGCGAGTACGGGAATGGTGAACTCGGCCGGGGACACGCCACCGTGGTAGCCCGCCTTCTGGGAGGTGTACCGCGAGTCGGCGTCCCAGAGTGCGACGATCCGGCCCCCCGGCTCGGGGGCCACGACACGAGGGCCCGACAGCGCGATCTCCGTCCCGGCGAGCGGACCCTCCGCAGGTCCCCCCGGCGTCCGGTGCCGCGCCGACAGCACACCCGCCGCGTCGGCCTCGACCCGTACCCCGTACCGGTCGACGACATGGCCGTGGTCACTGGTGACGATCACGGCGCGGCCTTGCGTCGCCGCGTACCGCAGCAGCTCCCGCAACTGCCCTATGTGGGACAGCCGCCAGGTACCGTCCCCGAGCTTCTGTTCCTTGGCAAGCCGGTCGTCGATGGTGTTGAGCACCACAGCGACATGCGTACGGTCTCCGGTCAGCGCTTCGAGCAGTCCGGGGCCGAAGGGCGCGCCGGCGCTCTCGCCGCGCAGGTCGTCCTTGTGGAAGACGGCCACCTCCTGGCCGCCCCAGAAGCGGTGCGCGGGAAACACCTTCTTCTCGTCGGCCTGCGTGCCCGTCCGCAGCTTCGCGGCGAACAGCGAGGTGCGCGACACCGCTGTCACCGTCGGGAGCGCCGCCGCCATCGCCCGGCGCCGGGGCGCGTCCTTCGCCCGGGGCAGCGGGTCGTACTCGACCCAGTGCTCGCGCAGTTCCTCGCCGAGTTCCGCGGCGATCGCGGCGCTCATCCCGTCGAGGACGAGCAGCAGCACGCGCCGTTCTCCGGCCTTCACCACCGGGGCGACGATGTCGGGGAGGAAGCTCTCCACGGTCAGCATCGCCCCGGGGCCGCCGCCGCCCGCCGTCCAGGTGGCCAGCGTCCGGGCGAAGTGCCGGTCGATCTCGCGGCGGGACGCGCGCACCGCCGCGCACACGGTGTCGTAGGCCGACCGCAGTACCGGGCCGGGGTCACCGCCCGCCTCGATGTGCTCCAGCGCCAGGTCCACCCAGCCGGTGTCGGCCACCTGCCGGTGGATACCGTCCGCGACGTGCGCGCACTCGGCGGCGGGACGGGTCGCCAGCCACTGGCCGAGCCGCTGCGCCATCCTGGCCCGTTCGATCCGGGGACGGACGTCGGGCTCCGGTGCGAGCCAGTGCTTGCCCAGGAACTTCACCGCCCGCGCGGTCGCCTCCGGGTCGGCGGCCAGCAGCGCGTGACCGGCGGCCTCGAACCGGGCTTCCAGCCCCTCCGTCAGCACCGGGCTCTCCCGTACGGCGCGCTCCGCGCCGAACTGCCGCGCCAGGGAGGCGGCACGGTCGAGTGCCGCGCCGCTGAGCCGACGGGCGGTCGCCGATGCCTCGTCCAGGTCGGCCCGGCCCGTGTTCAGCAGCCCGGAGACGAACTCCTCGCAGGCCCGGCCGAAGGACGCCACGAGGTTGTCCAGCGCCTTTCCCGGTGCGGGCGGCTCGTCACCGAACCAGCGCTCGGCCCGGCCTCTGGCCCGGTGATCCTCCGCGTCGCCCGTCGCGTCGGTGCGCTGCCACAGCGCCGCGCAGACCAGGCCGAAGGCGACGGCGTCGGAGCCGTGCTCGGCACTCACCAGGGCGAGCAGCGCCCTTCCGGCAGGGCCGGCCTGCTCGGTCTCGCCGAGGAACCGGTCGAGACCGTCGCGCTCGGCCTCCCGCAGGGCCAGATAGCGGGCGGGCCCGCCGGGCGCCACGGACCAGCGGAGCAGAGCGTGCACGTCGAGCGGCGCGTCCTCCCCCACCGCCGCGGCGGACGTCGCGACCCCACCCGGCGTTTCCAGGTCGCGGTCCGGGTCGTACCGGCCAATGCCCAGCCGACGCAGGGTCAGCGCGCTCAGCGCGTGGCGCCGGGTCAGTATGCCGCCGGCGAGCTGCGGCCAGCGACCGGGCGCGGCGTCCAGCAGCGCCTCGGCGGCCCAGTTCTCGCCGTTCAGCCGGCGGTCGGTGCCGATCGCCCCGAAGGCGTCCCGGACCACGTCCCAGGTGTTCACCGCGCTGACCCGCTGCTTGTACACCTTGGTCAGCAGGTCGGGGCCCAGTTCGGCCTCCTCGCGGTCGGTGAGTACGACAAGGACCTCAGGTCCCCCGGCACCCGCCTGGTGCGCCAGCGTCAGCTCGTACACCGCCAGCGTCGAGGGCGCCACGGCGACGGCGGCCCGCCGCTGCTCGCCCCAGGTCAGTTCGGCCGGGCCGTCCCAGGTGGGCGCGGCGCGCAGCAGCACGACCCGGCGCCTGCCCCCGGTCAGGCCCGCCTGCGAGGCCAGGTACTGGGTGACGGTCGCGGCCTTGAGCCGCACCGCGCTCGTGGCGGTCGCCGGTCCCGCGCTCCCGGCCGTGCCCGTCGTGGTCGCCGTACTCACCGCGTATGCCTCGTTCCGCTCATTCCACGACCCGCCAGCTGATCTCGATCGTCGCGTCGGGTTCGGCCGCCGTCAGCGCGTCCAGCTCCGCGCGGAGCTGCGCCACCGCCTGGGACACCTTGGCCCGGCCGCCACCGGAACGGCGCGCGGCGCGGCCGGGCATCGGGTGGGTGGTGGGTACGGGCGGCTCGGCGCTGTCGTCGCTGAGGCTGACCTCACCGGGCGTGGTGAGGGGCGCGGGCTCGGGCACGGGCGCCGCTACGGGAGGCTGCGGCGGCCGGGCCGCGGCCTGGCTGCGTTCGATGACGGCGACGATCGACCGCCGTGCCTCCTTGAGCGCGTCCTCCAGCCGGGAGGTCCGCTGGTCGACCCGCGCGGCACCGCGCAGCGCCTCCAGCACGGCCTCGCCCTGGGGACCGTAGTTGGGCGCGAGCTTGAGCATGTCCCAGGTCGCGGTGGCCAGCGCACCGGCCACCGGTTGCGCCTGCTTGATCGAGGACCCGTAGCGGCCCGCGGACGCCTCACCGAGGTCGAAGGCGGCGAAGGCGGTGATGACCTGCTTGGCCGCCGCGGAGCCGCCCGCCGCGCCCCGGTCGAGGCCGACCAGCTCGTCGAGCAGGTCGCGGGAGCGCCGGGCGAGCGCCAGCCTGCCCGATTCGTCGGTTCCGTCGAGGCCGAGGAGGACGGAGTTCTTCTCCAGCTCGTGTACGAGGCTGTCCGCGTGCGGCTTGAAGGCCCTGGCCCGGCCCGTGATCAGCCGGGCGAACTGGCCGACCATCCTGCCCCGGCGCAGCCTCGGCGGCTGCTCGCCGAAGATCTCCCAGAAGCGCTTGCCCGCCTCTTCCCAGGCGGGCTCCTCCGGCAGCGGCTGGGAACGCAGCGCGTCCTGCGGCTTGATCGCCGACGGCTCGGGAGCGGGGTCGAGCAGTGAGCCCGCACGCACCCACACCCGGTCGTCCATCTCGGCGTACGAGGCGATGACCAGGTTGGCGAGGAAGGTCTCCAGGCCCATCGGCTCCGGCTGGTCGATCCACTGGGTGAGCTGGACGACGCTCAGGTCACCGGGGCCGGCCCCGGTGCGCGCCTGGAGGTTGAAATGGTCCACCCAGCGGCCCGACAGCCGGAAGTACGCCTCCTTCTGCCGGCCGAGCCCGAGCGGCGACGCGACGCGCCGCATCGCCGTCCGGTCCTTGGCCGGAATCTCGGCCTGCCGGTCGCCGGACTCCGCCGCCGCCCGGATGTGTGCGAACACGGTCCGCGCGTCGCCGGCCCGGACGGCCGTGTTCGTGCCGTCGGGGTCGAGGTCCGGGTGGGCCGGGAACTGGTGGGCGAGCAGCTTCTTCGCGATGTGCCGGGCCCCGTCGTGCAGGCTCTGCCCGATGGACACCCGCAGCTCGGTCACCTCGGGCAGCGCGTCGACATGGTCGTTGAAGGACACGTCGACTTCGCCGGGTGTCTTGTCCGCGCAGCCGTACGCCTGCCGGAACGCCCCCTTGACCGTCTTGAGCAGGGACTCCCGCTGGCCTTCGAGCAGTACCCGGGCGCGGGCCCGGTTGTCGGCGTTGAGGTGCTGCGCGTACACGGTGTCGAAGCGCCGCTGGTCGGACAGCGCGTAGTCGATGACGACCAGCCGGCGGAAGTCCGTGAACCGGGCGGCCGAGAGCCGGGTGGGGATCCAGGCCACGGTCCTGGGCGGTACGCCGGGCAGGTCTCGCAGGCCCCGCATCCGGTTGGCCGCCTCGACAGCCCCCCGCTCGCCCTCCTGGTAGGGGAAGTCGACGATGAGCCGCCAGAGTCCTTCGTGACTCGGCGGGAACTCGTGGTCGGGCAGTGCGTCAGGGTCGCCGACGTTACCGAAGAGGATCTCCACCGTACGGTTCGAGCCGCGCCAGACGAGGTTCAGCTCGTCGGCGCCCAGCCGGTCGTGCAGGTCCAGGCCCAGCTCGTCGGCGAGCAGCCGCTTGGCGAGGGCCCGGCGGTTGGAGTGGTTGTCGTTGACGTTGGCGTTGGCGAGGACGGAGTCCACGTCCACCCCGGCCAGTTCGAGCCGCACCCCCGGGTTGGCGTCCGTACCGGTCACCTTGATCTCGGCGAAGCGCGAGGCCCAGTCGTCGACCTTCGCCTTGATGACACCGACCTCGGCGCCCGGGATCGGCGAGACGACCGACCCGTGGTTGAGCGCGCCGAGCCGCCGGATGGTCAGATCCCGCAGCGCGGGCACGCTCGGCGCGAGGGCGGAGAGCAGCAGGGTGCACAGCAGCCGGTTGTCGCCGGTGAATCCCTTGCACCGGCCGAGGAGCTTCGGGTCGGTGAGGGTGTCGCGGCGATGCCGGTAGCGCTCGATGTCCTCCTCGGCGACCTCGTACGTCGCGAGGAGGTGGGGCCGCAGCTTCTGTCGGTACAACTTGTCCGCGACGAGGAACTCCACCTTGAGGCTGTCCACGAAGGGCTTGTCGCCACCGTCCGCGATCACCGGATACAGATCGCCGAGCGGGATCAGATTCTCCAGCGTCGCATCGTCCCGGTGATCGGCGAGCAGCTGGCCCATCAGCTTCAGGCCGGTACGGGACCGCTGCAGGGCGGAGGAGATATGGACCAGGGTGTCCATGAAGGACGGCGAGAAGGGGTACGTGAGCCGGAACGACGCCTCGTCCGCCCCCGTCGTCGTCTCGTCCGACCCCAGCAGCACGTCCCACACCTGCGGCCCGACCCGCTTGACCCGGGCGAAGGCCGCGTCCAGCTTGGCCGCCGCCTCCGCGTTCTTCGGCCTGAGCAGCCGCGCGTGGGCGATCTGCGGCAGGTTGCGGTCCTCCAGCGTGATCGTGTCGAAGCGGCCCGAGGCGAGGCGCAGACTGTCCTGGATCGCCGCCTCGGCCGCCCCGGACGTCTCCTCACCGACCAGTTCGCGCAGGTCCCGCTGGCGCGCGATGAACGACACGACCGGGATGGCCCGCCGGGAGTCCGCGCCCTCGACAAAGTTGGTGATCTTGTCGGCCTCGCGGGAGACGAACTTCTGATCGTGCACGCGGTTGGCGAGCCACAGGATCAGCTCGTCCATGAAGAGGATCAGCCCGTCGTATCCGAGCGATTTCGCGTGCTCGGCGATCACCCGCAGCCCGGCGTCCAGCGAGATGAAGCCGTGCTCGTCCTCGGCCGCGTTCTTGGCGAACCCGGGAAACCACGTCACGCTCGCGTCGTGCACCAGCCTGGCGCGCAGCTCGGCGGGGGTGGACGGGTCGACGGTGTTCAGCCTGACCTCGCCGCCGTCCAGCTCCTCGGCGGCGAGCGCGGTCTCCAGCAGTGCGGAGGTCCAGGCGAACGGTTCGCCCCAGTCGAGATCGTCCTCGGCGGCAGGAGCGTCCACGGCGTCCACGCTGTCCCCGCCGGCCTCTGATTCCGTGGTGGGCGCCGCCTCCGCGAGCCCCGCGATGAACGCCTCGTCCCCCATCCGCCGCCGGTGCGAGCGGATGTCCTCGAACAGGGCGTCGGTCCGGTACACCTGCGGAGTCGACGCCTTCGCGTGCAGCGCCTTGACATGGCTGACGTACCCGCCGAGGACCCGCTGCTCCAGCGACTTCGCGCCGAGCATGTGGTACGGCACGAGCAGGAACCTCTTGCGCTCCGCCCCGAGCCACTCGTGCTTGCCCAGCACCGGGTCGAAGTCGCCCCGCGACCGGGCGGTCGGGTCGCCGCGCAGCAGCGCGTGCAGCACCGCCATGAAGTGCGACTTACCGGAACCGAACGATCCGTGCAGATACGCGGCCTTCGACGTGTGCCCGTCCAGCGCCGCCTTGATCAGGCCGAGCGCCTCGTCGAAGTTTTCCAGCAGCCGGTCGGTGACCACATAGTCCCGCAACGCGCGGGCCGCGCCCTCCTCGGTGACCGCCTCCGCGAGCTTGAGAACGAAGTCGGAGGTCGAGATGGACGTCTTGATGTCGATGACGTCGCGGAGGAGGGGGGCCGTCTGCGTGTTCGGAGCCATGGCCATGGTCTGCTGGGTCTTCCGTTCCGTCGTCGGTCGTCTTCTTCGCTGATACGGGCGACTTCGCTCATTCGGGCAGCCCGCGTCACCGAGCGCGGGTTCATCTGGGGTGCAGGACCCGGTTCATCGATCGTGAAGCACTTTCGGCCGTGTCACGGGCACTACCGTAAGGACTCCGTCCAGTCCTTTGAAATCGTCCGGGTTGGTGGTGAACAGCGGCAGATCCTCCGCGACCGCGATCGCCGCGATCATCAAGTCCGCGACGCGACGCCGGGGCTTGCGGCCGGAGGCGATCACGGCGGCACAGATCCTGCCGTAGATACGGGCCGCCTCAGCACCGAACGGAATGGGATCGAACTCACTCTCGGCACGCTGGAGCACATCGAGCCGCCTGGCCCGCTCGGCGTGCTCGTCGTAGTCAGTCTGCTCCTCGTTCCTGCGCACCTCATGGGGTCCTGCGGACAGCTCGGCCAGAGTGACGGCACTGATCGCCATCTCCTCGGGCAGCTCCGCCGGCTCCACCCACCTGCG
Source organism: Streptomyces corynorhini (assembly GCF_003346515.1). Classification (GTDB taxonomy): domain Bacteria; phylum Actinomycetota; class Actinomycetes; order Streptomycetales; family Streptomycetaceae; genus Streptomyces; species Streptomyces corynorhini. Next base: position 22,758 of record NZ_QQNA01000283.1, read on the forward strand.
CAGGATCATGATGTTGGTGTCGAGGAGCCCCTGCGGGTACGCGACGGCTGCGGCTGCTGGGGCTGCTGCGGCTGCGGCTGCTGCTGTGGCTGCCGGACGGCGTTCAGCGGGCATACGGATCGTCCGTCTCCTGCTCGGCGGTGTCGCGCTGATCCGCGCGCAAGGCGTCCACGGAGAACCCGGAGGCGGTCCGGGACATCGTCACGAACTCTCCCCTGGGCACGAACCGCCTGCGGCGCCGCAGCGGAATCAGCTCCCCGATCTCATGCCCGTCGCGGGTGACCGTGAACGACTGCCCACCCTGGACGGCGTCCATGATCTCCCGGGACCTGTTGCGGAGATCGCGCTGGGTGATCTCTGGCTGTGCGGTCATGCCAGGCATCGTACGACACCGGTGCCATGGCGTGCTACCGAGTGGCACTCGGTACGCCCAACAGACCGCCCGCGCCGGCGCCCCCCGGCCCGGCCCCGGGCACTGGGCACTGGGCACTGGGCACTGGGCGTCCAGTCCAGCGACCGGCGCCGGACACTTGCGCCTTCTGTTCC
>NZ_QQNA01000284.1 GCF_003346515.1 Streptomyces corynorhini
CGCCACCGCCGCCCGCTTCGCGCCCGGCGGCGCGCGACGCTCCACGGCCGGGGCTCGGCACGGCGCTCGGGGCCGGGTCCCTGGGACTCGCCCTGCTGATCACCGCACTGGTCGTGGCCGAATGGGGGCCGCTGCTCTCCCTCGACGGGGAGGTGGCGCGGTGGCTGCACGGGCACGCGGTGACCGAGCCCGGCCTCACCCACGCCAACCGGCTGCTGAGCGACTGGGTCTGGGATCCATGGACGATGCGCGCGCTGACGGCGCTCGCCGCCGCCGTGGTGTGGCTGCGCGGTGAACGGCCGCTCGCCCTGTGGGTGGCGGCGACCAGCGCGGTGGGCAGCGCGGCGCAGCAGGCGCTGAAGTGGGCCGTGGACCGCGACCGGCCGCGCTGGCCCGACCCGGTCGACTCGGCGCACTTCGCCGCGTTCCCGTCCGGACACGCCCTGACGGCCACCGTCACGTGCGGGCTGCTGCTCTGGCTGGTACACAGCCGCCGCGCCCGCCCCTGGCTGCGGCGTACGGCGGTGGCCGTCGCGGCGGTGTCGGTGGCCGGGGTGGGATTCACCCGATTGTGGCTGGGGGTGCACTGGGGTTCGGACGTCATGGGCGGCTGGCTGCTCGGCGGGGCTCTGGTCTGGCTCTCCACCGCGCTGTTCAGGCGGTTGGCCTTGTCCCGGGGGTGGTGACCCGGCGAGGATCGGATACATGACGTTCAAGGGTGTACTTTTCGACTTCTCCGGGACTCTGTTCCGCATCGAATCAGCGGGGTCGTGGCTGCGGGCCGTGCTCGACGAGTCGGGCGTCGCCGTACCCCCCGACGAAGTGCGGCGGTACGCGATGATGCTGGCCGTGGCGGGCGCGCTGCCCGGCGGTTCGGCCCCGGAGCGGATCCCGCCGGAACTGGCCGAGGTGTGGGCCACCCGGGACGAGAGCGCCGACCGGCACCGCGCCGCCTACACCGGGCTGGCACGCCAGGTGGAGCTGCCGGCCCCGGGACTGTACGACGCGCTCTACGAGCGTCATATGACACCGGCGGCCTGGCGCCCGTACGCCGACGCCGCCGAAGTGCTCGGCACCCTGCGGCGCGCGGGTGTCGGCATCGGCGTGGTGAGCAACATCGGCTGGGACCTGCGGCCCGTCTTCCGCGCCTACGGGCTCGACGCCCTGGTGGACACCTACGTCCTGTCGTACGAACACGGCGTGCAGAAGCCCGACGCGCGCCTCTTCCGGCTGGCCTGCGAGGAGTTGGGGCAGGATCCGCACGACGTGCTGATGGTCGGTGACGACCGGCGGGCCGACGGAGGCGCCACCGAGCTGGGCTGCTCGGTCCACTTCGTGGACCACCTGCCGGTGGAGGAACGTCCCAGCGGGCTGCGCCCCGTCATCGCCCTGGCGGGGGCGGGCCCGCTGACCTGACCCCGTACCACCGCCCGGTCCCGCCGGTGGCCTCATCTCCCGTCCCGACCGCGTACGGCCGCTCCCGAGTCGGCGTACGCGGTCGGCGGCTGCCCGAGGAGCCTCTTGAAGGCCGTGGTGAACGCGGCGGGATTCTCGTATCCGAGCGTGGCCGCGACCCGGGCGACGGGCGCCCCCGCGGCGAGCTGCCCCAGCGAGTGCAGCACGCAGGCGCGCCCGCGCCACTGCGCGAAACTGAGCCCGGTGCCCGTCCGGAAGAGACGGCCCAGGGTGCGTTCGCTCACGGCGAGGGCGGCTGCCCAGCGGGCGGGCGGATCGTGGATGCCGGGGTCGCGAAGAAACGCCTCGCACAGCGCGCGCAGCCGGGGGTCGGCGGGCAGCGGCAGGTCGAGCGGCAACGGGGCGAGGTTCGCGATCTCGTGCAGGATCAGCCGTACGACGGTCGCGTCGCGTCCGTGCTCCGGGTAGCGCGGCGCCATGTCGACGGCCGCCAGGACGAGTTCCCGCAGCAGCGCGGAGACGTCGACGACCCGGCAGCGCGTCGGGAACCACGGGACCGCTCCGGGTTCGATGTAGAGGCTGCGGGTACTGACCCCCTCCATGGCGACCCTGTGCGGCGTCATGGCCGGGATCAGTACGGCGCGGTGCGTGGGCACGGTCCAGGCGCCGTCGGCCGTCCCGACCCGCATGACGCCGGTGGCGGCGTAGAGGAACTGGGCGCGGCGGTGCTCGTGGCACGGCAGGAGATGACCGGGCGGATAGTCGGTGCCGATGGCCAGGACGGCACGGTCGAGGCCGTCCACCTCCGCGACGGGAATGTTGCGCACCCGACGAGGCTACTTCCCGGAGCTGTCCACTACGCGTAGGAAGCTGGCGAACAGTCGATTGCCCGCCAGAGGGAGGCGTCCGTAGCGTCGCCCGGGTGCTGACCTCCTCGTTCGACCTTGTTGTCGTCCTCTTCCTCTTCGGGTGCCTCACCGGCGTCACGACGGTGTTCTTCGGCTTCGGCGGCGGCTTCGTCACCGTCCCGGTCCTCTACGGCTCCCTGACCGCCGCGGCGGACTCCGGTACGGACGCGATGCGGGTGGCGGTGGCGACCTCGACGGCCGTCATGCTCGTCAACTCCCTTGCCGCGACGCGCGCGCAGCTGCGCGCGGGACGGCTGCGCCGGGAGTACCTGTGGCCGCTGGCGGCCTTCGTCGCGGCCGGCGCCGCCGTCGGATCGTACGCGGCCACCCGGACCGGCGGCCCGCTGCTGCGCGTCCTGTTCGCCGCCTACCTGGTGGTGACGATCGCCGACAGCCTGCTGCGCCGTGGCTTCCTCGCCCTGCAGGACCGTGCGCGGCCGGTGCCGCTCGGGCGGTTCACCACCACGTTCGGCGGGGTGGGGATCGGCGCGGTCGCCGCCTGCCTGGGCGTCGGCGGCAGCGTCATGACCGTTCCGCTGCTGCGCCGCAAGGGCCTTCCGATGGCCGACGCGACGGCCATGGCGAGCCCGCTCGGCGTGCCCGTCGCGGTGGCCGGGAGCGTCGTCTATCTGCTCGCCTCGGCGCCCGCCCATCCGGGCCGGGTGGGCTACGTCGACCTGGCGGCGTGCGCCGCCCTGCTGAGCGGATCGCTGCCCACCATCGCACTGGTGAGGCGCGTCGCGGGACGCGTCCCCGACCGCGTGCACTCCATCGCGTACGTGACCCTCCTCGGGCTCGTCCTCCTCGCGATGGCGGTGACGGGAGCGTGATCCCCGGCCGACGGACGGGCCGGTGAGGCCCGTTCCTCCCGACGGAGTGTCGCTTTATGCCGGTTTATTGCCTTCTGGAAGGATTACGAACTCTATCCGCATGTTTCCGAGAGGGGCTTCGGCGATGGCTGCTGTTTCGGTGTCCACGCACGGCTTCACCTCCGTCCGCGGGCGTGGATACCGCCCCGAACAGGTGGACCTCAGGGTGTCCGTCCTCTGCCGTCAGCGCGACGAACTGTGGGAGCGCGCCGAGCGGCTCACCGATTTCGTCGCGCGGCTGGAGGAGGAGACCCACCAGCTGTGGGAGCGGGTCGCCGCGCTGGAACCGCAGACGTACGAGGCCCTCGGCCCCGGCGCGCAGCAGGTGCTGGCCGTCGCGGTGGCGGAGGAGGCGGCGGTGCGGACGCGGGCGGGCGCCGAACGCCGGGGGCTGCTCGACGCGGGGGACGCCGCCGCCCGTGAGGTGGCCGAGCGGGCCCGCGAACAGGCCGACGCCGTACGGAAGAAGGCGGAGGCGCGAGCCCAGGACGTGCTGACCGCCGCGCGCGAGGCCGCCGCGTCGCTGCTCGGCGCGGCGGCGGGCGCGATCGAGGAGGAGGGCGCGGAGGGTCGCGCCGCGCTCAAGGAGGTGCGACGGCGCACCCAGCGCCTGATCGACGACGCCGAACGGGAGCGCGGCGAGCGGCTGGCCGCGCTGGCACGTGAGTTCGGTGAACGAGCCCGTGCCCTGGAGGCCGAGCGCGCCGAACTCACCGCACGGGCGGAGGCCCGGCTGGCCGAGGCCCGTCGCGCGTTCGCGGAGGCGGGGAGACAGGGCGAGCGCGTGGACGAGGCCGCGCGGGTGCGGGCAGGCGAACTGGTGGCGCGCGCCCGCGCACGGGCGGAGGAGATCGGCCGGGAGACGGAACAGGTCCTGGAGGGACACGCGCGGGCACGGGAGGAGACGCACGCCTCCCTGGCGCGCGTCGAGGAGAGCCTGGTGGCGCTGGTGGGCAGGCCCGCGGCCGACGAGCAGTCGTGAGGCGTGAGCGGGAGGCGTAGTCGTGAGGCGTGAGCGTGACGTGCGGTCGTGACGCGTGAAGCGTGAGGCGTGAGCGGGACATGCGGTCGTGACGCGTGGTCGTGAGGCGTGAGCGGGACATGCGGTCGTGACGCGTGAAGCGTGAGGCGTGAGCGGGACATGCGGTCGTGACGCGTGGTCGTGACGCGTGGTCGTGAGGCGTGGTCGTGACGCGTGAAGCGCGACGTGCGGTCGCGGGCCGGGAGGGGCCCGCGCCGTCGTCTCAGCGGAACACCGTGGCGAGGTCGCGCCAGGCGGTGCGGGCGAAGAGACCGCGGCCGGCGGTGACCACCTGGACCGCGATGTGGTCGGCGCCCGCTCTCCGGTACGCGGCGAGCCGCTGCGCGATCTCGTCGGGCTTGCCGTACAGGAACAGCGCGTCGACCAGCCGGTCGCTGCCGCCGTCGGCCAGGTCCTCCTGGGCGAAGCCGCGACGCAGCCAGGCCCTGCGGTAGTTCGCCAGCTTCAGAAAGGGGGCGAGCAGACGTCGGGCGTGCGGCCGGGCCGTCCGCGCGTCGTGGTGCGGGACGACCGTCACCTCCACGGCCAGCAGGGACGTACGGCCCAGAGCGGCGCGGGCTCGGGCCGTGTGGGTCACGTCCACGAGGTGGGAGTGCACACCCAGTGACCTCGCGGCGGCCAGCCGCGTCATGCCCGGCCCGTGCGCGCCCACGATCCGCGCGGCGGGCGGCAGTGCGGGGACGGCCCGGTCCAGTGCGTCCAGGTAGGACGCGAGCGCCGTACGCGGGTCGCGGTAGCGGTCCACGAACTCGGCGTGGCTGACGGCCAGTCCGACCAGGAGCCGCCGCCGCTGCCGCTCGGGCAGCGCGTGGTAGGCGGCGGCGAGCAGCTCCGCGGGCTGGTCCCAGATGGAGACGCATCCTGTCGCGACGGTGACCCGGCCGGTGGCGCCGAGGAGTTCGGCGGCGGTGGCCAGGTCGCCCCGGGGGTTGCCGCCGGGCGTACCGCCGAGCCAGAGCGAGCCGTACCCCAACGCTTCCAGTTCGGCCGCCGCTTCCTTGGCCTCGGCCCGGTCCCCATGGGTGAACGCCGTGCTCCAGACGCCGATCGCCCCAAGGTCCACGCGTACCTTCCCCTCCTCGGCCCGAACCCCTTTGTAGCCTCGCGCCCGGGGCGCCCCGGGCCGGACGGCGCACGCTGTCCAAAACTCGTGCCGCCGGTGTCCGGAAGGACCCGCCTCGCGCGGCCGGGTCAGGTCGCGGCCATGTACTCGACCCAGCTCCCGGCGCGTCAACGCGCCGTGTTTGGCGGTGTACCGCGCGCTCGGGGACCCGGAGGCGATCGCCCGATGGCGGGTACCGGCCGGGATGACCTGCCATGTGCACGCGTTCGACGTCCGCGAGGGCGGCGCGTTCCGGGTCCCGCTCCTGTCCGACGTGCCGCTCGGCACGGGCAGGTCGGCCTCCGGCGGCGACACGTACCTCGGTCGTGTCGTACGGCTCCTGCCGGACGAGCGGGTGGTGGAGGAGCTGGAGTTCGAGACGGCGGATCCCGCGCCGCTCGTCGAGGCGTGCGGGAGGCGGCTAGGAGGATGAGGGTGCCGGGGCGACGCCGCTCCCCGCACGCGTGACTCGTCCTGCGTAACCCCCGCACCTCCCGTACCGCACTTCCCGTACCGTGCGCCCCGTACCGCGCGCCCCGTACCGCGCGCCCCGTACCGCGCGCCCCGTACCGCGCGCCCCGGACCCCTGGCACCCTGCCGATGTCCGGTCCGGCGCTCTGACCTGTTTGGATGAGTGAACGGCCATCGCCGATGGCCGCTACTCACGCGAGGAGCAGTCAGGGTGTCACAGCGGGGACCGCGGGGCCTGGTCGAGCGGATGGAACATCACCAGGTCGCGATCTACCTGGTGGCGATGGCGGCCGGGGCGCTGCTGGGCCGGCTGGCTCCGGCCGTCGGCCCCGGGCTGGAACACGCGATCAACCCCGTCCTGGGCGCGCTGCTGTTCGTCACGTTCCTTCAGGTCCCGGCGGGCGAACTGGTCCGCTCGCTGCGCGACGGGCGGTTCCTGGCCGCCGCGCTGGTGGTCAACTTCGTGGTGGTGCCGCTGGTCGTCGCGGCGATGTTCGCGTTCCTCCCCACCGACCAGGCGGTCCGGGTCGGGGTTCTGCTGGTGCTGCTCTGCCCGTGCGTCGACTATGTGATCGTCTTCTCCGGCCTCGCCGGGGGGTCCAACCGCCGTCTGCTGGCCGCCACCCCGCTCCTCCTGGTCGCCCAGATGCTGCTGCTGCCGGGGTTCCTGTATCTGTTCATGGGCTCCGGCCTGGCCGATGTCGTGGAGGTCGGCCCGTTCCTGGAGGCGTTCCTCTTCCTGATCGTCATCCCGCTCGGACTGGCCTGGGGGCTACAGGTGTGGGCCGCGCGCCGACCGGCCGGGCTGAAGGTCTCCGACGCCGCGACGACCACGATGGTGCCGCTGATGGCCATGACCCTGCTGGCCGTGGTCGCCTCCCAATTCCCCAAGCTGGGGGACAGTTTCGGCGATGTCGCGGCCGTCGTGCCGTTCTATGTCCTGTTCCTCGTGGTGATGGCGTTCGCCGGGAAGGCGGTGGCCCGCGCCTTCCGCCTGGATGTACCCGCCGGGCGGGCGATCGTCTTCACCGGCGCGACCCGCAACTCCCTGGTCGTGCTGCCCCTGGCCCTGGCCCTGCCCGACACCCTCGCCGTCGCGGCGGTGGTCGTGGTCACCCAGACCCTGGTCGAGGTCCTCGGCATGGTGGCCTATGTCCGTCTCGTTCCCCGGCTGGTGCCGGGCGACGAGTCGGTGCCCCGGGCTTCCTGATTCCACACTCCACGCGGTCGGCGGAGTTCACGAAGCCCGCGAAGCCCGCGAAGTCGAAGTGGTCGTGATCGTGATCGGAGTGAGCGCACGGCGTACGGCGTACGGCGTACGGCGTACGGTCCGTCGCGGCCGGGGCGGGTGCCGCGCGGTGGGGCCGTGATGACCCGCGCGGACAGTGTGGGAGCGGTGTGCGCGTATCCGCCCGCGCGGGCGCGGCGCCCGCACACCGGCTCGTCGTTGATCGTCGTCCGGGCGGACCTGACCGACGGCACCGGCCGTCCGGTCGGCCTCACCGTCCGGTCGCAGGCGGTACGGAGCGCCGACCGCGCGCCTGACCCGGGCTACGGACCGCAGCGTCCGAAGGGGGTTCGTTCCCTTCCTCCGTCAGCCAGCGCTCATCACCGGTGGCGCCCGTGGTTTGCTGGGGTCATGATCTCGACGACATCGGTTCCCGGCGCTGTCGCCGTACCTGCCGGGGACCCGCGGCTCGGCATGGCCGGAGGCCGTACGCTCGCCGGCCGGGGCGGTGCGTCATGACCGGGCGCGGGGGCGCCCCGGCTTCCGAGGGGGCGGCCGGGAGGGTCCGCGAAGGGAGCACCGGGCGGACAGCGCCGCCGTTCGACCCGGAACTGGGCGCCGCTCTGCTGGCGTTGGGCGACCTGTCGGAGAAACGGCTCACCCGCGACAACCTCGCTGCCCACCGGCGACGAGACGCCGCGAGCCGCCCCCGGCCCACGGCGGCCGAGCTGCGTGCCGACGGCCGCTTCGCCGTCGAGGAGCTGCGCGTGCCCGGCGCCGACGGCAGTCCGGACCTCACGCTGGTCCACGCGCGGCCCGCCGAGGCCACCGGTCCGCTCCCGGCGCTGTACTACCTGCACGGCGGCGGGATGATCATGGGAAACGCCTGGGGTGTCCTGCCGAGAATTCTCCGCGACTGGTCCGCCCCGCTCGGTCTGGCCGTCGTGTCCGTGGAGTACCGGCTGGCGCCGGAGACGCCCTATCCGGGGCCCCTGGACGACTGCCTCGCGGGACTGTTGTGGACCGTCGGCCACGCGGACGGGCTCGGCATCGACGGTGAACGCGTGATCATCGGCGGCAAGAGCGGCGGCGGCGGCCTCGCCGCGGCCCTGACCCTGCTCAACCGGGACCGGGGCGACGGACCGACGCCCATCGGGCAACTCCTGCAGTGCCCCATGCTCGACGACCGCCTCCGTACCCCGTCCGCCCGCCAGATGGCGGGCGCGGGCCCCTGGGACAGGGCTTCCACCGCCGTCGCCTGGCACAGCTACTTGGGCGACCGCCACGACGCCCGGGACCTGCCGCCCTACGCGGCCCCCGCTCGCGCCACCGACCTGAGCGGGCTGCCGCCCACGTATATCGACGTCGGTTCCGCGGAGACCTTCCGGGACGAGAACGTCGCGTACGCACAGGCGATCTGGCAGGCCGGCGGTGACGCGGAGCTGCACGTCTGGCCCGGCGCGTACCACGGCTTCGACTCGATCGCCCCCACCGCGGCTCTCACCCGCGAAGCCCGCAGCGCCCGAGCCCAGTGGCTGAGCCGCGTACTCGGACGGTCCTGAGGTCCACACCCCGCTCGGTCCGCACCCCGCTCGGTCCGGGCGCCGACGTGCGCCGCGCCCTCACACTGACGAACGGACGACACACTCCACAGGGGTCAGCAGATGAGTTCCGCGGTCTTCTCCTTGTACTCCCGCATCTCTCCTGCCTCGTAGCCCGCGTCCTTCAGGCTCCGCATCAGCGCGACCGGGTCGGCGCACAGGCCGGGACGCTGCTGATCGAGGTAGGACTTGACGTCTTCAGCGGGCAGTTCTTCCCACGCCCGTCTGGTGTCTTCGTTCTTCTCTTGCGCGTAGGAGAACTCGACCCACTCTTTTTCCCGGTCGGTCAGGCGGGAGGTGTCAATGGGCGTACTGCTGCCGCCACATGCTCCGGCCATGAGAACACATGCCACCACGAGACATATCCGAACTTCCCTCATAACGAGTCCCCCTGAGTAGATCCCGGAGATTCTACGGTCGAACGCGGGTGCCCAGTCGGGGGCCACACGTTCGCATCGAGTGACCGAGCGTCCGCGACGATCAGCGCCCCATCGGCCCGCGCGCGGTCCGATCCACGCCTCGGCGTCCATGGCGGCGCCGCCGCATACGCCGGGATGCCTTGTCATTACGTCAGATTGGGCACGTCGGAGCGAGGTCTCGGGCAGAATCCTGAGAGTACTGGGGTACTGGGGTACTGGGCGTCGATTTCAGGGAGCTGCATTGGGATACGCGATGGGAAGTATGCCGGTGAGCGCATTTCTTCGCAGCCGATTCCGGTCCCTGGGGGACGGCGGGTACGCCGGTCTCGTATTCCTGTTGGCGCGTTCCGCCGACAACCCGGACCTGCACCGGAGATTGTTCCGGGAGTGGCCTGACACGCACGATGTCACACGACGGTATCTCGGAGTGATCACACCGGCTCCGTCCGTCATCGTCATCGACGATCGCACGTGGATGCGTGAGGCTTTCTCCACCGCCGTCGGCGGCGTCGCCTGCCTCGGGGAGCAGATGCGGCTGAACACGCCAGGAGAGCGTGCGGAGTCGACGTTCCAGATGGATGTGCGACCGGCGGAGGAACATATGACCCTCATGCCGACCCTGACCCACCCACTGCGCGCACATCAGGAAGCGCTCACCGCGGCGGCCACCGAGATGCGGAAGTTCTTCGGCGTCTCCGAGGAGCTGCTGCCCTGTGCCGTCATCGTCTCCCTGCAGGAGAAGCGAGCGTTCGCCCTGGCGCTGAACGACGTCCCCAGCCTGTATGCCCTGCTGAAACAGATCAAGATCAGGCTGGAGCCCGCCACCACCGAGATCGACATGAAAGACGTGGAACTCGCGCGAGCGAAGGAGGCCCGGCTCACCCTCCGCTCCGACGGCGCCCTGGGGAAGCTGCGCGGGAATGCCGACGGGCTGTGTGCGACCTGGGACTTGCACGTGACGCTGCTCGCCTCCGACCTGGTCAGCGTCGCGGGCGAGCGAACCGATGAGGACGCCTCACTCTGCCGCTGGATGGCGCGACGCCTCGGCCATGACAAGTCACTGACCGCCGAAGAGCGTGACAAGCCGCTTTCGGCCGAGGAAAAGGAGTCGGCGCGCACACTGGTACGTCTGCTCAGCGAAGCCGGAATCCACGGACGCCTGCCGAGAAGGTTGCGACGCACGCTTGCCAAACTGAACGCCGGATATCCCCACAGCGCCGACACAGTAGTCCGACGAGCGGCCGTGATCGAGGAAGAACGCGCGATCGAAAGGAACATCGGGCAGCTCAAGGCGCAGATCGATGAACTCGGGCAACACCTGCGCTTGGGAGCGGCAATCGTCGACGCCGCACGGGAGTTCGGGCTGATCCCCGTCAGCCCCCAGGGCAAGCTGGCCTGGCGGGAGCTGACATGGCCCATCGAGGTACTGGCGCGGCCCAGAAGGGCCCCGTCGGGTTCTGGCCCGGGTCCGACCGTCGGCACGGTGGAGAACACGGTGGACCACGCGGTGGCCAGGAACATCGTCCAAGCCGGCACCATCCACGGAGGCGTGCACTTCCACGAACAGGCGGGAGGTTCGACGACCGCCCTCCCTGAAATCGCCGCCCCTTCCGAAGACAGCGCCACGAGGGTGCAGATCTCGCCAACCCCAGACACCACACCGGGACCGGCGCCGGGGCCTGTGCCGGGACCGGAACCCGTACCGGGACCGGGACCGGAACCCGCACCGGGACCGGAACCCGCACCCGCACCCGCACCCGCACCCGCACCCGCACCGAAGTCAACGTCCGAATGACGTCCGGAGCCGACCGCTCAGCACTCCAGCCGGAGATCATGATCTCGCTGGCGGGAGCCGCAGGTCAGCCCAGGTCGGGGATACGCCCGTCGCGCCCGCCGGTCGGGAGAGGGTGACCTCGCCGCGGGCGTACAGCCGCTGCCGATGATCGCGCTGAGCTGTCAGATATATTCCGTCACTCGATATATACTCGCCGCATGGAACGGCAGAGCCCGTCCTTGACGGAAGCAGAGCGATGAATCGGCACGATCCCCCGACGCTGCCCGCGCACCGTCCGGGAGCCGCAAGGCAGACCCCCGGGGCCGCCGACGACCCCGGTCCTTCGCGTACGACACGGCCGTGGCTGCCGACTCTGCTGTACAGCCTGGGGTTCCTGACGGTCTACCTGCTCGCCATCTGCACCCCGTGGGGGCAACGAGCCGAGAACGCGCTGTTCGATCTCGGCACCAACAGCGGCAAAGAGGCGTGGATCTACCCCCTGTCGGGGGCGGCCTACGGCTCGACGCCCCTGCCGCCGCTGGAATTGAGCGCCAGGCCCACCCTGATGGTGGGCCTGGCCGTCATCGTGGTCCTCACCCTGGTGCGGCGGTGCTGGTCGCAGGGGTGCGCCGCGCTCGGGGTCGTCATTCTCACGACCGGCGGCAAGGAGGTGCTCAAAACGACGCTGCCCCGCCCCGATCTGGTGGGCGCGCGCGAGAATCTCCTTGACCAGGGTTTCCCCAGCGGGCACACAGCCATCCCCGCCGCGCTGACCCTCGCCGCCGTCCTCGTGGTTTCCCCCCGCGTCCGCCCCTACGTCGCCACGGCCGGTGTGCTGTGGCTCGCCTGCGTCGCCGCCGCCACCGCGACCCTCGGCGGCCACCGGCCCAGCGAAGTGCTGGGGGCCACCCTGCTGGCCTGTGCCTTCCACAGCCTCGCGACCTGGTTGCTGCCGCCGCCGGTCACCGCCGCTCCGGGCGCCGGCCCCCTTGTACTGCCCCTCAGCACTCTGACGCCCGCATTGGCCATCGCCCTCGTTTCCGCAGCGCGGAACGACTCCCTCACAAGGTCACTGGTCTCCGCGGCGACGGCCTTCCTATGCGCGGCCCTGGTCCGGTACGCCGCACTCGGGCGGCCCGCACACACTGCACACACCGCACGCGACACACGCCCCGCACCGGCCTGACCCCACCCGGCCGACTCCGGGCCCCTGCCACCGTTCCATGTCCGTGAGGCGCACACGGTGAGGGTCAGCTCTGTGGCCCGTGACCGCCGGTACGGTGCCGGTGGTCACGGGCCACACGTGTGTGCGGAGGAGCAGAGGGAAGGGTCAAGCGGCGCGGCGTCCGGTGATCAAGCGGTACCCGATCAGGATGATGAGCGAGCCCGCGATGGCCGCGATCCAGGTGGACACGTCGAAGAAGCCGTTCATCGGATCGACGTTGAAGATCGCCTTGCCCAGGAACCCGCCGAGCAGGGCACCCACCACTCCGAGGACCATGGTCAGAAGGATGCCGCCCGGGTCCTTGCCGGGGAGCAGGAACTTCGCGATCGCACCGGCCAGCAGGCCGAGGATGATCCAGGCAATGATTCCCATGCTGACGACTCCCGAAGCGAGCACACCGTACCGGCGGCGGTTCCGCGGTATCTCGTGCTCAACTGCGGGTGCCCCTGCTTGCTCGCGCCAAACAGCGCTTGGTGTGAGGGGCGTCCCGGCGCGGTGCCGAGGACAGGGCCGACGAAGCGGGTCACGGGGGACTCACACCGACAACCGCGCTGTGCACGTCCTCCGTACGGGCCGTACCAGCTCGAGCCCCGAGCCCCGAGCCCCGAGCCGCGGGCCCCGGGGCCCGGCAGGTGTGAGGCTGACCCGGCGGGTGGCGCGCTCCGGCACCGGGAACGCCCAACTGCCGTTCCAGGTGCCGGATGGCCCGGGGACAGCGGTGGCTGCGCCATGTCCAGACGCTGCGCCGCCCGCCCGAAGTGCGACTCCTCGTACGAGGATCGGTCTGTTCAGCAGGTGCCCGGGGTGGAGTTCCACGTTCGCCACGATGGCGCGGTTCCCGGAGGCGTTCAGCGGTCGGAGCGCCTGGGGTCTCTCGTTGGGATCAGGCCGGGCTCGCGGGCCCTGGTGCCGTGGATCGCCGCGTTGTCGTCGCTCGCGCACGCTGCGCGTGGGCCCCCTCCTCCGCCCCGCGATCCACGGCACCGTACCCCCTCCCTGGTCAGGCCCGATCCAAACGAGGACGCTAGAGTTGCGAAGCTCCTCCGTCGACAGGGAACTCCGTTCCCGTGGAGAAGGTCGCACCGAACGCCAAGAACGCCACCGCGGCGGCCACTTCCTCGGACGCCCCCAGCCGCAGCATCGGGTTGGTGCTCCGGTAGGTGTCCTTCATCGTCCCGGCGACATCGGCGGGGAAGGAGCGGTCCAGGATGCCCGTGTCGATCGGACCGGGGCTCACGGCGTTGACACGCACCTTGCGCGGCAGCAGTTCCCTGGCCAGGGTGCGGGTCATCGACCGCAGGGCCGCCTTGCTCGCCGAGTAGACACTGAGCGCGTCGATGCCCAGGACGTTCACCACCGACGTGGTGAGGACCACGCCGCTTCCCTCGCGCAACAGCGGCGCCAGCGCCTGCACGGTGAAGTACGGGCCCTTGGTGTTGATGTCGAACAGCGTGTCGTACATCTCCTCCGTCGTGGAGTCGAACGGCCCGGACGCGGTGACACCGGCGTTGACGAACAGCGCGTCCACCGCGCCGAACCGCTCCTGGACCGTGCCGGCCAGCGCCTTGATGTCCTCCAGGGAGGCGGCGTCGCCGCGAACGGCGATCGCCCTGTCCCCCAGTTGTTCCAGCGCGGCGTCCAGCGTGGATCGGGTGCGGCCGGTGATCAGTACGTGCGCGCCACCGTCCGCGAACAGCCGGGCCGCGGCCAGGCCGATGCCGCCGCTTCCGCCCGTGATCACGATCTTCTTGCCTTCAAAAGTGGTCATGCCTCAAGCAAAATATCCACCGGTACCCCCTGTCCAAGACCTGTTCCGTATGCCGTCATGTCCCAGGCGTATGACGGCGTGCGGCGTACGCTGGGCGCATGGATGTCGATCTGCGGCTCGTGCGCTATTTCACGGTCGTGGCGGAGCACGGCAATTTCGGCCGGGCAGCCACCCGGCTGCACCTGGCGCAGCCGTCGCTGAGCCGCCAGATCCAGCGGCTGGAGGCTCAGCTCGGTGTCCGGCTCTTCGACCGCTCACCGCAGGGCAGCAGCCTGACCGCCGCCGGACATGCCTTCCTTCCCAGGGCCCTGATGCTGCTCCAAGAGGCCGAGCAAGCGGCTCGCACGGCCAGAGCCGCCGTCCAGCCCCGTACCGTCATCGTCGGCTGCGCCGAAGGACTGGTCATCACCGCCTGCGTACAGGAACTGCGCCGCCGGCACCCCGACGCTCAGGTCCGCACCCGGCACGTCGACTGGCGGGACACACGCGCCCTCGCGGAGGGGCGGGTCGACGCCCTCGTCGCGTACCGGCCCCTGCCCTTCCCCGCGGACGGCCTCCGGGTGAGCGACCTCCATGAGGAATCCCGGGTGCTCGTCACGTCGGCGCGTCATCACCTGGCGAACCAGAGCACGGTCAGCCCGCGGGATCTGTCGGACGAGGAACTGCTGCCGTGTGTCAGCACTCCGGTGGTCTGGAGCACGCCCAAACCGGTCGGCGACCGCCCGGCGCCACCCCCGCCCGCGATCGACGACAGCTACGAGGACAAGCTGGAACTCATCGCCACCGGCCACTGTGTCGCGATCTTCCCTGCCGGGGATCGACGCGCTGCCGTGCGCGAGGACATCGCCCTGGTGCCCGTCGTCGACATCGACCCCTGCGAGGTCGTGCTCGTCACGCGCGCCGACGACCCGAACCCGCTCCTCGGATCGCTGGAGGATGTCGCACGCGCAGTACTCGGCACGGCCTCCCGACGGGAGGACGACGGACTGCCGGTCGGCTGACGGCCTACGGACCGTCATCGGGCACCGGCCGCCATCGGGCACGGTCGTCGTGAGGTCCGATAGGTCGATAGGCCGATTGGCCGATACGGACAAAACGGCCTGCGATCGGATGCCATGAGCTGCGGACACCGATCGCAGGTGGGTGCCAGGCGTCGCGAGTCAGGCGTCAGACACGCCCTAGTGGGTGGTGTAGCCGCCGTCGACGGGCAGGGCGACGCCGACGACAAAGCCGGCGGCGGGGCTGCACAGCCACACGGCGGCCGCGGCGACCTCTTCGGCCCGGCCCAGGCGGCCGATGGGCTGCTGCTTCATGATCTCGGCCATGGCCTCCGCCTGGCCTTCGAGCATGCCGGTGACCATGGGGGTCTCGATCACGCCGGGGCAGATGGCGTTGATGCGGATGCCCCGGGGGGCGTACTCGACCGCGGCGCTCCTGGTCAGGCCGATCACGCCGTGCTTGGAGGCGTGGTAGGCGGCGCGTTCGGGCAGACCGACCAGTCCGCCCAGCGAGGAGCAGTTGACGATGGCGCCTGAGCCCTGGGTGCGCATCTGGCGCAGCTCGTGCTTCTGGGCGGCCCAGACGCCGCGCAGGTTGACGGCGTTGACGCGGTCGAAGTCCTCGGCGCTCTCGTCGGCGGCGTCCGAGGGCGGCGCCTGGATCCCGGCGTTGTTGAACGCCATGTCCAGGCGGCCGTAGGTGTGCACCGCGCTCTGGACCATGGCGGCGGCCTGGTCCTCGTCGGTGACGTCGCACACCACGCCGATGGCCTGGTGGCCGGCGGATTCGAGTGCCTCGGCGGCGTGCTGAACGGCGTCCTTGTTGACGTCGGCCAGCACGACGGCGGCGCCCGCCTGGGCGAAGGCGCGGGCGGTGGCCAGGCCCATTCCGGAGGCCGCGCCGGTGACCAGGGCGACCTGGCCGGTGAAGTCGTACTGCGGGTTCATGGGGAGGATTCCGATCTCCGGGCGGTGTGGATGCCGGCCGGTGCTGCGGGGTCTGGGGTGCGTGTGGTGTGTCAGGGGCGCAGGAGGGCCTTGACGGCGCGGCGCTCGTCCATGGCCTTGTAGCCTTCGGCGGCCTGCTCCAGGGGCAGTTCCAGGTCGAAGACCTTGCCCGGGTCAATCCGGCCGTCCAGCACCCGCTGGACGAGGTCGGGCAGGAAGGCACGGACCGGTGCGGGGCCGCCGCGCAGGGCGACGTGGGAGAAGAACAGTTCCTCGCCGTCGATCCGCACGCCGTGGGGGACGCCGACGAAGCCGACGTTGCCGCCGGGGCGGGTGGAGTTGAGGGACTGCCGCATGGAGTGGGAGGTGCCCACGCACTCCAGGACGGCATCCGCGCCGATGCCGCCGGTCAGTTCCTTGACCCGGGCGACGCCTTCGTCGCCGCGCTCGGCGACGATGTCGGTGGCGCCGAACTCGCGGGCCAGCTTCTGCCGCGGCTCGTGCCGGGACATGGCGATGATCCGCTCGGCCCCCATTTCTCTGGCGGCGATGACCGCGCACAACCCGACCGCGCCGTCCCCGACCACCACGACGGTGTGGCCCGGCTGGACCTGGGCGGCGACGGCCGCGTACCAGCCGGTGCCCATCACGTCGGAGCAGGCGAGCAGGCTGGGCAGGTACGCGTCCGCGACATCGCCTGGGACGTGGACGAGGGTGCCGTCGGCGAGCGGGACGCGGACGTACTCGGCCTGGGCGCCGCCGACGAACTCACGGTGCACGCAGTTGGTCTGGTAGCCGTTCTCGCAGTGGGGGCAGGTGTTGTCGGAGGCGAAGAACGATCCGACGACCAGTTGGCCGGGCTTGATACCGGTCACCTCGCTGCCGACCTCCTCGACGATGCCGACGTACTCGTGACCACCGGGCGTGGGCCCCGCGACCTCGTTGACGCCGCGGTAGTCCCACAGGTCCGAGCCGCATACGCAGGTCACGACGGTGCGGATCACCGCGTCGGTGGGGTGCTGGAGGGTGGGCACGGGCCGGTCTTCGACCCGGACGTCACGGGGGGCGTGAAGCACAGTTGCGCGCATGGTTCTTTCCGTAGTCGCGGGAGAGGTGAGGTGTGGGGAGATGTGAGGGGTGGGGAGGCGTGGGGAGAGGTGTGGGGCCGAACGCCGAGAGCGCGCCGGGCGGCCCGCTGTCGAGGAAACAGCAGCTCGCGGGTGCCGGGAAGGACCCGTCGATGCGTGTACTGGCAGTGCACCTCTCCCGCGCCGGGATCGTCGTAGCCTCGATGACATGGACAACCGAAGCGAGGTCCGCGCCTTCCTCACCAGCCGCCGCGCCAAGATCACCCCACAGCAGGCCGGTCTTCCCGCCTCCGGGCACCGGCGGGTCAAAGGGCTGCGGCGCGAAGAGGTCGCGATGCTCGCCGGGGTCAGCGCCGAGTACTACGCCCGGATGGAACGCGGCAGCCTCTCCGGGACCTCGGAAGCCGTCCTGGACTCCCTTGCCCGCGCCCTGCGACTGGACGAGTCCGAGCGCGCCCACCTCATGGATCTGGCGCGCAGTGCCAGCGCCACCCGGCGCCCCGCCCGCCGCCGTGCCGCACCGTCCATCCGGCCCGCCCTCCAGCAGCTCCTCGACGCGATGACCGACGCGCCCGTCTTCGTCCGCAACGGCCGCCTCGACATCCTCGCCACCAACCGCCTCGGCAAAGCGCTCTACTGGCCCGTGTTCCAGGACCCCGCCCGGCCCGTCAACCTCGCCCGCTACCAGTTCCTCAACCCCACCGCCGCCCAGTACATGACCGAACTGGACGCCCAGAGGGCCGCGGCCGCCGCCCTCCTGCGTACCGAGGCGGGCCAGGACCCCTACCACCGTGAACTCAGCGACCTGATCGGGGAACTGTCCACCCGGAGCGAAGCCTTCCGCTCCCTGTGGGCCGCCCACGACGTGCGCCTGCACCACACCGGTACCAAACGCTTCCACCACCCCGGCGTCGGCGACCTGACGCTCGCCTTCGAAGCCCTGCCCATTCCGACGGACCCCGGTCTCACCCTCACCGCCCTCAGCGCCGAACCCGGCACCCCCGCCGCGGACGCGCTCCGCCTGCTGGCCGCCTGGTACGCCACCGTCGATCACGACGAGGCATCGACACCCGCCCCCACCAGCGACGAACACACCATGTGACCGCTCGTCCCACCGGCCGGGGGGACGTGCCACCCCATCGCCGTCCGCCCTGCGGGTATCGCTCGTCGTGGACCCGGCCCGTGGTGGCGTAGAGGTTGCGGTCGGGACCCACCACGCCCCCCGAAGCAATTACTTGGCCAGCCACACAATCGGTGTTACTTTTATGTGGCTGGCCACGGAAATGGAAGTGGTCGGCACGGCAACCCACTTGAGGAGAACACAGTCATGAAGGCCATCGTTTTCGACGCGTTCGGCGGCACCGAGGTTCTGCACGAGGCGGAGATCGACCTTCCTCAGCCCGGTCCGGGCCAGGTCCGTGTGCGTGTGCGGGCTGTCGGTGTCAACCCGGTGGACGGCAAGATCCGCTCCGGTGTCATGGAGGCCATCTTCCCCACCACGCTGCCCGCCGTGCCCGGCGGGGAGATCGCCGGTGTGGTCGACGCCGTCGGCGAGGGCGTCGACCACCTGAAGGTGGGGGACGAGGTCCTGGGCTGGTCCGACACGGGCTCCTACGCCCAGTACGCCCTGGCACCCGCGGCGGTCCTCGCGCCCAAACCGGCCGGCCTGGACTGGACACACGCCGCCACCCTGCCCGTGGCGAGTGACGGTGCCGAACGCGTGCTGGACCTGCTCGACGTCGCCTCGGGTGAGACGCTGCTGATCCACGGCGCGTCCGGCGCGCTCGGCACCATCGCCGTCCAGCTCGCCGTCGCCCGCGGCGCCCGCGTTATCGGCACCGCGGGACCGGCCAACCAGGAGTACGTCGCCTCGCTCGGCGCGACCGCGCTGGTCTACGGGGAGAACCTGGTCGACCGGGTCCGCGCGCTCGCCCCCGAAGGGGTGGACGCCGTCTTCGACGCCGCGGGCAAGGGCGCGCTGGAGGATTCCATCACCCTGCGCGGCGGCACCGACCGGATTGTCACCACCGCGGACTTCCGCGCCCGCGAACTCGGCATCGTCTTCGCCGAGGGCCCGCAGCGCCGCTCCGCCGCCCGGCTGGCCGAACTGGCCCGGCAGGCCGCCGACGGCATACTGGTGACCGCGATCAGCGCCACCTACCCGCTGGCGGAAGCCGCCAAGGCACAGCAGGCCAGCGATGGCGGCCACAACCGCGGCAAGATCGTCCTCGCCGTCAACTGACCGATCGCCCCCACTTCTTGTGATCAGGGAGCAGCAATGCCCGACACCACCTCATCGCCCTCGGAGCTGCCGAACGCGGCGCGCGACGGGCGGTTGAGCTACGCCATCTTCCAGCTCGCCCGCGCCCACCGCGGCCACGCCGCCGCGATGTTGCGCGCCCTGAACCTGCACCCGGGACAGGAACTGCTGCTGATGCAGCTCTTCGACCACGACGGTCGGACACAGGCCGAACTTCTGGAGCGTGCGGGCCTCGACCACTCGACCGTCTCCAAGTCGCTGCGCCGCATGCAGGAGGCCGGGCTGCTCACCCGGGAGCCCGCCCCGTACGACCGGCGGGTCATGGTGGTGAGCCTCACCGATGCCGGCCGCGCCCTGCGGGAGCCCATCGCCGATCTGTGGCGCACGCTGGAGCAGATCTCCGTACGCGATCTGACCCCTGACCAGATCGAGATGTTCACCACGTGTGCGCAAACCATCGAGAAGTCGGTCAGGGACCACGGTCGGCAGGCACCTGTCGCCTGATCAGGCGCCGCCGGGCGGGCCCACTCGTCAGGCGGACCGCCCCCTGCCCCGCGCGGAGCGAGGGTGCCCCGAGGGCCGACCTCGCCGCCGAGGGGGCGACGAGAACCGCCGCGCACGCCGCGTGCTGTGCCGGAGTGGCGCATCGTCACGGCGGTCGAGGAACGCACACCTTCCGGTCCGCATCCCGTCGCGCCATGTGCCGGGACCGCGTTCGAGGTGGCCTGACCGGCTCGCTCGGAGCGGTCCGCCCCGCCCGCCACCAGGCCCTAGCGGTGGACCGCGCCCTCCTGGAGCCCGCCGAGTCCCGGGTACGACGACTCCGGCCGTGCCGCTTCGCGTGCCGGAACGCCGACCGCTGGGCGACGACCGCCGCTCCCGCGCACTGCGCCCGCGCGTCCAGCCGTCGGTGACCTTGGGCGATCCCCCGCGTCGCCCAAGGCCCCCGGCAGCCCACGCACCGACCCGGCAGAGCCAGGGTCGGCACTCCGCGAGTATATTGGCTCGGAGCCAGTCAACGCAGGAGTCCAGCATGTCCCCTCGAAGCCCGTCGGTCAACGAAGAGCTTCGTCGGCGGTCCCGCGAGCGGCTTCTCGACGCGACGGTGGAGCTGGTCGCCGAGCGGGGTTACGAGGCGACGACCCTCGCGCACATCGCCGACCGGGCCGGGTGCGCGCGGGGGCTCGTGTCGTACTACTTTCCGGGGAAGCGCCAGCTGCTCCAGTCGGCCGTGCACCGGCTCATGCACCGCACGCTGGAAGACGGTCTGCGGCGCGAGCCGGTCACGGAGGACGGGCGGGAGCTGCTGGCGCGGGCGATCGACGCGATCCTGGGATTGACGGCGCGGTGGCCGGTCCTGATGCGTACGCATATGGCCGGGATCCTCCAGGCCGAGGGGTTCGTCCAGTGCCCGGAGCAGCGGCGTCTCGCCGCGCTGCTGCGCGAGACGGTGGAGCGGTACGGGTCGAAGGCGCCGGAGAGCGACTATCCGATGCTGCGCGCCCTGCTGATGGGCGCGGTCTTCGCGGTCCTGCTGCCGGGGGCGCCGATGCCACCGACGCGGCTGCGCGCGGAGCTGTTCTCGCGCTACGGGCTGGACTGGGAGCTGGGTGTTCCGCCGGACGGGGGCCGCCCGGCGGAACGGGTCACAGCGGCCTTCCTCAGTGGCGGAAGTCCTTGACGTAGTCGGGCTGCGTCTGCGCGTTCAGCTCATGCATCCGCACCCGCTTCGCGGGGTCCGTGAGGCGGTCGTCGAGCTTCAGCACGTCGAAGCCCTTGACCATGTCGTTCGAGTAGATGTGGCCGTTGTAGTAGTACGCCGACCACGTGCCGCCGCCGACCAGGGACTCGGTCGACAGCGGGCCGCGCTCGAAGAACGCGATCTCCTTCGGCTTCGCGGAGTTGGTGAAGTCCCAGACCGAGACTCCGCCCTGGTACCAGGACTGGACCATGATGTCGCGGCCCTTGACCGGGATCAGCGACCCGTTGTGGGCGACGCAGTTCTCGGTGTTCGCCTGGTGGCGCGGGATCTTGTAGTAGCTGCGGAAGACGAGCTTGCGCTTGTCGCCCTTGCCGACGATGTCGTAGATGCCGTCGGCGCCCCGGTTGGGGCCGATCTCCGCGTTGCAGGTGGCGGCGCCGCCGCCGCCCAGCTCGTCGGTGAAGACGACCTTGTCGGCACCCTGGTTGAAGGTGGCCGAGTGCCAGAACGCGAAGTTGACGTTGTCCTGGACCCGGTCGATGACCTTCGGCTTCTCCGGGTTCTTGATGTTCATCAGGATGCCGTCGCCCATGCAGGCACCGGCCGCCAGGTCCTTGGAGGGCAGCACGGTGATGTCGTGGCAGCCCGAGGTGGCGGAGACGCCCGGGTTGGTGGGCGCGCCCGGGTTGCCGCCGTCCGGGAAGAGGACCTCGAACTTCACGAGCGCGGCCTTCTGCGGGGCCTTGCGCGGCACCTTGACGATGGAGATGCCGTCGTGCGGCGGCTGGCAGTCGGGGAAGGCGGCGCTGGGCCCGTACGAGGAGACGTAGATGTAGACGTCCTTGGCCTTGGGCACCAGCGTGTGGGTGTGCGAGCCGCAGGCGGTCTCCACGGCGGCGACGTACTTGGGGTTGCGCTTGTCGCTGATGTCGAAGACCTTCATGCCCTCCCAGGACTCCTTGATCGACGCCGACTGCGCGACGCTGTTGCAGGAGTTGTCACTGCGGGAGGAGTCGGTCGACAGGAAGAGCAGGTTCCCCGAGACGGAAATATCGTTCTGCGATCCGGGGCAGAGAACCTGGGCGACGGTCTTCGGGGCCTTCGGGTTGCTGATGTCGAAGATCCGGAAGCCGTCGTAGTTGCCGGTGAAGGCGTAGTTGCCCTGGAAGGCCAGGTCCGAGTTGGTCCCCTTGATGAGGTCCTTCGGGACATTGGCGAGGTGGGTGATGTTGGAGCTGTGGACGATCTCGTCCACGCCGGGTATCTCGCCCTGCTCGATGGCGGCCTTCACCTCGGCGGCCTGGCTGCTGGAGATCTTCTCCTCGGCCGGGCTGTCGCCGGGATCGGGACTGGCGATCGCGGGCCCTGCGGTCAGCAGAGTGGCGAACAGGCCGGCCGCGGCTGCCGCCACGCCCAGACGTCTGCGCCGCACGCGGGGGGTGTGGAACGAGGTCACTGCGTCCTCCCTGGTATCCGTTCTGGTGAACGGTCACGGACTCGGAAGTATCGTCCTTCTCATGTACATCTCAACAGATGGCAACAGAGACGTAATGAAAGTTTTTGATCACTGGCAGCCGGAAGCATGCTAGGAACGTGTTCCATCACCCCATGCACCGCAGGAGGTAGCCGTGTTGGCGCGTCGCCGCAGTCAGCGCATCCGCCGGTCCGTGTCCGCCGCGGCGGTGACCGTCGCCGTACTCGCCCTGGGAGCCTGCGACTCGGGGGACGACGACGGCACCGACGCCGCGAAGGCCGAGGCGGCCCAGGGACCCAGCGTGGTGGCTCCCGGGAAGCCGGGTGAACCCGCGAAGACGCTCTCGGCCGAGGAGGCGGCGAAGGCCGCGCCCGACAACACGCCCAACTCGGCCGACTTCCTGTACGCGCGGATGATGATCGTCCATCACGGCCAGGCGCTGAAGATGACCGAACTCGTCCCGGAGCGGGCGGATTCGGACTCGGTGAAGCGGCTCGCTGCCCGGATCGCCGCCTCGCAGAAGCCCGAGATCGGGGCGATGCAGGGCTGGCTGGACAACAACGGCGGCGCGAAGAAACAGCACGACCATGATCACGGCTCGATGCCGGGAATGGCCACCGAGGCCCAGCTGAGGCAGTTGCGGGCGGCCGAGGGCACCGCGTTCGACGAGCTGTTCCTCAAGCTGATGATCACTCACCATCAGGGCGCGGTCACGATGGCCACCGACGCGATCTCCAACGGCAGGAACATCCAGATCGGGGACATGGCGAAGGACGTCATCTCCCAGCAGAGCATCGAGATCAACCGGATGCGCTCGATGTGAGCGCGGTGGCGCGCGCCGTTGGCGTACGTGCCACTGGCGTACGTGCCACTGGCGCGCGTGCCACTGGCGCGCCCGGCGGCGCGGGCTCCGGTGTCACCCGCTCCGCGGCGTCAGCGGCGATGGTGACGCGGCGTCAGGTGTCCTTCGTCGCGGGCGCCCGCGATCAGCTTGAGTGCTTTGCGACGGCTGAATCCGGTGGCGGCCATCACCGCGAGCACCGGGTCCTGACCGGCGCGCTGGGCGGCGCGGTAGACCTCCGCGACGCCGCGCCGGGCGGCGCTGCCGCGCGGCAGGGACGGGGCGGCCCGGTGCCGGCCGGACTCGGCGGCGGGCGCGGGCTCGGGACCAGGCGCGGGCTCGGGATCGGGCTCAAGTTCGGGATCGGGATCGGGTGTCGGCTCCCGCCCTGACTCCGGCTCCAGCCCCGGCTGCGGCTGCGGCTGCGGCTGCGGCTGCGGCTGCGGCTGCGATCCACCGCACTCGGGCGCGGGCCGGGGCGGGGATTCGGGCTCGGGTACGGGAACGGGTACAGGAACGGGAACGGGGACGGGGACGGGATCCTGCGCGACCGCGCACTCACGCGCGGGCTCGACACCGGCGGGCGTCCCGCCGTCACCGTCCGCGCCACGGGCTCCGTCTCCGTCTCCCGTACCGAGGTCGACGTCGGCGTCGGCGTCGGCGTCGGCAACGACAGCCGTCCGGAGCGGGGGCGGCGGCCGGTGCGGACCCGTGACGACCTGACAGGCGTTCTGGAGCGGCGCCTCGATCGCCTCGGCGAGCGCCGCGAAGCCCTCCAGAGCAAGGGGCGGACTGGCCTGCGCGTCCTCGATGGCGATGTGGCCGTCGCGCACCACCGCGAGCACATCGATCCGGGCGCCGTCCGCGAAGGTCAGCCGGACATCGACCCAGGGCGGCAGGATCTCGTGGCGCGCCGCGCCGTGCCTGGGATCACCGGCGCCGGTGACGGTGCCGTGCCCCTGCACCTCCCATGCGGGCCACTCGCACGCGTCACGCTCATGTGGTTCCTGGGCGGAAGTCAATTTATGTTCCGACACATTCACCACTTAATCAGGCAATCCACCCTTATTCTCATGGCGCGCACGCACATGATCCGTACGGCACCCTGTCGGCTCATCGCACCGGCACGGCCGCGTCCTCCGGGAGCCGGGCGTCCTGGGCCGCTGCCGCGCCGAGGACGCTGCTCAGCAGCCCGGGGAAGAGGGCGTCCAGATCCTGGGCGCGCAGCCCGCTCATCTTGGCCGTCCCCCGGTACGTCTGGCGGATCACACCGCTCTCGCGCAACACCTTGAAGTGATACGTGCAGGTGGACTTCGAGACCGGCAGCGCGAAGTAAGAGCACGACAGCTCGTCGTCCACCCGGGCCAGCTCCCGGACGACGCGCAGGCGCATCGGGTCGGAGAGCGCGGTCAGCACACCCTCCAGACGGATCTCCGCGCGCGAAGGGTGCGCGAGTTCGCGGGTGCTGGTAGCCACGGCCACGTCGGCTCCACTTCGTCGGGGTGGGCCCATCGTACGACGCCCCTCGTCGTTCGAGTCATTTCGTACTACGAGGGAGCCGGAACCTCCGCATCCGCCGTGGACGGCGTGTGCAGTGTGGACAGTACGAGAGTCACCTCCACCGGCGCCCCCGACGGCAGCGCGACCACCCCGACCGCCGTACGGGCGGGCGGTCGGCCACCCAGCAGGGAGCGCACCCGCGCGCTCGCGCCGTCGGCGACGCGGCTGTGCTCGGTGAAGCCGGGCGCGACGGCGAGGTGGACCGTCATCGATACGGCGGAGTCCAGCCGCAGCCCGGCCGCCCGCACCGCCCCGCGCGCCGCCTCGACCGCGCGCCCGGCCGCGAGCGCGGCCAGCGGGACCGCGTCCGCGACGGACAGATCCGCGCCGAGCACGCCCGCCGCGATGACGCCGCCGTCCGCGCGCGGGGTCATCCCGGCCGTGAAGACCAGCCCGCCCGCGATCCGCGCGGCGGCGTAGTCCCCCGCCGGAACGGGCGCGTCCGGCACCGGGCCGCCGGGAGCCAGGACGCCGACGACCGGCTCCGAACGCTCCGTACGCTCCGGCCCTTCCGTCCCCTCCGAACCTTCCGCACCGCTCACAGCAGCGGTCCCGTGTCACAGGCGGTGAGGACCTCGTGGCCGGTCTCGGTGATCAGTACGGTCGCCGACAGACCGACCCCGGCGCTGTCCCGCACCCGCAGCGTGGGCACCACGTGGACCACCATGCCGGGCGCGAAGAGGCGCTGCTCGTTCTCCCCCAGGGAGAGCAGGTGCCCCTCGCCCCAGTCGGGGGCGAAGGCGATCCCGACCGAGTAGCCGCTGCGCTTGCGGTAGGTGTGGGCCAGGCCCGCGTCCGCGATGGCGGCCTTGCAGGCCGCGTGCGCCGCCGCAGGGGATCCGCCCGGGACGACATGGGCCAGGGCCGCGTCCCTGGCCGCCGCGCAGGCCGTGGCCATGGCGGCGGGTTCGCCGGAGAGCGGACCGGTCCATACGGTGTGCATGAGGGGCGCGTTGTACCGGCCGACGGTCGCGGACATCTCCAGGAGTACGGGTTCGTTGGGGCGGATGACCCGGTCCGTCCAGCTCGCGTGGATGGTCCCGGCGCGCGGCCCCGAGGCGACGAACGGCTCCATGCCGAAGTACTCGGAACCTGAGGCGATGAGCCCGCCGAACGCGGCGGCGGCGACCGTACGCTCCGAGGCGCCGGGAACGGCCGCCTCCGCCGCCGCCGTCATCCCCGCGTTGGTGGACCGGGCGGCCGCCCTGATCCGCTCGATCTCCAGCGGCGACTTGACGAGCCGGGCGGCGGCCAGCGCGCCGTCGATGTGGGTGACCCGCGCGCCCGCCGTGTCCAGCAGGGCCGAGAGCTTGAGGAACGGCTCGGGCGGCAGGAACCAGGAGCGGGCCTCCATCCCGACCGCGCGGGCGCCCGGCGCGATCCTGGCGAGGAGTTCGGCNNGGCCGTGACGATCAGGCACTGGTACGTGTAGTAGCCCGGGGTGGCGTGACCGGAGAGGTAACAGACGTTCTCCGGCGTGTGGACGATGACGGCGTCCAGTTCCTGGGCCTTGAGGGTGGCACGCAGTGCGGCCAGGCGGCGGTCGTACTCGGCGGCCGGGAAGACAGGGGGCATGGGGTGCTCCTGAGGTGTCGTCGGGGGAAACGGGGGGCT
>NZ_QQNA01000285.1 GCF_003346515.1 Streptomyces corynorhini
GCCCCCGACCGACCAGCCCCCGGCCGACCAGCCCCCGCCTCCTCAGCCGTACAGCACGGTGGCGGCGGCGTACGACCGGCTCGGCGAACTCGTCGTCGGGGGCTGGGGCGAGAAGCCCCACCACGAGAAGGCCGACTTCCTGACCAGGCTCTGGTCCCACGGCACCGCGCCCGTCGGCAGCGTCCTGGAACTGGCCTGCGGTACGGGCCTGATGCTCGGGGAGCTGCGGGGACGCGGCCATCACGTGGTGGGCCTGGACCGCTCCGAGGCCATGCTCGACCGGGCCCGCGCCCGACTGGGCCCCGACGCCGCACTGGTGTGCGCCACACTGCCCGACATCCCCGTCGACCAGTGGTTCGACGCGGTCATCAGCCCGGGTGCCTCGCTGAACTACCTCACCGAGACCGAGCTGGCGGCCACCTTCCGCTCGGTCGCGGCGCGGCTGGCCCCGGGAGGCTCGTTCGTCTTCGACGTCCTGTCGCCCGGCACGATGGCGGGCGACGGCGGCGGCCATGTCCTCGCCGGGGACTTCGACGACACGGCGTTCATCCTGGCCTTCGCGAACAGTCCCGACGGGGTCCGCTGCGACATCACCTGGACCCAGTTCGTCCGCACGGCACCCGAGGCCGCCGCCCCCTACCTCAAGTCCGTGGAGCACCACCGTGTGTACCGCCTCACCCCAGGGACGATCAGGACCGCGGCCGACGCCTGCGGCCTGACAGAACAGGGCGTGTACGACAACTACGCCTTCAGCCCCCTGGACGACGCGTCCACGGTGCAGACCTGGGCGTTCCGGCTGCCGGGCAGGCGCTGACGCGGGCGTACGTCGTCAGCGGCGACTTCCCCGCCGCGGCCACGGCCGCCTGGACGGCCCTCGCCGCTCAGGGGAAAGCCGGGGCGACGGTGACGAGCGGTGAAGAGCGCCCGCGGGCCCTCCGGGCGCGCTGCCACGACGAGATGGCCCCCATGACGCCGAAGGCCACGTCGGGCGATCGGCCGGACGCGCGCGGGGCGGGCGGACCGGCAGGGGCCGCCGCGCTGCCGCCCGGGGAGGCGGGGACTGTGCCGCGGCCCGGTGCGGTGTCGGCCCGCGGGCTCAGGCGAGGGCGGCGACGAGCAGGGTGAAGGCGGCGACGATGACGGCGACGCGGACGTAGTGGAAGCGGTCCCAGCGGTTCGTCTGCCGCTTCCAGTCGGCGGGCCGATTATCGGGGGTCCATGTCCTGCCCCGGTTGTTGATCGGGACGAGCAGCAGGACCGACATGATCACGCTGAGGATCAGCAGCGCGCCGGCGGCGACGGCGAGACCGGCGCCGTCGTGGTGCCATCCGGCGATGGCCCAGGCCACGACGAGGACGAGCGAGCCGACGTACCAGACCGGCATCAGAGCGCCGAGCATCCGGCCCCCGTGGGCGCGGCCGAGCTGGCCGCTGTCCTCGGGGAGGGCGTCGAGGATCGGGTTGACGACGAAGGCGACGGAGAACTCCACCCCCACCATCAGGCCGACGACCACGGTGGTGAAGACCTCAAGTGCGTTGAGCATGGTGCCCCCTGGAATCCAGTGCTGCCGACTGATGCGGCAACGCTAGTGCTGTCGACGCTCGATTGTCTAGCAGTGCTAGGATCGAATCATGTCGGTACAGGAACGCAAGCAGCGCGAACGGGCGGGCCGCGAGCGCCTCATCGTGGCGACGGCCCGCGAACTCGCCGAGCGGCAGGGCTGGGACGCGGTCACCACCCGTCGGCTCGCCGAGCGCATCGAATACAGCCAGCCCGTCCTCTACAGCCATTTCCGCGGCAAGCGCGAGATCATCGGTGCCGTCGCCCTCGAAGGCGCCGCCGAGATGGCCACGGCGCTGCGGGCCGCGACCCGCGCCGCGGACGGCCCTCGCGCCCGGGTCGCCGCCCTCGCCCACGCCTACCTTGAGTTCGCCGAGCGCAACCCGGCGGTCTACGACGCCATGTTCCGGCTCGACGGCGGTCTGGCGTTCGCGGCCGAGGACACCCCGGAGCCGCTGAAGGACGCCTTCGCCGCCCTGCTGGAAAGCCTCGGCGAGGTCGCCGGGGACGGCGTCGAACAGGGGCTGTTCGCCGAGGTGTTCTGGGCGGCCCTGCACGGGCTGGCGACCCTGACCCGGGCGGGACGGCTGCCGCCGCGGGACACCGGGCGCAGGGTGGAGCTGCTGGTGGACCGGCTCGCCGTGGTCTGATACGCCGCTGGCGCGGGGCGGGCGCGCGTGCGGGAACGGGCGCGGGCGGGGCTCGTGGGCCGTGCTGCCCGCCTGTGGCATCGCCCCCGGTTGCTCGCGCCCACCCCCCGAAGGCCGGTCCCCCGGCCGCGGCACTCGCGTCTCGATCACCCTCGGTTACTATGCTCACTCCGTGCCGGAGGCCGGAAGCAGGGCCGGCGACAGGGCCGGAAGCACGGGGCGCGCCGTTCGGGCGGGGGGACGGGGAACCGGATGCCGGTCGACACTTCCCGGATCCGCCCCGGGGCCGAAGGCGGCCGAGTCCCGCTGCCGCCTCCTTCGGCATGGGCCATGGACGATACGAGGCGCACGAGATGGGTGGCCTGGGGAAATGCTGAAGGAAGTCGTCGCGACCCGCTACGTCACGCCCTTGCGTGAGGGCGGCTCGCTTCCCGGGATCGTCGAGGCCGACGATCTCGGTACGTACGTCATGAAATTCACCGGCGCCGGGCAGGGCCGCAAGACGCTGGTCGCCGAGGTGATCTGCGGACAGCTCGCGCGCAGGCTGGGGCTGCGGATCCCCGAGCTGGTGCGGATGTGGCTCGATCCGGTGATCGGACTCTCCGAGCCGGACCAGGAGGTGCAGGAGCTGCTCAAAGCGAGCGGCGGGCTGAACCTCGGGATGGACTACCTGCCCGGATCGATCGGCTTCGATCCGCTGGCGTACGAGGTGGACGCCGAGGAGGCCGGGCGTGTCGTCTGGTTCGACGCCGTCATCAACAATGTCGACCGGTCCTGGCGCAACCCCAACATGCTCGTCTGGCACGGTGATCCGTGGCTCATCGACCACGGCGCCACCATGATCTGGCACCACAACTGGCCGGGCGCGCGCGCCTCCGCCGAGAAGCCGTACAACGCCTCCGACCATGTGCTCGCCCCCTTCGCCCCGGATGTCGCCGCGGCCGCGGCGCGGCTGGCGCCGCTGGTCACCGAGGAGCTGCTCGCCGAGGTCATCGCCGAGGTGCCGGACGAGTGGCTGGCCGACGAACCGGGCTTCGCGTCGACCGAGGCGCTGCGCCGCGCCTACGCGGAGCCGCTGCTCGCGCGGGCCGCGACGATCCACGAGCGGATCGTCCTCGACGTGCCGGCCCGTGACGCCCCGTCGGGCCCGCCCGGCTGGCTCGCCGACCGGCTGGCGCCGAGAACGGCGCGCGTGCGCGACGGGAAGGGCGGCGGCCGGTGAACGGGCGGGACGTGTACGAGTACGCGCTGCTGCGCGTGGTGCCGCGCGTCGAGCGGGGCGAGTGCTTCAACGCCGGGGTGCTGGTCTACTGCCGCGCACACTCCTACGTCGCGGCCAGGACCCTGCTGGACGAGGAGAAGCTCAGGGCCCTGGACCCGGACGCCGATGTCGTGGGGGTACGGGCCGCGCTGCGCGCCGTCGAGGGGGTCTGCGGCGGCGGCACGGCGGCCGGGCAGGCGGCGGGCGACGACGCAGGCCGGCGGTTCCGCTGGCTGATCGCGCCGCGCTCGACCGTCGTACAGCCGGGGCCGGTGCACACCGGGCTGACGGCCGACCCGCGTGCCGAGGCCGAGCGGCTGCTCGACCTGCTCGTCCGCTGAGGGGCGATCGGCGAGGTCGGCGAGGTCGGGGAGGTCGGCGAGGTCGGCGGGGCCGGTGACCGCCGGGCGGCGGCTGACACGTCGGTGTGATGTCGGCCGCTGATCCGGCCACCGGGCGCCGTTGACCGTTGACACCGGGTGCCGGGGCTTCTAGCGTCACGACTGCTGACCTACTAAGCGGTTGCTCAGTGGTCGGGAGAGCCGCAGGAGCCTAGGGCGAGGAGAACAGGGATGTCCACCACCGAGCAGCGCGTAGCCATCGTGACCGGGGCGGCGCGGGGCATTGGCGCCGCCACCGCCGTACGGCTGGCGGCGGAGGGCCGCGCCGTCGCCGTACTCGACCTCGACGAGGCGGCCTGCGCGGACACCGTCGGGAAGATCGCGGCGGACGGGGGCCGCGCGCTCGCCGTCGCCTGCGACGTCTCCGACAGCGCCCAGGTGGAGGCGGCCGTCGCGCGGGTCGCCACCGAGCTGGGGGCGCCGACGATCCTCGTCAACAACGCGGGTGTGCTCCGGGACAACCTTCTCTTCAAGATGAGCGAGTCCGACTGGGACACCGTGATGAACGTGCACCTCAAGGGCGCGTTCCTGATGTCGAAGACCTGTCAGAAGCACATGGTGGACGCCGGGTTCGGCCGGATCGTCAGCCTCTCCTCCAGCTCCGCCCTCGGCAACCGGGGCCAGGCCAACTACGCGACGGTCAAGGCCGGACTCCAGGGCTTCACCAAGACCCTCGCCAAGGAGCTGGGAAAGTTCGGCATCACCGCCAACGCCGTGGCCCCGGGCTTCATCGTCACCGAGATGACCGCGGGGACCGCCGCCCGGGTCGGCATGGACTTCGAGGAATTCCAGGCCGCGGCCGCCACTCAGATCCCGGTCCAGCGGGTCGGGTGGCCGGAGGACATCGCGAACGCCATCGCCTTCTTCACGGGAGACGACGCCGGATTCGTCTCCGGCCAGGTCATGTACGTCGCCGGCGGACCGCTCAACTGAGAACGGGGGAGACGGCCATGACAAAGCAGTCCGAACGGCCGGGCCACGTGCCCGACAGCGGGAAGGTCGCCCTGATCACGGGCGCGAGCCGCGGCATCGGGTACGGCGTCGCCGAGGCGTTCGTCGCGCGCGGCGACCGCGTGTGCGTCACCGGGCGCGACGAGGCGGCGCTCAAGGAAGCCGTCGAACGGCTCGGCTCCGCCCGGGTCATCGGCGTGGCCGGCAAGGCCCATGACGAGACCCACCAGGCGCGGGCCGTGGAGCGGGTCATGGAGACCTTCGGCCGGGTCGACTACCTCGTCAACAACGCCGGTACGAACCCGGTGTTCGGCCCGATGGCCGAACTCGACCTGAACGTCGCCCGCAAGGTCTACGACACGAACGTCATCTCGGCGCTCGGCTTCGCCCAGCAGACCTGGTACGCCTGGCAGCGGGAGAACGGCGGCGCGATCGTGAACATCGCCTCGGTCGCCGGTGTCTCGGCGTCGCCCTTCATAGGCGCGTACGGCATGAGCAAGGCCGCCATGGTCAATCTGACGCTCCAGCTGGCCCACGAGTTCGCCCCCGTCGTGCGCGTCAACGCCATCGCCCCGGCCGTCGTCAAGACCAGGTTCGCCAAGGCGATCTACGAGGGCCGGGAGGCCGAGGCCGCCGCCGCGTATCCGCTCGGCAGGCTGGGGGTGCCCGAGGACATCGGCGGCGCCGCCGCCTTCCTCACCTCGGCGCAGTCCGACTGGATCACCGGGCAGACACTTGTGCTCGACGGCGGGATCTCTCTCAACGCCGGAGTGGGCTGAGCCCCCGGAGAGCCGCCTGTCCGAAAGTCCCACCGGATCTCCCCAGGGGTCCGGTGGGCACGGCGGTGCGGTCTGCCGGTCCATGGGCCGACCCGCGGGACGGTCACGCGGACGGGGCGGCCGAAGCGGACGAAGAGCTGGTGGAGGTCGTTGTCAGTGGTGCCCGGTAGGTTCGTGAGCACACGACAAGCGATCGATTGCCGGAGGTTGTTCACGTGACCGACACCGACCTGCTGCCCGAGTCCTGGCGCGGCGTTCTCGGCGAGGAGCTGGCGAAGCCCTATGTCAAGGAGCTGACCGGCTTCGTGGCGGAGGAGCGGGAGAAGGGCGCGGTCTACCCGCCCCGTGAAGAGGTCTTCGCGGCGCTCGAAGCGACTCCGTACGAGCGGGTGAAGGTGCTGGTCCTGGGCCAGGACCCGTATCACGGAGCGGGCCAGGGGCACGGCCTGTGCTTCTCCGTACGCCCCGGTGTCAGGACGCCGCCCTCCTTGCGGAACATCTACAAGGAGATGAAGGAGGAGCTGGGTCATCCGGTCCCGGACAACGGATATCTGATGCCCTGGGCCGAGCAGGGGGTACTCCTGCTCAACGCCGTGCTGACGGTCCGCGAGGGCGAGGCCAACTCGCACAAGGGCAAGGGCTGGGAGAAGGTGACGGACGCGGTGATCCGCGCCGTGGCCGAGCGGCCCGACCCGGCGGTCTTCGTGCTCTGGGGCGCCTACGCGCAGAAGAAGCTTCCGCTGATCGACGAGGAGCGCCACGTGGTGGTGAAGGGGGCGCACCCCTCGCCGTTGTCGGCGAAGAAGTTCTTCGGCTCGCGTCCCTTCACGCAGATCAACGCGGCGATCGAGGCGCAGGGGCACGAGCCGATCGACTGGCGCATCCCGGACCTGGCGGCGCGGCAGGGCTGATCCACGCGACAGGCCGGGGCTCGGCGCCCGAGCCTGAGAGGGATTGTCCACCCTGGCGGTTAGCGTCTGTTTGTCGGATTTATCGGTCGGGCAAGCGGAGGCGGCAGTGATGGAGCGGCAGCAGACGTCGGAGGACGCCGTCATGACCAGGATCGGTCAGGCGGTCATGCTCCTCCACGCCGGTGACCGCGAGGAGGCCCGCAACCGGCTCGGCGCGCTCTGGGGGGAGATCGGCGAGAGCGGACGGGCGCTGCACCGCTGCACGCTGGCGCACTACATGGCGGACACCCAGGACGATCCCGGCGATGAACTGGCCTGGGACCTCCGGGCGCTGACGGCGGCGGAGAGCCAGGACGACCGGGCCGAAGGGGCGGCACGGGCGGACGGGGTGGACGAGGCGGGCAGGGCGTACGGGGCGGACGAGGCGTACGGGGCGGAGG
>NZ_QQNA01000286.1 GCF_003346515.1 Streptomyces corynorhini
CGGGGTGCGCGGTGGACACCCCGGTCGGACGGCGAGGGCGCCGCGGGACGGGCGGCCGAGGCGGCGCGGACCCTGTCGCGCGCGTGGCCGCCCTGTCAGTGCGGCGGTCCCAAATGCCGCCCGGACGACGAGATTCCGGAGGTGCCTGGCCCGGACGGCAGCAAGGAGAGCGGCAGTTGAGCCACCCCCCGCCCGCCCTCGTCGGTACGGCGGCTCCGCGCGTCGTCACATGCTGCTGAGCGAACGGCCGTAGTTGACCTGGCCCATGACCATCTGGAAGGCGTCCGGATGGTTGGCCGGGATCATCGTCGCGTGGTGCCTGCCGCCGCCCGTGACCGTGACCTGGATGAATCCGGTCGTCTTCTTCTCCTTCATCAGGAGGAAGAGCAGACCGATCAGGCACAGCAGGGCGAAGACGATCGCCAGCACGATGGCGACCGGCGGAATGCGCTCCTCCGTACGGGACATGTCCGTGGCGTTCCACACCGCGCCCCGCAGCGGAATCGGCCCCGAAGGAGTGACGATCTGGTCCCCGACGACCGTGATGTCACCGATCGCCAGCACCGGCGCCCCGCCGCCCGCGCCCATCGGCACGGGCAGCTGCTCCGCGTACCCGGGCCCCTGCTGCGGATAGCCGTATCCGGGCGCGGCGGCGGGATAGCCGTACGCCGGGGCCCCGCCGCCGGGCGCCCCGCCCACCGGGCCGCCGGGCATCGTGCCGCCGGGCATCCCGTCGGCGAGCGTCGGCGGCGGGAAGTCGTACTCCGGGCTCCCGGTCGGCCTGTCCGGAGCCGGGCCGCCCGGCGCCGCACCTCCCGGTGGCCCCCAGTTGTACCCACCGTCCGCGTGCGGATTCGGCTCGCTCATCTCTCTCCCCGCTTTCCTGATGCTGTCGGCGCTCCGATCCTGACACAGCCGGGGCCCGTCTCCGTACCTACGGAAACGGGCCCCGGCCGCGATCGGACGTACCGTCAGAAACGGCGCGTGATCAGCGCGCGCTTGACTTCCTGGATGGCCTTCGTGACCTCGATACCGCGCGGGCAGGCGTCCGTGCAGTTGAACGTGGTGCGGCAACGCCACACGCCGTCCTTGTCGTTGAGGATCTCCAGGCGCTGCTCGCCGGCCTCGTCGCGCGAGTCGAAGATGAACCGGTGCGCGTTCACGATCGCGGCGGGGCCGAAGTACTGGCCGTCGTTCCAGAACACCGGGCAGGACGACGTGCACGCCGCGCACAGGATGCACTTGGTGGTGTCGTCGAAGCGCTCACGGTCCTCGGCGGACTGGAGCCGCTCACGGGTCGGCTCGTTCCCGCTGGTGACCAGGAAGGGCATCACGTCGCGGTACGCCTGGAAGAACGGGTCCATGTCGACGATCAGGTCCTTGAGGACCGTCAGCCCCTTGATGGGCTCGACCGTGACGGGCTTGGTGACCGTCCCGTTCTTGTCGACCGAGATCAGGTCCTTGATCAGCGTCTTGCACGCCAGCCGGTTACGGCCGTTGATCCGCATCGCGTCCGAACCGCAGATGCCGTGCGCGCAGGAGCGCCGGAAGGTGAGCGTGCCGTCGAGATCCCATTTGATCTTGTGGAGGGCGTCGAGGACACGCTCCTTGGGATCGATGTCGATCCGGAAGTCCTGCCACTGGACCTCGTCCGAGACCTCCGGGTTGAACCGGCGGATCCGGAAGGTGACAGCGATGAGGTGGGAGGAGGTGGAGTCCGCCTCCAGCGCCTCCAGCTTGTCCATGGTCGGGGTAGCCATCAGTACTTACGCTCCATCGGCTGGTAGCGGGTCTGGACGACCGGCTTGTAGTCGAGCCGGATCGACTCGGCACCGTCGTCGCCCACCTCGCGGTACGCCATGGTGTGGCGCATGAAGTTGACGTCGTCGCGGTTCGGGAAGTCCTCGCGGTAGTGACCGCCGCGCGACTCCTTGCGGGCGAGCGCGGACACGGCCATGACCTCGGCCAGGTCGAGCAGGTTGCCCAGCTCGATGGCTTCCAGCAGATCCGTGTTGAAGCGCCTGCCCTTGTCCTGGACGGACACGTGCAGATAGCGCTCGCGCAGCTCGCCGATCTTGTCGACGGCCGTCTTGATCGTCTGCTCGGTGCGGAACACCATCACGTTGGCGTCCATGCACTCCTGCAGCTCCAGGCGCAGCTCGGCGACCCGCTCCTTGCCCGTGGAGCCGCGCAGCCGCTCCACCTGGGCCTCGACCAGCTCGGCCGGGTTCTCGGGCAGCTCGACGTAGTCGTTGGCCGCGGAGTACTCGGCGGCGGCGATGCCGGACCTGCGCCCGAAGACGTTGATGTCCAGCAGCGAGTTGGTGCCGAGCCGGTTGGCGCCGTGCACCGAGACGCACGCCACCTCGCCGGCCGCGTACAGGCCGGGGACGACGGTGGTGTTGTCCGAGAGGACCTCACCGGTCACGTTGGTGGGGATGCCGCCCATGGCGTAGTGCGCGGTCGGCTGGATCGGGATCGGGTCCGTGTACGGCTCGATGCCCAGGTACGTCCGGGCGAACTCGGTGATGTCGGGCAGCTTGGCGTCGAGCTGCTCCGGCGGCAGGTGCGTGAGGTCGAGGTAGACGTGGTCGCCCTCGGGACCGCAGCCGCGGCCCTCGCGGATCTCCGTGTAGATGGAGCGCGAGACGACGTCGCGGGAGGCGAGGTCCTTCATGACGGGCGCGTACTTCTCCATGAAGCGCTCGCCGTCCTTGTTGCGGAGGATGCCGCCCTCACCGCGGGCGCCCTCCGTCAGCAGGATGCCCATGCGCCAGATGCCCGTCGGGTGGAACTGGAAGAACTCCATGTCCTCCAGCGGCAGCCCGCGCCGGTAGCACGCGGCCTGGCCGTCACCGGTCAGGGTGTGCGCGTTCGAGGTCACCTTGAAGAACTTGCCGGTGCCGCCGGACGCGTAGATGACGGCCTTCGCGTGGAAGACGTGGATCTCGCCGGTGGCCAGCTCGTAGGCGACCACACCGGCGGACTTCTTGACCCCGTCGACCTCGGTCAGGAGCTGGTCGAGGACGTAGAACTCGTTGAAGAACTCCACGCCCTCCTTGACGCAGTTCTGGTACAGCGTCTGGAGGATCATGTGGCCGGTGCGGTCCGCCGCGTAGCAGGACCTGCGGACCGGCGCCTCGCCGTGGTTGCGGGAGTGGCCGCCGAAGCGGCGCTGGTCGATGGTGCCGTCCGGGGTGCGGTTGAACGGCAGGCCCATCTTCTCCAGGTCGAGGACCGCGTCGATGGCCTCCTTCGCCAGGATCTCGGCGGCGTCCTGGTCGACCAGGTAGTCGCCGCCCTTGATCGTGTCGAAGGTGTGCCACTCCCAGTTGTCCTCCTCCACGTTGGCGAGCGCGGCGGCCATGCCGCCCTGCGCCGCGCCCGTGTGGGAGCGGGTGGGGTACAGCTTCGTCAGCACGGCGGTACGGCTGCGCTTGGTCGACTCGATGGCCGCGCGCATACCGGCGCCACCGGCGCCGACGATGACGGTGTCGTACTTATGGATCTTCATGAAGTCTCGTCAGCCCCGGCTTTAGCGGATGTTCGGGTCGAAGGTGAAGATCACCAGCGAGCCGAGAAGGATGGTGAACACCGTGGCGGTGTACAGCAGGCCCTTGAGCCACAGGCGCGTGTTGGTGCGCTCCGCGTAGTCGTTGATGATCGTGCGCAGGCCGTTGCCGCCGTGCAGCATCGCCAGCCACAGCATCGCGAGGTCCCAGACCTGCCAGAACGGGGACGCCCAGCGCCCGGCCACGAAGGCGAAGCCGATCTTGGAGACACCGCCGTCCAGCACCAGCTGGATGAGCAGGTGGCCCAGGACCAGGACGACCAGCACGATCCCGGACAGCCGCATGAAGAGCCACGCGGCCATCTCGAAGTTGCCCCTGGTCGTCTTCGGGGTCTTGGCGGTGCGCTTGCGCGGCGGCTCGATGACCGGAGCCGGGAAGTCCGCGTCGTACAGGCTCTCGCCCTCGACGGGACTGATCGCGGAAGACGTGGTGTCAGTGGACATGCGGTCTCTCAGCTCCCGAAGACTTCGCGTACGGCGTGGCCGAGCACGGGGTAGAGGGCGCCCACCATCAGAACGATCCAGATGCCCACGGCGGACCAGAGCATCTGCTTCTGGTAGCGGGGGCCCTTGGACCAGAAGTCCACGGCGATGACCCGCAGGCCGTTGAGCGCGTGGAAGAGAATGGCGGCCACGAGGCCGTACTCGAGCAGCGCGACGACCGGTGTCTTGTAGGTCGCCACGACGTCGTCGTACGCCTCGGGTGAGACACGGACGAGAGCAGTGTCGAGCACATGTACGAACAGGAAGAAAAAGATGAGCACGCCGGTGACTCGATGAGCCACCCACGACCACATTCCTTCCCGGCCGCGGTACAGCGTTCCAGCCGGCACGGAAAAACCCTCCGGGAGCGGGGATCGGGGCCGGCCGCCATCTTCTACTCAATCAAGCACAGTGGTGTCGGTCGCGCCCGGCCGGGTACGGTCCACCGGCCCCGGCCATCGTAGCGACGAGTTGTCGGTTCGTTCGCGCGGGGTCCCCAGGTGTGATCAAACAGGCAATCAAACCGCCACGGACGGACTATCCGGACACCCCGGGGATACCGCTCCCGGACCGGGCTGCCGTCCCACCAGCCGGGGCGGGTCCTCGACGAGCCGGACGAGCCGGCTCCGGGCGAGTCGGCGCAGTTCGTCGGCGGAGACGGACCGCTCGTGGTCGGGATCGTGACCGAGCCGGGTCCTGATGGCGGCCAGGACGTGATCGAGACACTCGCCGGGCCGCCGGTCGTCGAGGCCGATCACGAAGGCGTGACCGAAGCGGCTCTCGTACGCGGCGTACCCGGCGCGCAGCGCGGTGGCGGCGGCGGGCGGCGCGGCGGGCGGCGCCACGGTGGGCGTTTCGGCGGCGAGGGCCTCGGCGAGATCGCTGAAGGCCAGGTCGTAGCCCGCCTCGTCGGACGCGGCGAGCAGCGCGTCCAGATCGGGGTACGGGCGGGTGGCGGCGATCCGCCGGACCCAGCGGGAGCTGCCGAGGCAGCCGAGCAGCGCGGGTTCGAGGGCGGCCCGCGGGGCGGTGTTGAAGCGCCGGAGGCCGGGCGGCGGGCCGGCGATGGGTGCGCG
>NZ_QQNA01000287.1 GCF_003346515.1 Streptomyces corynorhini
ATCGGGTGCGGTTCGGATCGGGCGGTTCGGATCCGGTCGGGTCCTGGTCGGTCAGTTCAGCAGCGGCGCGGAGGGCAGGGCCGACGGCGGTGGGGAGGCCGGCGGCGGCTCGCCCGGCGGGTCGGGACGGTGCGGCGCGCGCAGCGCCGCGGCCGGCAGTTCCAGCCGTACCTCGGTGCCCTTGGCGGCCCTCCCCCGGCCTATCCGGATACGGGCCCCGATGGAGGCGGCCCGCTCGACCATTCCGACGAGACCGAAGTGTCCCGCGCGGCGGAGGTCGTCGAGGGTCGTACCGGGCGGCAGGCCAGGACCGTCGTCGTACACGCTGATGCGCAGCACGTCGCCCACGATTCCGGCTGCGACGTTCACATAGGTGGGATGGGCATGGCGCTGGGCGTTCTCCATCGCCTCGGTGGCGATCGTCAGCGCGTGCCGCGCCACCGCGTGCGGGACGGGCGGCACCGGGCCTTCGCCGAGTTGCCGGAAGGACGCCGGTACGTGGTGACGGCGCCCGAAGTCCGCCGTACGGGAGGCCAGTTCGGCCAGGACGTCGACCCCGCCGTCCAGCCCGGACTCGCGGCGCAGATCGGAGAGCAGCTCACGGGATTCGGCCGCGGCCCGGCGCGCGGAGCGCGCCACCAGCTCCGCCTGGTGCTTCACGGTCTGCGGGTCCAGCCGGCCGGCGGAGCCGGCCAGCCCGTCCGCCGCCATCGCGAGCCCGTGCAGGGTCTTGGCCACGGAGTCGTGCATCTCGCGGGCCAGGCGGGCGCGTTCCTCCTCGACGGCGCCGCTGACCGCGAGCCGGGCCCGCGCCTCGGTGAGGGCCTGGCTCGCGGAGCCGAAGCCCAGCATGAGGTTGCGCAGCGTACTGCCTATGGCGCCCGCGATCACGCAGAGTCCGGGCAGGAGCAGGGCGGTGAACCCGGCGTCGGCTTCGGGCTTGACGCCGTACGCGCCCGCGATGATCAGCGACTGGAGTACGGCGAAGAAGGCGGCGCCGCGCCACCCGTACACCAGCCCGGCGAGCAGCGGGGTGCAGATGGTGACGTAGGCGAGTGTCGAGTCGGGGGACGCCGTGACCAGCAGCAGCGCGCCGAAGAGCATGTCGGCGGCGAGCAGTGCGGGGTGGCGCAGCAGGATGGGTCCGAACCGCTCCCAGTCGCGCAGCAGTACGTAGGACACCATGAAGGTGACGAGTACGGACGAGGCGACCAGCCAGGTGCCCAGGTGCGACGAGGTGCGCGCGAACGCGAAGGGCGTGGCCAGCGCGATCATCGCCAGCCGGAACCCGAAGGTCTGCCGGCACAGTGCCTGAAGGGCGTTGACCTGGATCGGCAGCGACGGGACGCGGTTGCGCGCGGCCGAGGTCGAGCGGGATATGTCGCCGGAGTTTCCGCCGGTGAGGGTGAAGGTCTTGGGGGCCATGGGGGTCACCTCCCGTTGGTCGGCGGTCTGCGGTCTGCGGATGAGGGGCGGGCGGGGCCGGTTCCCCCGGGTGGGGGCGCCGACAGGGTGGTGCCGAGGGGGCGTCACCCGGAGAGGATGTCCCCGAAGTCGACGCCGGATCCGTAGTAGAAGCTGAGCACGATGAGAATCATGGTGGCGGGCAACATCACCATGGTCACGACAAGTGTGCTCTTGGGTACGGCCTGTGCGGCGCTGCGGCGGGCGTTCTGGGCGTCGGCCCTGCGCATGTCGTTGGCGATCTGGATGAGGGTGTCGACGATGGGCGCGCCCAGTTCCTCGCCCTGCTGAAGTGCCGTCACGAACATCGACACCTGTTCGGACGCGTTGCGTTTGCGCAGCTGGTCGAAGGCTTCGCGGCGACTGACGCCCATGTCCATCTGGCGCAGGGTCACGCTCAGCTCGTCCGACCAGGGGCCGCTGTACTTGCTGGCCACGCGCTCCAGCGCCTGCCGGAAGCCCAGGCCCGCCGAGACGACGACGGCGAGGACGTCGAGGAAGTCCGGCAGCGTGCGCTCGATGTCCGCCTTGCGTCGGCTGATGGCGGCCCGGATGATCACGTCGGGCCAGACCAGACCGTACACCAGCGCGATCAGCGCGATGACGGTCTGTCCCCTGGCCAGCATCGCCAGGGCCGCCCCCGCGCCCAGGGCGCCGTACACGGCGCGGCGGGCGGCGAAGCGGTCGACCGTCATGCCGCCCGGATTGCCGGCCATGTCCAGCCGGCGGCGCAGCGCGTCGACCCGCTTGGGGCCCATCATCCGGAGCACGCCGGGGGCCCAGCGGATGCCGAGCCGGTCGATCCCCGATCCGACGGCGGTCGTACGGGTGGCACCGACCTCCAGCGCGACGGCCAGGTCTCCCGGCAGCCGGGCGTCCGCGCGGTAGATACGGATGCCGTAGAAGACGCCGAACACGGCGATTCCCACGCCGACGGCGAGCAGAAGTCCCATCATGTGACCCGTTCCTCCTCTCTCAGACCTGAACCCGTGACAGCCGCCGGATGAGGAGATACCCGGCGGCTGTCACGGGTTCAG
>NZ_QQNA01000288.1 GCF_003346515.1 Streptomyces corynorhini
CGAGCTTGCGCGCCGCTCGGCTACACGGCGGCCGTCGAACTGTCCTCGGACCGGCTGCTGCGCAACAACAAGCCGAAGGCCAAGAGCAGCCGTCCCACGTCAGGAGGGTCGCGCTTCCGGATCGGCGGCAGGGCGGCGGAGGCCGAGCGGCAGCGCAAGCTCGATCTGATCCGTACCCCGGTGCTCTCCTGCTACCGGATCGCGGTCATCAGCCTCAAGGGCGGTGTCGGCAAGACCACGACGACCACCGCGCTCGGCTCGACCCTGGCGACCGAGCGGCAGGACAAGATCCTGGCGATCGACGCCAACCCGGACGCCGGGACACTCGGCCGCCGCGTGCGACGGGAGACCGGGGCCACCATCCGGGACCTCGTCCAGGCGATTCCGCACCTGCACAGCTACATGGACATCCGGCGGTTCACCTCTCAGGCGTCCTCCGGCCTTGAGATCATCGCCAACGACGTGGACCCCGCCGTCTCG
This sequence comes from Streptomyces corynorhini, assembly GCF_003346515.1. Classification (GTDB taxonomy): domain Bacteria; phylum Actinomycetota; class Actinomycetes; order Streptomycetales; family Streptomycetaceae; genus Streptomyces; species Streptomyces corynorhini. The sequence continues at coordinate 481 of NZ_QQNA01000288.1, forward strand.
ACCTCGTTCAACGACGAGGACTACCGGCGTGCCATCGATGTGCTGGGCAAGCAGTATCCGATCATCCTCACGGACTCGGGCACCGGTCTGCTCTACAGCGCGATGCGCGGGGTACTGGACCTCGCCGATCAGCTGATCATCATCTCGACGCCCTCGGTGGACGGGGCGAGCAGCGCCTCCACGACGCTCGACTGGCTCTCCGCGCACGGGTACGCCGAGCTGGTGCAGCGCTCGCTGACGGTCATCTCCGGGGTCCGCGAGACGGGCAAGATGATCAAGGTCGATGACATCGTGCAGCACTTCGAGACGCGCTGCCGCGGCGTGGTCGTGGTGCCGTTCGACGAACATCTGGCGGCCGGTGCCGAGGTGGACCTCGACATGATGCGGCCCAAGACGCGCGAGGCGTACTTCCACCTCTCGGCGCTGGTGGCCGAGGACTTCGTTCGGGCCCAGCAGGCGCAAGGGCTGTGGACGGCGGACGGCAACCCGCCGCCGCACCTCGCCCCGCCGATGCCCGGCTACCAGGGCCAGCCGATGCCGGGCCAGCCCATGCCCGGTCAGCCGATGCCGGGTCAGCCCATGCCCGGTCAGCCCATGCCGGGACAGCAGATCCCGGGACAGCCCATGCCCGGTCAGCCGATGCCCGGCCAGCCCTACCCGCCGCAGCAGTATCAGCAGCCACAGCAGCAACCCCCGCAGCAGCGCCCGCCCTACCCACCGCAGCAGCAGTACGCCGGACCGCAGCCGGGCGCGGCCGCCCAGCAGGGCTGGCAGCAGGCGCCGCCGCCCGGTCTGCCGCAACAGCCTCAGCAGCCACAACCGCAGCAGCCCGCCCACGGCCAGGGCCAGCCACCACCGCACTATCCGGCACCCCAGGCCAACCCCGCGCAAGGCCACCCCCAGCCCGGCCAGCCCGGCCAGCCCCAGCCGGGACAGCCCGGCCAGCCGGGGCAACCGGGACAGCCCGGCCAGCAGAATCAGCCGGGCGCGCCGGGCACCGTACCGCCCGCCGAATGGCCTCCGCAGCAGACCCCACCCGTACCGCCAGCGCCTCAGCAGTAACGCTTCAGAGGTCGAGACCAATGAGGGGCCGCACCGTCTCCACGGTGCGGCCCCTCGACGCATTACCGCAGACCACACGGGGTTTGAACGACCGTTGACTGACCGGACAAGCGCTGATAAACCTTCGCTTCACCAGTTGGCGAACCAGCAGCCCGGCTTCTCCGTGCGAGTGATAACACGAGGTCACCGTCCCATGGTCGAAAGAGTTCCCACGCGCACCGCGCGACAGCCCGCCCAGCCTCGCCCCCGCCGGCCTCCGCGCATCCGTCTCCGCCGGATCCTGCTCTCCGGCGCCGCCTCCGCCGCGCTGACGGCCGGATCCGTGCTGCCGCTCGGCCCGCTGCTCCCGGCGCCGCGGCAGGCGAGCGCCGCCGAGGGCAGCCAGGTTCTCACCGTCGCGGTCAGCCAGAGCGTCGACTCGCTCAGCCCGTTCCTGGCGCAGCGGCTGACCAGCACCAGCATTCACCGGTTGGCATACGAGTACCTGACGAACTACGACCCCAAGGACGCGCACGCCGTCCCCGGCTTCGCCACCGCGTGGAAGCCCTCGGCGGACAAGCTCACCTGGACGTACACGATCCGCGAGAACTCCACCTGGTCCGACGGCAAGCCGGCGACGGCGGAGGACGCGGCCTGGACGTTCGACAAGATGATGAAGGACCCGAACGCGGCCACCGCCAACGGCAGCTACACCGCCAACTTCGACGAGGTCACGGCGCCCGACGCGACGACGCTCGTCATCAAGTTGAAGAAGCCGCAGGCCACCATGACCGCGCTCGACGTGCCGATCGTGCCGAAGCACATCTGGGAGAAGGTCGGCGACTTCGCCACGTTCAACAACGACAAGACGTTCCCGATCGTCGGGAACGGTCCGTTCATCATCACGGACTACAAGGTCGACCAGTACATCAAGCTGAAGCCGAACAAGACCTTCTGGCGCGGCACGCCCAGCTTCGACGAGCTGGTCTTCAAGTACTACAAGGACGGGGACGCGGCCGTGGCCGCGCTCCAGAAGGGCGAGGTGTCCTTCGCCTCGAACCTCACCCCGGCCCAGGCGGACGCGCTGAAGAACGCCGACGACATCAAGGTCAACGACGCGCCCGGCCGGCGCTTCTATGCGCTCGCCACCAACCCCGGCGCCCGCTCCAAGGACGGCGAGAAGTTCGGCGACGGCGCGGCCTCGCTGCGGGATCCGGCCATCCGCAGAGCGCTCTTCCAGGCCGTCGACCGCGAGACGATCGTGGACAAGGTCTTCCAGGGACACGCCGTCGAGGGCCAGGGATACATCCCGCCGCGCTTCGAGTCGTACTTCTGGCAGCCCTCGGACAGCCAGAGGATCGCGTACGACCCCGCCGCCGCGGCCCGGACGCTCGACAAGGCCGGCTACCGGACGAACAGCGCGGGCAAGCGGCTGGGCAAGGACGGCAAGCCGCTCGACTACCGGATCCTCTGCCACGCCACCGACCCGAACGACAAGGCGGTCGGCAAGTACCTCCAGGAGTGGTGGGGGAAGCTCGGTATCGGGCTGAAGGTCGAGTGCCTCGACAACGTCTCCGACCCCTGGCTCGCGGGTGACTACGATCTGGCCTTCGACGGCTGGTCCGTCAACCCGGACCCCGACTACGTCCTCTCCATTCATACGTGCGGTTCCCTTCCGGCCACGCCGAAGGACGCGGGCGCCACCGACAACTTCATCTGCGACAAGCGGTTCGACGACCTCTACGCGCGGCAGGTGGCGGAGTACGACACCGCCAAGCGGGCGGATCTGGTCAAGCGGATGGAGTCGCGGCTGTACGACACCGGGTACATGAACGTCATGGCGTATCCGAACGCGGTCGAGGCGTACCGCACCGACCAGATCAAGTCGATCACGACGATGCCGGAGGCGGCCGGGAACATCTGGGGCCAGGACGGCTACTGGAGCTGGTGGTCGGCCGTCCCCGCCGACAAGACCACGAACAGCGCGTCCGGCGGCTCCTCGACCGGGGTGCTGATCGGCGTCGGGGCCGTCGTCGTGGTCGCTGCCGCCGCCGGGGGCCTCCTCATGAGGCGTCGCCGTGCCACCGCGGAAGACCGTGAATAACCCATGAGCGGCGCAAGCACCCCCGGCGTGGTGCGGGAGGCGGCGGGCGGCCCGCTGGGTACGGAGCCATCCGGCCGGACCGCCCGCGCCGCCTCCGGCACCAGGGCCGCGTATCCGCTCTATGTGGCGGGCAAGCTGGGCGGCGCGGCCGTCTCGCTGTTCGCCGTCCTCGTCACCAGCTTCTTCCTCTTCCGGATCCTCCCGGGCGACCCGGTCAAGGCCATGACCCACGGCACCCCGACGACGGCGGAGCAACTGGCCACGCTGCGCCGCCAGTTCGGCCTCGATCTGCCGGTGTGGCAGCAGTTCACCGACTACTGCGCCAAGGCGCTCACCGGGGACCTGGGCATGTCGTACCAGTTCCACGCGCCGGTCGGCGAGCTGATCGCCGAGAAGCTGCCCGCCACGCTGCTGCTCACCGGCGTCGCCGTCCTGATCTACTCGACACTCGGCCTCTGGCTGGGCACCCGCTCCGCCTGGCGCAACGGCAGCCTCGGGGACCGGCTCAACACCGGTGTGGCGCTCACCCTGTGGTCCGTGCCGGCCTTCTGGCTCGGACTGCTGCTGATCATCTTCTTCGCGGTGGGCATCGGGCCGATCCCCGGCATGTTCCCCACCGGGGGCATGTCGTCGGGCGACTCGACCGGCTTCGGCCAGGTGCTCGATGTCGCCCACCACATGGTGCTGCCGGTGATCACACTGGTCGCGGTCGGCTACGCGCAGACGCTGCTCGTCATGCGGTCCTCGCTGCTGGACGAGATGGGCGGCGACTACCTGACGACGGCGCGGGCGAAGGGGCTGCGGGACGACCTCGTGCGCCGCAGGCACGCCGTACCCAACGCGCTGCTGCCCACGGTCACCATGGTCTTCATCAATCTCGGCCATGTGGCGGCCGGTTCGATCCTGGTCGAGACGGTCTTCTCCTGGCCGGGCCTGGGCGGACTGTTCTACCAGGCGCTGAGCGTGCCCGATCTGCCGCTCGTCCAGGGGCTCTTCGTGGTCTTCGCCGGTGCGATGATCCTGATGAATCTCCTCGCCGACCTGCTCTATCCGCTGCTCGATCCCCGGGTGGGCCGATGACACTGGAGAAAACACCACCGACACCGCCAACACCACCGACACCACCGACGGCGTCGGCCGCCGCCGCGGCTCCCTCGGCCGCGCCGCCCCCGCAGTCGGCCGCCGCGCTCGCCCGCGCCCGCCGCCGCGCCTCGGCGGTCCGCTTCTGGCGGCGGTACCGCACCCACCGCGGCGGTCTGTTCGGGCTCGCGGGGCTCTCCCTCATCGCGCTGATGGCCCTGTTCGCACCGCTGCTCGTCGGCAGTGACGTGCAGAGCGTGACCGCCGCGCCGGGCACGGCCCTGGAAGCGCCGAGCGCGCGGTTCCCCCTCGGCACGGACCAGTTCGGGCGCTCGCTGCTCTCCCTGCTGGTCTGGGGCTCGCGGGTCTCGCTGACGGTCGGGCTGCTGGCCGCCGGGCTGTCGGTGGCCATCGGTACGCTGGTGGGCATCGTCGCCGGGCACTACGGCGGCTGGTTCGCCACCGTGATCATGCGCGTCACCGACTGGTTCCTGGTGATGCCGACGCTGGTCCTGGCCATCGTGCTGGCCACGGTGATGTCCCGGTCGATCTGGACGGTGATCCTGGCCATCGGCGTCACCAGCTGGCCGACCACCGCACGGCTCGTACGGGCCCAGACCATCGCCGTCGAGTCCCGCCCCTACATCGAGCGCGCGCGGGCTCTGGGCGGCGGACACCGGCATGTGATGACGCGCCATGTGCTGCCCAATGTGATGCCGCTGGTGCTCGCGCAGACCACCCTCGGCATCTCCGCCGCGATCCTGACGGAGGCGACCCTCGCCTTCCTCGGACTCGGCGACCCGATCATCGTCTCGTGGGGCGGCATGCTCCAGGACGCGCGCGAGGCCGGGGCGGTCTCCTCCGGCCACTGGTGGTATCTGGCGCCGCCCGGGATCGCCATCGCGTTCGTCGCGCTCGCCTTCACGCTCTGCGGCCGGGCCGTCGAGTCCGTGCTCAACCCGAAGCTGGGGGTCTCCCGATGAGCGCGCTGCTGGAGATCAGGGACCTGCGGGTGACCTACGGTTTCGGCCCCTCGGCCGTGCCCGCCGTACGCGGCCTCGACCTGACGCTGGAGTCGGGCAGCAAGCTGGGCATCGCCGGAGAGTCCGGCTGCGGCAAATCCACCCTCGCCCTCGCGCTGCTGCGGCTGCTGCCCCCCACGGCCACGCTGTCCGGGCAGATCCTGCTCGACGGCGAGGACGTCCTCGCCATGAAGTGGGGCAGGCTGCGCGCCGTACGGTGGGCGGGCGCGTCGATCGTCTTCCAGGGCGCGATGCACTCCCTCAACGCCGTCCACCGCGTCGGGGACCAGATCGCCGAACCGGTGCTGCTGCACGGGCACGCCACCCCGGCCGCCGCCCGCCGCCGAGCGGCCGGGCTGCTGGAGCAGGTCGGCCTGTCGGCGGCCCGCGTCGACGCCTACCCGCACGAACTCTCCGGCGGCCAGCGCCAGCGCGTGATGATCGCCATGGCGCTCGCCTGCGGCCCCCGGCTGATCGTCGCCGACGAACCGACCACCGCGCTCGACGTGATGATCCAGGCGCAGATCCTGCGGCTCATCGAACAGCTCGTCGCCGACCAGGACATCAGCCTGCTCATGATCAGCCACGATCTGGCCGTGCTCGCCGACACCTGCGACCGGCTCGCCGTCATGTACGCGGGCCGCGTCGTCGAGGAGGGCCCGGCGCGCGCGGTGTACGACGCCGCGCTCCACCCGTACGGCCGGGCGCTCTCCGCCGCCTTCCCGCGCATCGGCGACCCCGCCTCGCGCCGCGCCCCGCGCGGGCTGCCGGGCGACCCGCCCGACCCGTCGGCGCTGCCGAGCGGCTGTACGTTCCATCCCCGTTGCCCCGTCGCCCTGGACCTCTGCGCCGAGCAGGACCAGGCGCTGCGGGACGCGGCCCCCGGCCGACGGGCGGCCTGCGTCCGGATCGACGCGCCGGTCCCGGCGGAGCCGCTGTCGTGACCGCACTGTCCCAGGAGCCCTCCATGACCTCCCCGCCCCTGCTCTCCGCCGCCGGGCTGAACGTCACCTTCCCCGGCCGGCGGGGCGCCCCGCCGGCCCGCGCGGTCGACGGCGTCGACCTCGACATCGGCGCCGGGGAGATCGTGGCCCTCGTCGGCGAGTCCGGCTGCGGCAAGACCACCCTCGCGCGCACCCTGCTCGGCCTGGTCCCGCCGACCACCGGCCGGGTCACGTTCGCCGGGGAGCCGCTCTCGTACCGGTCGCGCGCCCTCAAGTCGTACCGCAAACGGGTCCAGTTGGTCCTCCAGGACCCGAGCGGCTCGCTGAACCCCCGGCACACCGTGTACGAGGCCG